>WFYS01000099.1 GCA_015490005.1 Desulfurellaceae bacterium | reverse complement strand
CTAAACCAGCTGCCCAATGAAGCATCTCGTGCATAAGTAGTAAACCTTGAGAGCTTGTGGCAGTAAAAACCCTACTTCCTGCAACGGATGAGCCTATTGCGGCTGCCATAGCTGAATGTTCACTTTCTACTTTTATAAATCTAGTTTTCATCTCTCCCTTTGCTATGAAATGGGCTATATTTTCTATGATTGATGTTTGCGGCGTTATCGGATATGCACTGACAACATCAACATAACATTGCTTAACAGCATATGCTACCGCATCATTTCCACCTAAAACCAATTTCTTCATATTCCCCTCACACTATCATAAGCTTTTTCTGCTGCTTCTATATTTGATTTAGCCATTTTACCCAATTTATCCTCATAAACCTTTTTTAAGGAATCAAAAGAAAAGTCACCTCTTATTTTGCAATATGCCCCAAGAATAGCCGTGTTTACATGGGGAGTGGCCGGAGTCCCCAATTTACACTCAAGAGCAATCTTGTTAACATCTACTATAAAAAATCTCACCTTATTATTTTTTTTGAGTTCTATGTTGCTCGATAAATTTATAAGGGCTGTTCCGCCTTCTTTTAGGGCTAGGTTATGTAGCAATGTAGCATTTAGAACGATTATCTCGTCTGGTATTCTAACGGGATAACGATGTAAAACCCTTTTTTTATCTACTCTGACGTATGCATTTGATGGCGACCCTCTCCTTTCTGCACCGTATGATGGCATAAATTGAACTTCATACCCTTCCCTAAAATAAATGTTAGCTAATAGTTCACCAGCTGTAACGACTCCTTGCCCGCCTCTGCCGTGTAATCCTATTTCCTTCATAGAACACTCCCGTCAACAAAGTTGCGTAATTATAACAAAATGCCTTTTTTTGTAAAGAGCAGTATGTGAATTTTATTTTAGTGTAATTGCTTTTATATGTACCGACTTGAACTCTTTTTGCTCAGCAACTTCAAGGCCATCGAATAGCTTAAGCTCTTTCCCAAGTTTAGAGTAGGCGACGTTATCTGTGATTTTTAACGTAGCTTCAAAGAATTTGCTGCCAGCCAAAAAGCAGATGCAATAAACAAGCCCGTTATTTTTTTTTAAAGCAACAGCCTGGTCTATCATTTTTTTTGTAGTGTAGTACATGCTAACGAAGAAAACGACCTTGTCAAATCTTACATCGCCTATCTTTGGAAACTCTTTTTCCACATCCCATGAAAAGTAATCATCCTTATTCATCATTTGAATTGCTAGACTTTTGAAATAATCAATTTCCCTATAAACTACAAACAGCTTTTCTCCCTTTTTTGGTGCAACATATTCAACTGATTTAATTATGTAGGGCTCATATTGGAAACGTCTGGCAAATTTGGATTTCTGCAGCTTTATTATGAGATCCGAAATTGCACCCATTTATTTTGTTCTCGTTGAATTATCTATATTTTTGCCCTTAACAGGTTTTGTTATTTGAATAGTGTAACCCTTTTTAGCTAGAGTATAACCTGTATATGCACCTCCTACAGCTGCCCCACCAACAAGCAAAGGCGTGCATGAGCTTAAAGGGAGCCCTAATAAAATAATAACAAGTAATCCTATGAATATTTTTTTCACCTAACCCTCCAAGGCTTCATAGTAAATTGCTTTAATGTCCTTTTCTGTGAAATCACACGGAGAGTTCTTTAATCCATGTGCCATTGTAAACAGTGTATGATTAACCAAATCGTCTATCCCATTTTTGTCAAAACCAAAATCTTTAAGCGTGTATTTAAGGTTTAATTGTTCTTTTAGTTTAATTACAGCATCTATGGATTTTTTGGCTGCATTTTCTAAGCTGTCGTTGGATATGTTTTCGCCCAAGAAATAGGCAATATCGGCAAATTTTACCTTATTGCACTTAAACGCTCTTTTCAAGAATGGCACCATAACTATTGAAAGCCCCAAACCATGTGGCAAATCAGGCCTGTATGCACTTAAAGCATGTTCAAGTGCATGTGGCAAGCTCGCCCTTCCTACATTTAATGCCATTCCAGCAAACATAGAAGCTAAGCTCATATTATCCATAGCTTTAAAATTATTGGTTTTGTAAGCATCCACAAGATATGTGCGTACTAGCGACATTGCCTCCCTACAATAGGCGTCTGTTATGGGGCAGGATGACTTTGATGTGTATGCCTCTATCGCGTGGGATAGTGCATCGAAACCTGTATTTGCAATGACCTCTTTGGGCATGGAATATGTGAGTTCTGGGTCGATTAAAGAAACCTTTGGAAAAAAACTCTCACTGGACATAGCCATTTTTAGTTTTTTCTTATTATCGTTAAAAACAACGTATTTTGTTACCTCGCTACCAGAACCGGATGTTGTGGGTGAGCAGATTATTGGGTAAGCCCCCAAAATGGGCAGTGCTGGATTATTTAGCATGTCTATGGTGCCTTTTTTATGTTTTGCGCAGATAGATGCTGCTTTAGCTAAGTCCATTGCACTGCCACCGCCGACTGCCAAAACCACGTTGAGGTTATGCTTCACAATCATGTCGCGGGCTTCGTGTATAGAATCAATATCTGGATTTTGAGGTGTATCGTTAAAAATGAAAACCTCTTCGATTTTTTCTGCCCTTTTCAAAGACTCCAAAATTTTACCCAGTTTTCCTGTCTCTTTTAAGTGCTTTTTCCCCGTAACAAATAGAACTCTATTCCCATTTCTAGACACATATTTCCCAATATCTTTTGTACTTTCTTTTTCAAATACAACCCTCAATGGTGCATAGAAAGTAAAATTAGTCATTTTTCTGCCTCCACAAGCGAAGTTTCCTCAAATTTTATCAAATAATAACATAATATGCACTATTTTTTGAAAACATGGATTCATTTTTGTATCATTCAGATATGGTAAAAAGGTACTTAATCATTCAAACGGCTTTTTTAGGTGATGCCATACTAACCGAACCGATGATAGAGACAATAAAAGCCAATGAAAAAGATGCATTTATAGGTGTTGTTGTTATACCATCAAATGTAGAGGTTTTTAGCTTAAATCCTAAAATTGACGTTATAATACCCTATGACAAACACGGTGCTAACAATGGACTTATAGGGTTTAAGAAAATTTTGTCAACGATTAGGGAATATAATTTTAATATTGTTATATCACCACACATGAGTTTTAGGTCTACTCTTCTTGCGTATTTTAGTGGTGCGAAGAGGCGTATAGGGTTTAGAGATGCAGATATTAGCTTTTTGTACACAGATAGAGTTAAAAAACCAGAGAATATTCACGAGATAGATAAAAATTTAAGACTTTTGGAGCCTTTAGAGTTTAACGAACTTATACGTGAAATTAGATTGTTTTGGTCTGAGAACAATAAAAAGTTCATAGAAAGCGTATTTGAAGCAAACTCTGTTAAATCTGATGATAAAGTGGTGGTAGTAAATCCTTCGTCTGTATGGCCGACAAAAAGATGGCCAAAGGAGTACTATAAAAAACTTGTTAAAATGTTGGCAGACCAAGGTGTTAGAGTGGTTCTTATTGGAGCTAAAAAAGACGTAGAGATATCAGAGTTTGTTAAAGACAATGATGAAAGAGTGGTAGATTTGACAGGTAAGACAGGAATAAAAGACCTTTTTTATCTAATCGCTTGGTCGAATCTGTTGATTAGCAACGATTCTGCGCCTGTTCATATAGCGAGCGCTTTTAATACACCCACAATCGATATCTACGGACCAACAGTGCCTGAATTCGGTTTTTATCCTTTGAGCAAGAAAAGCAAAATTATTCAAATAGATAAACTATCCTGTAGACCATGCGGAAAACACGGAAGTGTAACATGTAAGAAGCAACATTTTAAGTGTATGAGGGATATAAAACCAGAAATAGTGTACAACTCCGCATTAGAACTACTATGAGATTTGTAATCATTAGATTCTCATCCCTTGGGGATATTGTGCAAACAACAGCGTTTGTAAGCACAATAAAACATTTTTTTCCTAAAAGCCATATAACATATGTAACAAAAAGTGAATTCAAGGATTTGCTTGTAGGTCAGCCTTTTGTAGATGAAGTAGTTGCATTGAGAAAAAATCAGAGCGTTCTTGAGTTGTTAAAAGAGATTGAAAAACCACACTGCGTTTTCGATTTGCATGTAAATGTAAGAAGTATTGCATTAAGTAGTGCACTTAATCCTTTATGTTTGAAAAGGGTAAATAAAAACACTATTTTTAGATACTCTCTTGTTTTAAAAAATAATTTGCTTAAAAAACTGTTCGCAAGAAATAGTGCTGACAATATTGAAGAACAACTTGAATTGATGGGTAAAGATATTGGAATAAAAGATGTAAAGCCTGTTTTATATGTAAAAAATAAGAAAAGAGAGCCAAATACAGTGGGTTTTGCCGTTGGTGCGAAATGGAAGACAAAAATGTGGCCTAAGGAATATTTTAGGGAATTGGCAAAGATACTTCTTGAAGGTGGTTATAATGTATGGCTTTTTGGATCTGAAAACGAGGTAGAGATTGCAGACTTTGTTGCTAAGGATTTAAATAAAGTGCAATCCTTTGTAGGCAAGCTTTCTCTTAAGGAAACAATTGAGAAAATGTCAAAATGTATAGGGTTTGTTAGCAACGACTCTGGTCTCATGCATGTGGCTTCAGCCCTTGATACACCCCTTGTTGCCATATTTGGCCCAACTGTTAGAGGTTTTGGTTTCTACCCTAGGGGTAAGTCAGTCGTTCTTGAAAAAGATTTAGATTGCAGACCGTGTTCATTGCACGGAACTGATAATTGTAAAAAAGGGACACTTGATTGTATGTATTTTATTGAACCAATAGAGGTATACAACGCTTTAATGGGGTTGTTAAATGATTAAAATAGTTATCCAGAAGTGAAGTGTACCCATAAAGTTATGAGGAGACTCAATAGGAAGGTGCTTTAAATCCGACTATCAACGTATGCAATCTGAGATTTGAGTGTGAGCACGTAGCCATAATGTCGGTATTTACAAGTAATAAGGACAGATGTATCTAGAAGAGATAAATTTTTGCACTGGAAACTATGAAGGGTTTTATGAGTAATTTCGGTAGCTTTAAAAGTTATTCGCTCTACGCTGGCAGGATTCAAGTAGAAAAAAAACAAGAAAAAATCCCCCATTTAAATGCAAAATCAAGAAATTAGACGAAGAACTGCTGTAATCAAAGGCTAAAAATTTAAAAGTTCACCTATGAATCCAATTAAGGGTAATGGTCTTACCTTTCCTAAAATGGCGTTAAAGATACCAACTACGTTTATAACTAAAAGCACAGCGCTTATAATCTGACAGATAATCGTATTTGTGCTTATAGAGATGCAAATAAACAAAACAATAACATTAACAATTAAAAGCCCCATACCTTGTTTGACGTGATAAACGGTATAAGGGTTATCCTTTTGAATTACTGCAGGTATGATTAACAGCAATCCAAAATATGAAAGCCAAGCTAGAGCCCTACCCTTTTTAATGTACTCCTCTGGCATCTCGATTTTCTCTTTCATCGTGACCTCTCAACGCCAATCCTATCACAAAACTCATAAATTGGACATTTTGAGCAAAATGGAGACACGGGCTTACATAAATTTTGTCCAAAAGGAACCAAAAGGTCATTAAATTCAATCCAATATTCTTTAGGTAGTATATTCATTAAAGCAAACTCTGTTTCTTTAGGGTTTTTGGTTTTAACAAGCCCTAGCCTATTGCTAATTCTGTGCACATGTATATCAACACAGATTGCTGGTATATTGTAACCCTTAGCAAGAACAAGGTTAGCTGTTTTTCTACCAACGTTGGGGAGTTCTAAAAGCTTATCCAAACTGTTTGGTACTTTTCCGTTATATTGCTCTATAATGATTTTTGCTATTTTCTTAAGATTTCTTGCCTTTGTTTTGTAAAAGCCAACAGGGTAAATTAACCGTGTTATATTTTCTTCTGTTAATTTATCTAACGCATAAATATCTGGCGCTTTTTTTAAAAGCCTAAGGGATGCAGAATGTGTTACATCATCCTTTGTTCTTAATGACAGAACAGTGGATACAAGAACCTTGTAAGGGTCATTGTCCTTTGCAATAAGCGTTACAACTGGCTCTTTAAATTGCTTATACGCATCCCTTAGCAATTCAACAATGCGACCTATGTTTTCTGCTTTCATAGTTTGGGATTTATTTTTATTTTAACTTCTTCTTTTAACTGTTCTATCAATTTCTCCAAAATTTCATTTTCTTTTTCAGCTAAAAGCTGCTGCTTTATGCTCTTCTTTAGCTTTTTAAACTCTTTTTCATTGAAGTTCTTATTTAAAACGTCGAATACATAGAGTTTGCCCTTGTACTGGCATAAGCCTTTGTAACCTTTACCTTTCGAAAAAATATTGTCCATTACATCTTCTTTGTAGGAGCATGGGAATTTGTCGGAAGGTGTGAATTTGCCTAATTTATAAACGATTTTTGTCTTTAATCTGAATTGTGGAGCCAACTTTTTGAAATCTCCAACTTTTTTGAGTTTATCCAATAATTCCTTAGCCCTTTCCTTTGCTAGTTTTTCTGCTTCAAAGTTTATGTAGTCATTTTTGACTTTGCTTCTAACAATCTCAAATTTAGGTATATATGACTGCTTTTTGTTAATCATTTTGTAAATCAAATATCCATTATTTGATAGATCTGGCCCTAAAAGTGTATTTTTACCCGTCAAAAGCGTATTTTGAACCATTTCAGAAGTAAAGGGGGCTTCAGGTTTCTTTAGGCTCATGAATTCACTCTCTTTAATGCTTAATCCATATTTTTTTGCCGCTTCTTCTAAAGTTAAATGATGGTCTCTTGTATCAACAAATATTTTATCAGAAACTATAAACCATTTCTTTTTAGCCTCTGCTGTTTTTAAATACTCTCTTATCTGCTCTCTTACCTTATCGTAAGGTTTCTCAAACGGTTTTTTTATATCCTCAATCATGGCAATATGGTAACCAAATTTTGTCTTAAATGGCTTGGATATTTCACCCTTTTTCATTTTTGTAACATGATCCCAAAAACTCTCCAAAACCATGTCTTTTGTGATGTAACCCAAATCGCCACCAATGTTCTTTGTGAATTTATCATCAGAAAACCTCTTAGCTGCTTCTTTGAACGTAATTTTTTTATTTATTATCATCTTATAAATTTTTTCAGCTTTCTCTTGCAACTGTTTATCAGTCATGTTGTCCTTTTTGGATATTAATATATGGGCAGCCCTTATTCTTAGAGGTACATAAAAGAATCTAGGGTGATTGTTGTAGAATTTTTTGGTATCGTTATCTGTAATTTTTATGTCTTTTTCTACATAGTTCAAAGGAACAACCAGATATTTAAATTTGACCATCGTAGGAACACGATAATCGTTTTTGTGCTTATTGTAGTAGTTTTTTAGTGCCTTATCATTAACTTTTACTTCTTTTTTAAAGCTAGTGGGTGTAAACTGTGCGAATTCAATATCTATAGTGGTGTAATTTTTCTCGAAGAAATTTCTAACATCTTTATCCGTGACTTCTACATTTTTAAACAATTTTGCCTTTAGTTTGTTTATATAAAGACTTGTTTGCAATGATTGTTCATACTCTTTTGGATTAATTCCATTTGCCTTCAATATTGCAAGGTATTTCTCTTTGGAAAATTTACCATTATAATAAAAAGCTGGATTTGATTCGATAGCCCTTAGAACATCTTTTTTGGTAACTTTAATACCTTCTTTCTTAGCTTCCTGAAGCAGAAGTGCCCTTTGAACCAACATGTCAATTGTTCTTTTCTTTATATTTAGCTTTTTTAAATCTTCATCTGTGAAATTGCCGCCCTTTAGTTGTGTTAATAGCTGAACATAGAATTTGTAAACGTTGTTATAGGCTTTTTCATATTCAGGAAAACTGATTTTTACGTCACCAACTTGAATAGCTGTGTTACTACCCATTGTGAACGGTCCTCTAACAAACAGGTACGCCCCACCGATGATAAACGCTGCAGCAGCAATCCACAATAAGATGGCAAATTTCTTTATATTGGTTCTTAGAAAATCAAGCATAACCTACCTCCAATTAAAAAACTGACAGAAATTATATAACCAAACAAACTAATATTCAAATAATCCTACATAGTTTCTTTATTGGCAACCCTATGACTGTCGTTATGTCGCCTTCAACTAATTTCATAAACTTACTCGCTTCTTTCTGTATTGCATAGCCGGCTGCTCTTCCTTTGTACTCACCGCTTCGCACATATTCCCAAATTTCAGAATCACTTAATCCATTCATATAAATAATTGCTTTATCTACAAAACTAATACATCTGTTGTTCATTAGAATTGTCACACCCGTTAGGCATCTATGATAATTATCCGATAACATTTTCAATGTATTGAAAGCTTCTTTATCATCTTTTGGCTTTCCAATAACTTCACCTTTGTACTCTATCACAGTATCCGCACCAATAACAGTATTACCATATTTATAAAAAACAAATGCTTTTAAAAAGCTCACTCTCAAAAGATAATCTTCGACGCTTTCGCCATCAAGCCTTCTCTCATCTATGTTGGACTTTGTAAAAATTGCGTTTCTTTTGCATTTTTTAAACAGTTTTCTGCGTGCTTCGGATTGCGTTGCAAGAATAATCATCCAAACACCTCTATATTCAGGGTATTGACAATAGATCTAAAGTGCTCTATTCTCTCTAAAACATCATTTTCATCTAGCAGAAACTCTAAAATCCTCACCGCTTCTTTGTCTATCTTTGATGTTCTATTGGCAACCCTTAAGGCATTCAAGATTTTAAAGAAATACAAATAAGCTTCTCTTATTTCTAAAGCAGGAAGTATTTTTAACTGATTTATCTTTTCAATAAGGCTCAATGTACTTTTCGAATACTCAATACACCCATTCTTAAAGCAAACAGCCTGAACCAAAAACTCTATATTTGTTAAGCATCCTTTAGAACTTTTTATATCTAAACATTTGCCCTTATTTTTTTCTATATTTTTGAACATAGACCATATTTCCTCTTTACTTGGTGGGTTTCTTAAGACAAAATCTTTATAGACTCTTTCTATCTTATTTTTTTCAAAACCACAATAAACAACTCTTGATTTCTGGGCTGCCTGTTTTTCCCACGATGAGGCGTCATTCTTACAATATTTCTCTAAATATTTAATATCAACAATAATAGTGCCTTTATTGCCGTATGGCCTCAATCTCAAATCAACATCGTATAGATTTTTAAGCTCTCGCGTAATTTTGACAACCCTGTTTTCATGTTTGTAAGGTTCATCTTCACAGATAAATACGATGTCAAGATCACTTCCAATAAACAATTCCCCTGATGCAAGCTTTCCATACCCAACAATCGATATTTTTCTATCTGTATCTATTTCTTCACAGACCTTTTCTATATATTTTATGGCAAATTGTGTTGTATATCTTAAATCACTGTGGTTATAGTTGCCTGAAAGCAATTTTAAAACGATTTCTAACTCTATCCTCTCTTTTTCTTCCTTTGTTAGGCTGTCAAACTCAAGTTTTGATGGAGCAAGTATTATGTCCAATAATTGAGGGTTTTTAATTAATTTTTCTCCATAGCCAAACGCTAAAACTTTAATAAAAAGCCTAAATAATTTTTTTGAATCAAAAATCGTATTAACATATGAAGGGTTAATTTTATTTAAACCGACCAAGACTTGGTCAAAGAAGTCAAACTCTCTAACCATGCCATATGTATAGTCAAATATATTTTGAATTCTCTCTTTTTTGATGCCACTTGCAATATATTTTCTTACAGTATCCACAATTAATTTTGAAACCTTCATGTTGTTTTCTAGGTTGGATTTTCTTAAATAGCTTTCGAGAATCTCAGATGAACTAAATATAGGAAATCCTGTTTTCTCCATGAAAATCCTTCTAAAAACGGAATGAGTAAATTTAGTATCCTGAACATATTTTTCTACAAAGACTCTAAACTCTATGTTAAGGGTCTTAGATAAAAACTTTAGTTTCTCTTTCTCGCAAGGCAATTTTTGTGTCTGTTGCTCCTGCTTTAATTGAAGCTTATGCTCAATCCTTCTGAAAAACATATAAATATGTTTAAGCTTTACGGCTTCGTTTAGAATATTTGCCTTTTCTAAAAGTTCCAAGCCTTTATATGTTGAGACATGCCTAAAGTCTTTATTTTTTCCGCCTAAAACCAGTTGGAAATAGTTAACTATGAACTCTATCTCTCGTATGCCGCCTATGCCCTTTTTTATGTCTTGAATTTCTTCTGGTAAATAACAGTTTTTTTTGTAGAAATTTTCGTGTATTTTAAACATCAAATCTCTTATTTCTTTAACATATTCAATATCCAAAGATTTAGGAAATACAAAAGGCTCTATTAGTCCAACAAATTCCCGCCCTAAAGATATATCACCAGCAACTGGCCTTGCCTTAACAAGCGAAATCCTCTCCCATGGCTGGCCGAACGTGTAGTAATAATTTTCGTATTCACTTAAAGACATGGATAAAGGATGAGAAAATCCCCCTGGCCTTAAACGTGTGTCTACACGGTATACAAAACCACCCTCTTTGTTTTTGGATAATATAGAAACGAGTTGAGAGGCTAATTTATTGTAAAATTCAACATTTTCTTCATCCCTGTGAATAAAAATCAAATCAATATCGCTTGAGAAGTTGAGTTCTCTATTACCCAACTTTCCCAAACCAATCACACAGAATCCATTTATTGTTGGTTTAGATTTTAGCTTTAAATAAGATATTTTAAGCGCAACTTCAATTAATGCATCCGCTAAATCCGATAGCTCTTCCAAAATTTCTTCAAATGGACATGCATCCACAATTTCTCTTGTTGCGATTCTCAAATACTCCCTCTTTCTGTAATGTCTAACTAAATACTCCTTTTTGGCAATGTTAGATGTTGAGTCTATAAGTTTTTTAGCTTCAGTGTAATAATTTTCCTTGTTTTTTTTATTTGCAAGAGTATCTCTTTCAATTAGCCAAAACAGGTATTCTGGATTATTTATGAGAAAAAGAGATAATGTTTCTGATTGAGAAAATATGCCAAAAAGTATTTCTCCAACCACCTTAAATGAAATTAGAAGTTCAAATATAGTAGATTTTGCTGTGGAATTCACTATAAAATCATGGAAGTAAAGCAGTGATTTATCTGCATCTTGTGCATCCTTTAGGTGTTCGTAGAGCCTCTGTAAACTACCCTTAAACTCTATGTATAAACGATGCTCTGACGTTATATGAAGAATAATGCGGTAAGCTTTTTCTTTATCCCTAAAAAGGGATAGAAAAGATTCAAGTTGAACCCTTAACCACCCCTTTGCTTAAGATCAAAGTCAATCTGCTGTTTAAATCTATCTGTTGATTCTTCTTCTTTTTTCTCAGGGATTAACTGACCTTTAAATAAAAGCAGTACCGGAGAGGCGATGAATATCGAAGAGTATGTGCCAGATATTATACCTACAAGTAGTGAGAATGACATACCTTTGAGTGCATGACCACCGAATAAAAATAGAGCTAAAACGACAAATAGTGTTGTGCCTGCCGTCAAAACTGTCCTTGAAAGCGTCTCACTAATGCCTTGGTTTATAGCTTCCACGTTTGATAATTTTCTGTTTGCCTTAACCTTTTCCCTGATTCTATCAAATATAACTATTGTATCGTTGACCGAATAACCAACAATTGTTAAAATAGCTGCAACAACGTCGAGTGTAAACTCATATCCAAAAAGACTTAAAAAAACCACAGTGATTAAAACATCGTGGACTAAAGCAAGTATTGCACCAAATGCAAACCGGTACTGGAACCTTAAGCTTATATAAATCAGTATGGCAATCAGAGATAAAACGATGGCTATGATGCCTTTATCTCTAAATTCCTTGCCAATCTTTGGACCCACCATATCCACTTCCAAAATCTTAAAAGAGTCTCCAAACTCTTTTTTAAGGAGCGGCTGAAGGCTATCCTCTATACTCTTTGTAGTTGATGAAGTTGAAACCTTTGTATAAATTATAAATCTTTCGCTAGAACTACCTATATTTTGTATTCTTGAATCACTAAATATTTTAGAACCTTTTATTGCGTTTCTCAGTTGAGTAACCTTTATTGGCTTATTAAACTCAAGCTGAATAGATGTTCCACCTTTGAATTCAATGCCCAATTTGGGCCCTTTTATGATTAGATGACCAATGCCAATTATAATTAAAATGATAGAAATGGACACCGCTACTTTGAATTTTGAAACAAAATCTATCAAAACACCTGGCTTAACTATTTGAACCATTTCACTCTCCCTAAATACTCAACTTCTGAGGTTTGAATTTCTCAAGCACTATATCAAATACAGCCTTAGTAAACGTTACAGCTGTAAAAATATTAGCTAACAATCCTATTGCCATCGTTATACCAAATCCTTTTACTGGACCACTACCGAACTGATATAAAATCAATGCTACAATCAATGTCGTAATGTTAGCATCTAAAATCGTTATAAACGCCCGTGCATAACCTGTATTTACTGCATCGTGAACACTTCTGCCGATTAAAAGCTCTTCTCTTATACGTTCATAGATAAGAACGTTAGCATCAACCGCCATACCGACAGTCAAGGCTATGCCAGCAAGTCCCGGTAGAGTGAGCGTGGCATGCAGCATTACCATTGTTCCGAAAATAATAACAATATTTAAAGCCATAGCAAAGTCGGCAAGTAAACCAGATAGGTGATAATAAAAAATCATAAATAGAACGACTGCCAAAGCTCCAAAAATCATGGCTTTTTTGCCTTTTTCTATCGAGATTTTACCTAACGAGGGACCTATTGTAACCTTTTGTAAAATCTTAACTGGAGCAGGTAGAGAACCGCTACGCAGAACAAGAGCTAAGTCATGTGCTTCTTCAAGCGTAAAGTTACCGGTGATTTCACCCCTACCACCACCTATTCTACTTTGAATAACTGGTGCAGAATAAATTGTATTGTCTAAAACAATGGCCAATCTCTTTCCTATATGTGTAGCCGTGAAATCGGCAAAGATTTTTGAACCTTCAGAATTCAGCTCAAAGGCAACATATGGTTGGTTTAAGGTTCCACCAAACATAACATGAGCGCCCGTTATCATATTACCAGTTATGATTGGCTCCCTTTTTACTACGAACGGAACTTTTGCAACTTCTCCGGTTGTTGGATCTCTTTTGATTTCATATAGAATTTTATCATCGGGGGGAAGGTTTCCGTTTAATGCATCTGCAACACTAACTGAGTCATCTACAAGGTGAAGTTCAAGTCTAGCTGTTTCTCCTAACAACTTAACTGCTCTGTTTGCATTTTTTATACCGGGGAGGTCTACTACTATATGGTTTTCACCTGCTTTTACAACTGTAGGCTCTGTTACACCAAATTGATTGACTCTATTTCTTATAACGTTAATAGCCTGTTCAACAGCCTGTTTTTTTATCTTTTCAGCTATCTGTTCCTTAAGTTTTATAACAATTGGTTGACCTTGAGAAACTATTTTGTAATTGGGAAAGTTGTTCATGATTATGTTTATAGCTTTATCAGTATCTTTCGTGTCTACGAGATATACCTTAATCGTTGAATTTTTACCAGAAGGTATAATATTGCTTGCCGCTATTTTTGAATTTAAGAGTTGTTGTTGTAAGTTGTTTGCAGCTCTTGATAGTACAGAAAAAACAGCTTTATCCGTTTCAACTCCTAACACAAGGTGCATGCCACCTTTTAAATCCAGACCCAAATTTATAGTATCTGTTGGTAAAATTCCGCCAACAAGCTCAGATATATACTTTGTATTCTTTTTCCCAATGACGGTGGGCAAGCTATAAGCTCCAAAAATAGCAACGACTAAAAGAACAATTATCAATTTAATCCACGTAGATGTTTTCATCTGTCTAACCTTTCCTTAAAGCTTATTGCCTTGCGGCTACACTACTCTTTGTGATTTTAAGATTTACTCCATCTGATACTTCTATTGTCAAGTCCCTCTCACCAACTTTAACTATAGTTCCGTAAATTCCGCTTGATGTTATGATTTTATCCCCTCTTTTTAATGACTCTATAAATTCTTTGTGTTTCTTTTTTTGTTTCTGTTGAGGCAAGATTAGGAACACATAAAAAACAACGATAATTAAAACTAAAGGTAAAAGTTGCGCAAGCATATTTGGCTGACCAGCTGCCTTTCCTGCCGCATAGGCTGTTGGAATCAATGAAAACATAAAGTAACCTCCTTACTTTCTTCCCAAAAAATAAAAAATAACGCTTAAAATTATACTTAAAATAATACTGCTTGCAAGGGGAAAGTAGAATGTGAAATTGTCCTTTTTTATTATAATATCTCCTGGTAGCTTGCCAAATGGGATTCTTGTTAAGTTTGGCATATATATAAAAAACAGTCCTGTAAATATCAAAATAGTGCCTAACAGTACCAATATTTTACCAAATTCTTCCATAGCCACCCTCCTCAAGCATCGCAACAGCATAGGCACTTACACCCTCTTTTCTCCCCTCGAACCCCAATAATTCTGTTGTACTTGCTTTAATATTTATTTTTTCTGAGTTTATTTTTAAGGCATTTGCTATATTTTTTTCCATAGCTTTTTTGTAGGGAGATATTTTTGGCTCTTGCATAACTACTGTGGCATCTATATTTATAATCTCAAACCCAGCTTCGTTTATTAATTCTTTTATCCTATTTAAAAAAAACAGGCTCTTTATATCTTTATATTTAGGGTCTGCGTCGGGGAAAAGTTCTCCAATGTCTCCATATCCCAATGCACCGATTAATGCATCACAAATAGCATGCGTTAAACAGTCAGCGTCTGAATGCCCCAATAATCCATATTTATAGTTTATATTAACCCCGCCTAATATGAGCCTTCTTCCTTTTTCAAATCGGTGTACATCATAACCAAAGCCTACCCTAAAAGACATTTTACAATCTCCAAATCCTCTTTAGTAGTGATTTTTATATTCTTTTTGGAGCCTTCAATAAGTTTAACCTTGCCGTAGAATTTTTCCCACAGTGCTGCTTCATCGGTAAAATTACCCTCGTCTACGTATTTTTTCATTATGTTAACCAACTTTTTGTAATCAAATGCCTGAGGGGTTTGTGATAAGACAAGTTTTTCCCTGTCCAACGTAGCTTTAGAAAAACATTCATTTTTTAACTTAACTGTATCGCTTATGGGTATATAAAATATAGCCGCACCGAATCTTGATGCTTCTTTTATAAGCTTTTCCATGTCAAGTCCAAACAAAACGGGTCTCACTGCATCGTGTATTAACACTATATTGCAGTCATTTAAGGCCAAAAGCCCATTTAAAACCGAATCTTTTCTTTCGTTACCGCCATTAACAACCTTTAAATTATATCTATTGTTTATAAACTGTATATCATCTTCTTTCGTAACTATTACAACTTCACCGAATTTAGTAAATTTTTCAACACTGTAATCTAGCACAATCTTATCGTAAGTGACTTTTTCAAACTGCTTTTTTCTACCAAATCTTCTGCCTTCTCCAGCTGCTACAATTACACTTGCAATCTTCATTTTATCACGTCAAACTTATCTAGGGCTTCTTTTAAAGAATTATCCGTTATTTCTGTGTATATTTGAGTTGTAACAACACTTTCATGACCCAGCATCTCCTGAACCGCACGAATATTTGCCCCGTTTTCAATCATATGAGTTGCAAACATATGTCTTAGCATGTGAGGTTTAATATCCAATCCTAACTTTCTAAATTTTTTCTTTATGACTTTCCACATCCCTTGCCGCGTAAAAGGTTTCTTTCTGTTGGAGAGAAATAAATAGCCTTTGTAGTTATAGCCCCTTATTTTCACGTATTCTTTGATGCCCTCAAGAGATTTTTCGTCAATAGGGATAAATCTTTCCTTGTTACCCTTACCTTTAATTCTTATAAAACCACTATCGAACAAAATATCCGAAATCTTTAAGTTTACAAGCTCAGAAATTCTCAAGCCCGTAGCATACATCATTCTTATTATTAAACCATCTCTGTCTTTAGTCAGTGCTTTATATATAACATCTTTTGCGATATAATTAGGGGCTTTTCTATTGTTTTTTTTGTTTTTTAAAAGTGAATAATCTATTTCTGCTAACCCAGATTTATTCAAGAACTTAAGAAAAGCTCTGATCGATGATAGTTTTCTATTGAATGTAGAGGCTGCATAATGTTTATTAACCAATTCATCTCTATATTTTAATAGATTTTGTTCGTTTAAAGATTTATTGCTAAAGAAATCAGCAAAGCCTTTTAAATCGTTTAAATAACTAGATATTGTATTTTCTGAAAATCCTTTGAGTTTTAAATTAAATCTAAACCTTTCTATAAAGTTATCTATATCCATATTGTTTAGCTATGCCTTTAATGGGTTTAGTGAAATTTCTATAAGATACAATCCCTATAGATACCGTATTTGAGAATATACTTAGAGCTGCCCTCCTCAAATCTTCAAGGCTTACTATTTTAATTTGCTCTATGTTAAATTTCCACGGTAGACCATTTATATCTAGGAAATATCCACTTGAGAGTGCGTTTGCTATTGATTGTGGTGTTTGCAGAGCTATCGGTATACTTCCTTCCATATACTCCTTTGATAACCTCAGGTTGTTTTTATTAATGTATGAACTGAAATTTTTTATGTCCAAAAACACCCTTTCGACCGCTTTTAAGGTAAATTTGTTTTGTGTCTGAAGACCTATTACAAAGACTGACTTTTTGGGTAACTTATAGACAAAGCTAAAAACTGAATAGGCATAACCGCGTTTTGTTCTAATATCTTTTGTGAGATACGAGTTTAAATTACCTCCCAAAATAAACGCCAAGAGCTTTGATGCAAAATACTCCCTAGTTCCGTAATTGAAAGCAGGGAAAACAAAGTATATGTAGCTTTGTTTTGTATCGAGTTTAACTATATCTTTTACATGCAAACCTTTATTAAAAGTTATCGAAGGGAATTTCTCACTTTTTCCTTTTTTTATAGAAGAAAAATAAAATTTTATTTCCCCTTCAATATTCTTATTTGAAAAACCTCCGCCAGATATGGAAATAACCATATTGGAGGCATTAAAATATCTTTTAAAAAAACTTGTTACATCACCTCTTCTAACATTTTCAATATTATTAATATACCCTAGAGATGTGTGGCTATATGTTTTTTCCTTTATTAAAGAAACAAAAGCAGAGTGTATGGCTAGGTAGTCTTTGTTGTTTTTAAGAGACTTAATAGAGTTAACTGTGTTTCTCTTTACGTATTCAATCCCACTTTCATTAAATTTGCTGTTTAATATTTCGTGTAATAAACAAAAAAGAGGTGTTCTATTTTTATCGAGGGCAGTCGCAGTAATTGTTATATATCCTTTGTCAACAGAAACTGAGCTCTCCACACCGTACTTATCAAATAAAAGTCTCAGCCTATCGGCTTTGTATTTTGGAGAATCGCAGTTTTCAAAGGCATTTCCAACAATATAAGCCTCTCCAAACTTTCTCTTTTTATCGAACACGCTTCCAGCCTTAATTTTTATATTTACGCTTATAATTGGAAGTTTGGATTTTTTATATATTTTGTAAACTAAGCCATTCTCTAATTTTCCTTGAACTAAAGCATTTCCGTATGAGCTAAAAACAAAGATTGATAATGTAAAAACTGTTAAACATAATTTTTTTATCATCTCAAACTACCCTTGTACTGCATACTGATAACTGGTTTAACATTTTCTTCCGGAATAAGATAAACATCTGTTTCGTTGTTTTGGATAAAGTATTTTTTTGCCACATTTTCTATATCCTTTTTTGTGATATTAGCTATGATTTTCAAGTAATTTTTGTAGTAATCAAGAAGATTAAAAGCTGCGTAAAACGCCTCATTCATGTTTCTTGCTCTTAAAGTTTCCTGAGATAGGATATAGTCCATATCAGCTTTCTCTTTCGCTACTTTTAAAAGTTCATGGCTAAAGTTGCCGTGTTTTATTTTTTTAATCTCATTTAAAACATATCTCCTTGCATTTTCAAAGCTCTCTTTTTTTTGAAAATCGCAAAATATTTCGTACAAACCATCATCCCAAATTCTGCTTTCATTCCAACCGTCAATATCTACTAAAACATGTTTTTTTCTAACTAAATCATCGTAAGCAATAGCCGTTTTACCACCAAATAGCATGTAAGTTATTAGGTCTAAGATAGCACTATCTTTCCCATTTTTTATTGACGGTATTTTAAAAGCAATAGCAATCTTTTTAAATTCGGCAGGTTTTTTGATGTAAGCAATCCTTCTACCCAATTGAGAAGGTTCTTTTGTTATATGTCTAATAATAGGTTTGGGCTTTTTAGAGCCAAATAGCCTTTTTGCTAAATTTAGGACAGTATCGTCATTAATATCACCCGATATCACCAATACGGCATTATTCGGTGCATAGTATTTCTCATAATAATCCTTTAGCTCTCTTATCGTAAAGTGCCTAATATCGTAGGCAAAGCCGATGGGCGTCCACCTGTACGGAGAGGCCTTATACGCCAAGTTATGTAACGTAAAGTACAAGAAACCATCTGCCGAGTTGTCTATCCTCCACAGCCTCTCTTGATAAACAACACTGCGCTCTTTTAAGAACTTCTGTTTATCCAATAATAGGTTATCCATATTATCCGCATAAAAACCTAGAACCTGCTTGAGCGCCTTTTTAGATATTGTTGTAAAATATACAGTAAAATCAAATGATGTCTGGGCATTATCTATGCCACCGTATTTCATTGTCAAATCATCAATAAACCCGTCTTTGTAGTGTTTAGAACCTCTAAAGTTCATATGTTCAAGCATATGTGAAATACCTGTTATTGAATTATACTCATCAGCACAGCCAACTTTGTAAAGTATTGTAACGTTAACTATAGGTAATGAATGATTCTCCTCCAAGTATACGTTTAGACCATTACTAAGTTTATAATGGATGAATTTAGCAAACGCAAGCTGCGGTATCATTAGCAGTACAACTAAAAGTAAAGCTAAGCGACGCATGGTTTAATTACCAATGAAGATGTTGAGTTTCCAAAATTTACCTTTGGTGGCTGTTTTTCTTGTTTGTTTGTGATTACAAAGTACGGAGCCGGTTTTAAACCCATTTTCTCAGCAATTATATTAGCCGGAATAGATTTTATAGTAGCATTGTACTGTGCGACTATGTCATTATAGCGTTTTCTTGCAACAGCTATTCTATTTTCTGTACCCTCTAAATTATCCATTAATCGAGTAAATTCTTCATTTGCCTTAAGCTCGGGGTATTTTTCAACAATCATTAACAATCTGCCAATAGCTCCTTCAAGTTGATTGCTAGCTTGGATTTCATCCTTGGGTGTTTTTGCATTGATAAGTTGAGACCTTGCCTTTGCAACGTACTCAAAAATGCCTTTTTCATGCTGGGCATAACCTTTTACTGTATTAACCAAGTTCGGTATTAAATCCGCCCTTCTTTTTAGCTGCACGTCAACATCGCTCCAAGCTCTTTGAACTTCTTCGTGTAAGGTAACGAGCTTATTGTATGTTGAATAGTAGTATAAGCCTGCAGATATTACAAGTAGAAGAATAAAAGCAATTAAGCCTAAAACAGCTTTCATAAACAACACCTCCTTATTTTACCAACTTCCACCAACGCCTCCTCCACCGGTTGAACCTCCCCCGAAGCCACCAAAGCCGCCGCCAAGTCCACCACCAAATCCACCGCCTAAACCGCTGTCCCAATCAGATCTATATCCACCCAATACGCCTCCTACGAAGAAAGGAAAAATATACGGCGATACAAAAAGCATCAGGCCAATTATCAATATTATGTCAAGCAAGGAGATCCCTTTTTTGACCTTCGCTGGCTTTGGTTTAAAACTCCCAGTAATTTTCACATTGTAATTTTTTGCAATTACCGAAACTATAGCCATAACACCGTTTAGAACACCTTTATCGTAATCCCCTTTCTTAAAATACGGGATTATGTACCTATCCCTAATGCGACCAAGCAATCCATCGGGTAATATTCCTTCCACACCGTAACCCGTATCGATCCTCAACTTTCTATCGCCCACATCCACCAAGAATAACACACCGTTGTCCTTACCCTTCTCACCTATACCCCATTTCTCAAACAGTTCAACCGAGTAGTCAAAAATATCGTTATTTTGCAACTTTTTTATAGTAACTACGGCAAACTCAATGCCTGTCTTCTCCTTTAATTCAAGCAGGATATTGTTAAGCTTATCGACTGTTTCTGGCCTTAAGATGTGCGCAAAGTCGTTTACGTATCCAACGGGTTTCGGTATATTGTCTTTTGCGTAAACTGTTAAGGTGAAAAATACTAATGCAAGGCTAACTAAGAATCTTATCCGAAATCTCAACAAGTGTTTCCACCTCTCTCAAATAGTCCTTAAAAATGGGTAAGAGCTTATCCAAAGGTAGTTTTCCAGAATCCCTCAATGTCTTAAACGCATCCAATTTAACACCAAAGGTTTCTTCGAATACCTCGATAAGACTTGCATCGTTAACTAATTTGCCTTTGAGCCTAAGCAAATTCCTTAAAATCAAAAGGAAGTTGTACATTGACCTATAAGCTATGTTGTCTATGACTTTTCTATCCAAAGGGAGATCAATGAACGCACCCTTTAACACAAGTAGTTTGCTTCTCAGTTCGTACTCTATCTGCTTCCTCAAATTTTCCGGTTTTACTTCTAAATTCTCAAATATGTTCTTTCCGTAAATTATTTCACCATTTTCCTTAAGCTCCAAAACCTCCATACAGAACACATCCGCCGCATCCTCAAAGAATTTTTCCCCAACAACGATCGGTGTTGAATACTTCTTTTTGTACTTCATGTAGATCCTTTTCACCTTCAAAAGGTCATCCGGATCGGTTTTGTCAAGAACGATAACCAGTCCGTTTTTTTCTAAAAACGATGTAACACCTATGTTGTGCAGTCCAACACAAATCAGCCTGTCGCCAAAGGCATCCTTCAACTTTTCTAAAAACTCATTCATCACTTTTACCTTCTTCTCTCATTTTGTAAAAGTCGTCTTTGAAGCTTTTAAACCTACCTTCAAGTATAGCAAGACGCGCCGATTTTACAAGGTTAATGTAGTAATACAAGTTGTGTATAGTTGCCAGAGTATAAAAGGATAGCTCTTGCGCCTTGTAGAGATGCCTTAGGTAACCACGCGAGAAGTTCCTACACGTATAACAACGACAACCCTCTTCTATTGGTCTGTCATCATTTGCATACTCTCGCCTTTTAATGTTAACAACGCCAAATTTAGTAAATAACTGCCCGTTCCTGGCATTCCTTGTTGGCATAACGCAGTCAAACATGTCAATTCCACGATCGATAAGCTCGATGATATTCTCAGGCTTGCCAATGCCCATCGCGTATCTTGGCTTATTCTTGGGCAAGATGTCTGTG
>WFYS01000098.1 GCA_015490005.1 Desulfurellaceae bacterium | reverse complement strand
TTATCAACAATCCCAAGCTCAACGGCATATTTTATTAGTCTGTCTGTTTGCTCTCCAATTTCAAAACCAAATCTTGCAGCAAACCTAACAGCTCTATACATTCTTGTTGGGTCGTCTATGAAACTGAGCATATGCAAGACTCTGATTTTTTTATTTTTTATGTCATTTAATCCGCCGAAAAAATCCAATAAGTCTCCAAAATCGTCATGTAGTTTTACAGCCAAAGCATTTATTGTAAAATCTCTTCTGTATAAGTCTAATTTTATGGAGCTTTTTTCAACAACAGGCAGGCTTCCCGGTAAGTTGTAATACTCTTCCCTTGCCGTTGCAACATCTATACGCGTTTTGTCAGGCATGACGATTGTTGCTGTTTTAAATCTATCATGCGTTGCCACCTTTGCACCATTATCTTTTGCAAAAGCCTTTGCAAACGTTATGCCGTCACCTTCTATAACTATGTCAATATCCAAGTTTTCATATTCGAGAATGATATCTCTAACAATCCCCCCCACAAGGTAGGCATCATAACCCATCTTCTTTGCTTTCTCACCAATAGCTTTTAGATAATCTAGTATGCTTTCCGGTAGAACCTTTCTAATCTTAGAACTTATATTCCGTTGTTTAAGAGGTTTTTCGTTGTTTATATTTTTTGTTAGGATTTTAAGTAAGTTTGTTCTTGTTATGACACCTATGAGATTGTTGTTTTTTACGACTGGTATAAGACGTTGCTTTTCATCAAGGACAATTTGTTTTATCCTGCTAAACGATTCGTTCTCGTCGACTACCTTAATCTCTGTGTTTGCAAAAAAGCCAATGGGTTTTTCTTCTAGGTGGTGGAACATAGCCTTATTAACGACCTGTCTTGTTATAATGCCTTCCACCGTTTTTGCTACTCTATCAACGACAACAAATGCGTTCATGCCGCTTTTTGAAAAGAGTTCGCTCACATATCTTACCGTATCATCGCTGTATACGAATTTAGGAGGAAAGCTCATTATGTCCTTTGCTTTTATTTGATTAAACAGCCAACCTTTGATTATTTGGCTTAGCTTTTCGGTTACCTCAATTAGTGTAGCATTTTTTACAGAGGCACTTGCAGCTTGAGAGTGCCCTCCTCCTCCGATGTTCTTTAAAATTTTTGCTACATTCACTCCTTCATTTTTTGATCTACCAATAACGTAGATATTTGAACCCATGCGGAATGCGCAAATCGCGGCGTCTGAATTGTCAATTGATAGAAGTTTTGACACCAATATTGACACGTTGGAAATGTATTCTTCTGCAGAAGCAAAAGATAAAACAATACGTTTATTTCTAACCTCAAAAACCCTTTTATTCTTTATCAGGTCGTTTAGCAGGATGACATCTGTTTCTGTTAATGCTTCCTCAAGCACACTTTTAATCGTTTCTAAGTCAGCTCCCTTTTCTAAAAGATAAGCACTGATTTTTATATCGTTTGGTTTGGTTGAGGTGTATGTTAGTCTGCCCGTATCTGCGTATATGCCCAGCATAAACAGTGTTGCCTCTTCGTCTGTTATTTCAATGTTTTTTTCTATAATTTTTTCTACCATTTGGGTTACATTTGCGCCGTAGTTGACGAGGTATGACTTTTCACAGTTCAAATCCCCTTCTGCATGGTGGTCAAAACAAATGATTTTTGCTTTTTTTAACACGTTTTTGTATTTGTCCTCTATCCTTTTTGATGAGTGCGTGTCCACAACGATTAGTGTGTCAATGGAGTTTAGATTAATGTCTTCATTCTCTTCCAAAAATGGGTATATTAGCGACTGAAGCATGAAGTTCATTTTTGATTTTTGCTGTATTCTCGGAAAGAGAATAACTGCATCTGGATAGAGCTTTTTTGCTGCCACACAGCTTGCTATGGCATCAAAGTCGGGGTTTTTATGTGCTGTTATTGCTTTCATTCTTTAACCTTGTAAGGAAATCATCTTCAAATCCAGCTTCTTTGAATCCCTTGGCCCTCAATATGCATGCATCGCATTCTCCACATGGAACTTCTCTGCCAGAATAGCAAGAATAGGCATAGGAGTAATCTGTACCGTGTTCCTTTCCAAATAGTATGATTTCAGATTTTTTCATTTTTATTAATGGCGTATGGATTTTGAATGTTTTACCCAAAGCACCGGCTTTTGTCCCTAAATTTATTGCTTTTTCAAATGTATTTAAAAAATCGTCCCTGCAGTCTGGATATCCCGAATAATCAAGCATATTCCAGCCGCCGATTATGTTATAAACATCATATCTTTCAGCCATTGCTGCTGTAATACTTAAAAAAACGCCGTTTCTAAACGGCACATACGTTATCGGAATGCCGTTTGATATCTCCTCTTCTCCTCTATTTTTTGGTACATCTATGGATAAGTCCGTTAATGCACTACCCCCGATTTGCGATAGATCAATTTTGAAATAATGGGCATTAATCTTTTTATTTTTTATGCTTTCAGCTAGCTTTAGAGTCTTTTTGGCGTAGTCTATCTCAATTGAGTGCCTCTGTGAGTAGTCAAATGTTATAGTATAAACCTCGTCAAACGTATCCAAAGCCCAAAATAGGCACGTTGTTGAGTCCAAGCCACCAGAGTAGATAACAATTGCTTTATTCATCATATCCCCCTTCTGTTTCCATATAGGATTTTGTGTATTTGTGGTATGACCCTAATAAACGGTGCTTTTTCTTTGACTTTTTCTATGATTTTGGTGGTTTTTTGTATGTATTCGCTTAAATTTTCATTTTCCCATATAGGCTGGAACACAACAGGTTTTAGAGTGAGTCTATATATAAGTTCCATCTCTTTGTCAAAATCTTCGTTTACAACAAATTTGAATTCAACAGATTTAACTATATTTTTGAATTCCTTTAAAACATCAGTGTTTATCTCAAACATTTTTGGACTAACGGTAATATGGTCTAGGAGTGTTATGCTTTTTTGTGGCAATATCGTTCCGTTTGTTTCCATCTGGTAAAAGAAATTGGGATTTTTGCTTATAAAGAAAGCTATAAATTCATCTTGTAACGCAGGTTCTCCACCTGTAAAGATAATTCTCTTTGCAGGAAATTGTTTTATTTGGTTTATTATTTCCTCGTAGCTAAGGTAGTTTTTGCAGTCTAAGGCGTACTTTGTGTCGCAAAATGGACATCTCAAATTGCAACCACAAAAGCGGATAAATATAGACGGAGAACCTATCGTTATACCTTCGCCCTGAGTTGAGTAAAAAAGCTCACTAACGTTTGCCTTCATGGAAATAATTTTATAATAATTTGAGAGATTTTGCCATGTTATGGAAGTTGTTTTATGTGGGTTTTTATTGACAATGATTTAGTTTGTTATAGAATTTATAAAGGGGAGCTTAATTTGTCTAATGCAAAGAAAACATATTGTGGAGTATAAAAATGATTTTAGCAAAGAGAGAGAAGAAAAAATATTCATACAGTGACTATATTAACTGTCCAGATGATGAGAGGTGGGAAATAATAGATGGCGTGGCGTATAACATGAGCCCAGCACCGAAGGTGAAGCACCAGAAGATCTCGGGTAATTTGTACTTTGAGCTAAAAAAAGCACTTAGGGATAAGAAGTCTCAATGTGATCTATTCAGTGCTCCGACAGATGTTGTGTTAGATGAAACCAGTATAGTTCAACCTGATATCTTTGTTGTTTGCGATGAAAGCAAGATTACAGAGGACAACATCAAAGGCGCACCTGACTTGATTATTGAGATTGTCTCACCCTCAACGGCATATAAGGATACAAAGATAAAAAAGGATCTGTATGAAAGATTTGGTGTCAAAGAGTATATCATTGTTTTTCCCGATCTTTTCCTTGTAGAGCGGTATGTTTTAATGGATGGGGTTTATGGTGTGCCAGAGAGATTCAATTGGGATGAGGCATTGAAGCTTGAAACTTTTGATACTGAGATAAATCTATGGGAAGTGTTTGAGAGGAAACTGCCGGAGGATGGGTGAAGACAAAGTGAATACAAAGAGAAATATTCTTTTTGTTGTGTTATTGTTTATTTCTTTGTTTTTAACGGGCTGTAACGAAATAGTTGCTTATTATAAGATGGATGAATGTCAGGTGGATAACAATCACAGAATAATTAAAGACTCTAGTAACTATGGGAACAATGCTATAGCCGAGCATGGACCGAATAATACAGATGGTAAGTACGCAACTCCTTGTTTGGATTTTGGCGCTATAATTTGCAATAACTTAAGGTTTAGAGGTGAGGGTTATAATGCTCCACCAAATAACACTTGGTATGGAGCTCAATATTACTTGAAAGTAAATAATGATAGTAGTTTATCTCCTTTATATTATGATGGCGAGTTAAGTATAACAGGATGGTTCCGAACTAGTTCGAGTGGAACTCAGACAATACTTTCGAAATTAAATGAATACAGGGTATATATTAATAATGGGAAATTAAAATTAACTTTATGGAATAACTATGGATCTCCTCATACTTTTACTATAGAAAGTAATGTTAATAATAACAAATGGCATTTTTTTGCTGTTGCTGTATCTATAAATAGAGAGGGCAATTTGAGAGGTGGTGTTTATTTTGGAGATAGGGATAATGATAATCTAATAACAAAAAACATTAGTATGAATGGTTTCTCAGTAACAGATACTAATAATAACTTGTTTATTGGTGCTACAAATTGGGGAAACAATATCACAAATTACTTTGATGGCTTTTTAGATGAGATAGCGATCGCGAATTACAAAATGACTTCTAAAGATGTTTCTGTAATTTATGAGGATCAAAGGAATCATAAAGATATAAATGAGTGGGGTTATCCAGTTGATAGACAATGTGAGTGTGTGTGTGGCACATCTAAATCCATTGTAAATTATCACATGGATGAATGTAAATGGGATAATGATAGTTCCACATATGAAATTAAAAATTATGGATCGTTGGAGAGCGATTATAATGCCACGGCATTGAACGGTGCAAATACCATTCCCAATGGAAAAATCTGCAGGGGTGGAGATATAATTGGCTCTAATTCTGAAGACAAAGCTATTCTGCCAGAAACTAATTATAAGTTGCCCAAAAGATATACAATTAATGTGTGGATAAAATTTCCTCTAAATACTGATGGGCATAAAATATTTGGATGGCGGTCCAATTATAAATATTTTAATATTGCTGATAGAAAAGGAAGTGATAAAGATTTTATATATTTTAGACAAAATATCAGCAATAATTCATGGACTTTGAATGTAAAGGATGATAATGGAAAAGATAGTTATAAATTTAATCCTCAAAATTTAAACGGTTGGCATATGCTCACATTTGTGGTTAGTGATAGCGGAACTAAATTCTACTTAGATGGGAATAAGAAACATACTTTTTCTGCCCATCCAAATACGGGTTATTTGGGTCTTTTGTTTAATAGTGATTATGAGGGAAATACTGATGAACCAAACGGCCAATCAATTGGAGCTGATGTTGATGAATTTGAACTTTACAATTCAGCACTTACTGCAAATCAAATTCAACAAATTTACAAGAACGAAAATAGGGGCAAAAATTACAATGGCACTGCAAGAACCTGTCCAGCCTGCATAGCCATTGATCACTACGAAATCTGGCATTATCCCACAAATTTGACATGCCAACCTGCACCTTTGGAAATCAAAGCCTGTGCAAATGATAATTGTTCTCAATTATACACAGACAATGTTACACTTATACTTGATTATGATAGTGAAAGTAAAGATATAAGTTTTTCAGGCGGTGAGGATAATACAACAATCGGTTACACTCAAGCAGGAACAATAACTCTATCAACATCGAATGAAAGCCCAACTCCCTCAAATTCTACGACTTGCCACATATTTAATTCAAGCTCCACATCCTGCGATATAGCCTTTAAAGATACAGGTTTTGTTTTCAAGACCCCAACAAACTCTAATTATACTATCAATAATATGCTATCCTGCTCTGAAAAACCCATTGAGATAGATGCGGTTCAAAAGGATAATGTGACCAACAAATGCACGAATATGTCTGCATTCAACGGTGATGTAGCGCTAAACATGTATGGAAGGTATATTACACCTTCAACAAATCCCTATGGCACAAAGGTAATGATTGACAACACATCTGTTGAAACTGTTGATAATAATTCTACTGCAACAGGGACAAGCTTAACACTTCATTTTGATAACGGTACTGCACAATTTAACTTATCCTACCCCGACGCAGGAAGTATTGAGATCGGGGCAATTTATGACGAAAACGGGCTTAATGTGGAGGGTGAATCCAATCCATTCGTTGTAAAACCGGCAAGGTTCGTTTTTGATAACCTGAGCAATCCAGCAGATAATTCCACCTGCTCCACAGATTCCTGTTGGGCAAACATCGGTGTGTTTGAAAAAGCTGGAGAAATATTTAACTTTGATGTAAAAGCTATATGTGATAACGGCACTGTCACACCAAACTATTATCCGATAGACCAAAATGGCGACAACTCAACCGTTAACCTGACTGCTCTTATGGTTGCACCCGACAATGGAACAAATGCTACAAATAAGCTGAGTAAGACGGCAATCAGTGCAAGTGAGTTCAATAAAGGTTCGGCTACAGTTAAAGAAAGCTTTAGCGAGGTTGGAGTGATAGACTTAAAAGCTATAGATGGCAATTATTTAGGCGCAGGATCTATCAGTGTTGATATAAAGGTTGGGCGCTTTATACCTGACCATTTTTATGTTGATGTTATAGACAATGGTACACTCAAAGACAACTGCACCACATTTAATTATATTGGCCAACAGACTGCCTATGACACCAAGCCTTCTTTTTATGTTGTAGCCGAGAATAAGGACAATCAAACTACTCTAAACTACAAAGGTTGTTTTTTCAAACTAAAGGCCTCAGACATTAAAATAGAGAATCCCCAGTATGATGACAATAAAACACATGTCAGCATAGATATAGAGCGGGCAACACCTGATTTTAAAAAAGGAAACGGTGTCGGAACATACACGTTTGGCAGCGACAATATCACCTATGTAAGGGATAACAACTCAAAAATTGCTCCATTTTCACCAGCGTTCCACTTCACTATTTATAGTACAAAAGATTCAGATAATGTACCATGTGTAAACTGCCCTGTGAATATACCGGTTAGAGGAGATTTGATGAAATACGGAAGGCTGAAGATTTTCAATAACTATGGTCCTGGAGATGAAGATTTAATGTTGAAAGTTCAAGCCCAGTATTGGAATGGTGATGAATGGGAATTAAACGAGGATGATATATGTACGATTTTGAGTAAAAACGATTTTGTGCTTGATAATCCTACAGGCAACTTGAATTCTTCGGATACTAAAATAAAAAGTGTTACAGGGATTAGTGGCGGCGAAGGAAGTTTGACACTTAAAGCTCCAGGCATAGACAAATACGGCAGTATAGATGTGTATTTGAACAATAACGCTGTATTCTACAATTGGCTTTACGACAATAACACAAAAGGCACGGCGTTTTTTGGCATATACCGTGGCAGGGATAGGGTTATTGAGTGGAAAGAGATTGCACCATGAGTGCATTTGAGGTGTTTTTA
Organism: Desulfurellaceae bacterium; assembly: GCA_015490005.1. GTDB lineage: Bacteria > Campylobacterota_A > Desulfurellia > Desulfurellales > Hippeaceae > Hippea. The sequence continues at coordinate 740 of WFYS01000098.1, read as the reverse complement.
TGGCAAAGCTGAAAAAGGTCAGAATTGGAGATTTACTTAAAGAAAAGGGTTATATAACAGAAGCTCAACTCAAGGTTGCTTTAAATGAAGCTAAAAACAAAGGCAAAAAACTCGGTGAGACGCTTATTGAGCTTGGATATGTTAATGAGCAGACAATAATCGATGTTTTGGCAGAACAATTAGGAATAGAAGAAACAAACTTAAATGACATAAAATTCGAAAGACCACTTAAGGAGGCGTTGCCTGAAAAACTCGCCAGAAGATTTAAAGTCGTTCCTGTAGATTTCAACGATAAAGAGATAACGATCGCCACAAACGACCCAACCGATATTTTTGCTCTTGATGAGATAAGCAGGATTACTCACAAAGAGGTTGTACCAACAATAATGTCAAAGGAAGAGCTGTTCAGTGCTCTTGAGAAGATTTATGGAACAGAAGATAGGCTTTATAAAATTGTTGATGATGTTGAAAAGAAAATAACCTCAAGCGGGAGTGATGAGGATGTTTTAAAGAATTTGGCTGAAGATGCATCTGTTGTTAACCTTGTCGATGGAATAATTGCTAAAGCTTTGGCAGAAAAAGCAAGTGATATACACATTGAGCCGGATGAGGATATCTTGAGGGTTAGATATAGAATCGATGGAGTGTTACATGAGGTTTTAAGCCTAAGTAAAGTATTACATCCTGCTATTATTTCAAGGGTGAAGATTATGTCTAATATGAATATAGCAGAAAAGAGA
>WFYS01000097.1 GCA_015490005.1 Desulfurellaceae bacterium | reverse complement strand
TTTCTGTCCTTGTAGGATACAAACTTCATTGAGTTTCTCACCTGATGGACTATACACCTCTGTATTTCTGATTCTGGATATACAGCCCTTATGGCATCAGAAAGACCGTTTAATCCGTCTGTGGCAAATATCAGGACATCTATACCGCCCCCACTTGTCAAGACAAGTGGGGGCGGTATAAAGAATGCATACTTGGAGAGAACATATTAAATTCTGTATAAAAGGGTTGACAAATAACACAGTATCTACGAGGTGCAAGTTTTGGGGTGGGTGTGATTGAATAAAGGTATGTGTTTTGCTACAGTATGTTTAATATGGAAAAGGTTGAATTTGTTGCTGAGGTTTCGAGCAATCATAACGGCGATTTGAATAGATGTTTAAGGTTTATTGAAAAAGCGAAAAAGTGCGGCTGTGACAGTGTTAAGTTTCAATTGTTTAAGATTGACCAGTTGTTTGCACCTGAGATTTTAAGACATAGCAAGGAGCACAGGAAAAGGAAAGAGTGGGAACTGCCTGTTGAGTTTCTGCCAGAAATTTCAAGAAGGTGTAAAGAGGTAGGTATTAAGTTTGTCTGCACACCGTTTTACTTGGATGCCGTAGATGAGCTTGAGCCTTATGTTGATACCTACAAGATAGCCTCTTATGAGCTATTGTGGCATGAGCTTTTCAAGAAGTGCGCATCAACGGGAAAACCTGTTATTATGTCAACAGGTATGGCAACGCTTGATGAGATAGAAGCCTCGGTTAATGTGCTTATAAATAACGGCTGCAAAGACATAACAATTTTACAATGCACATCAAGCTATCCCACACCGCCCGACCAGTGCAACCTATCGGCAATTAAGACAATGAGAAATGCAATTAGAGTACCCGAGGGTGTTAGTCTAAAGTTTGGATGGTCTGACCATTCTGTAAATGAAGGTGTGATTTTACGCTCCATTCATAAATGGAATGCAGAGATGATTGAGTTTCATTTTGACTTAGATGAAAAGGGTGGAGAGTATAAATTCGGCCATTGCTGGCTGCCCGATAGGGTAAAAAACCTAATAAAAATGGTTGAAGATGGATTTTTGGCAGACGGAGATGGAGCTAAAGCACCGCAGGAAAATGAGCTTGATGAGAGAAACTGGCGCGCAGACCCGGAAGACGGCTTAAGGCCAATAAAAGATACAAGGATAAAATGGCTGAAGCAGTACGAAAAATAGATATTGATGAAATTGAAGAACATCTATCAGAACTTGAATTTACGCCATCACCCATAGATTTAAAAAAAATCAGAGAAAATTATATTAAAGAGATAGGTGTTGGAAAGGTAATTTTTAAGCTAAAGGCATCAGAAGACATTGGATTGGGTCATTTATCAAGGATGATAACGCTGGGCTGGATTTTAAAAGAGGCGGGTGCAGAAATACTTTTTGCCATTAACGACTTTGAGTATGCCAAAGAAAGACTAAAGAGTGAAGATTTTAGGTTTGAGGAAAACAGATTTGACTCGGATGAAGTGTTTGTCGATTTTTTGATTGAGAAATACAACCCTGATGTTTTAATTGTTGACGAAAAAAAGCAATACAGTTCAAGAGATATAAAAAGATGGCAACAACACGCACGATTTATATCATTGGATTTTATTGGTGAAGGCTATAAGGTATGTGATAGAATTATTATGCCGAATGCACATTTTGTGCCGGAAAAATATCCGGATTTTAAAAATATTGTATGGGGGTGGGATTGGGTTCTGATAAACAGGGAGGTTTTAAAACTCAAGCCAAAAGAACATTTGCCGAAAAAGGTAGATAGCATTGTTGTTACAACCGGCGGAAGCGACCCAACCGGTATGCTGTTTAATTTTTTGGATTGGCTTAAAGGTTGCAAAAGGGAAGTCTTAATGCTCGTTGGAGATGCTTTTAAGCATAAAGAAAGACTTGAAAGTCTAAATCTGCCTGAAAACTTTAAGGTTTCATCCTATCATCCGAGTAAATTATTAGAAGGAGATATTGCCTTTGCAACATTTGGCTTAACGGTCTATGAGTTGATTTATTTGAATATCCCTTTCGTTTGTGTGGGGCATACAGAGGAGAATCAAAAGAGCTGTGAGTTGTTAAGCTTAAAATTAAATGGAGTTTTAAATGGAAAAATCTCAGGTAATAATTAGCTTGGGTGCCGGTGTCAATCAAATATCTTTGATAAAAGAAATTAAAGATAATGGTTTTGAATGTATAGCTTTTGATCGTAATCCAGATGCTCCAGGATTTGAATTTGCCGACTATTATGAACCAATAAGCTCTTATGATTATAAAAAAATAATAAATTATTTAGAGAATAATAATGAGATATTAAGCAGAACTATTGGAGTGTTAACTCGCTCAACTGGCATGCCAGTGTTATCGGCTGCTAAAATAGCAAAACATTTTGGATTTAAGTATATGAATGTTGAAATAGCAGAACTTATTGTCGATAAAGCTAACCTATTGACAAAATTAAACAAGTTGGGGATACCCTCTCCAAAGGTTGTTGTTACTCAAGGAGAAATCCCTGAGATTATAAACTTTCCTGTTTTTGTCAAACCATCAAAGACGATACTTTCTCATACTGCTATGAAGAAGTGTTATGGTATTGATGAGTTAAAGGTAACAGTAGAAAAAGCCTGCGAGGTTTCTGACAATGGCAAAGCTAATATAGAGGAATTTCTTGTAGGTTATGATATAGTTTCCATAGATTTTGTTGAAAATGGCAAAATCCTGCATGTTTGCAATATTGGAGAGTTAACGAGAGGTGAGCCAGATTTTGTTGGTTTAGGATGGTACACGGCTTTTAAAGAAGCTGACGATGTAGTTGCAGAAACTATGAGAATATTTGTAGAAAAATTAAAAATTGAAAAGGGGTTTTTTCAAACTGCCATGAAAGTTTCTAAGGATTTTAAGAGTGCAAAGATTTACGAAGTACATGGGGAAATAGGGGGAGATTTAACTAGTGATGTGTTTTTGCCTCAATGCTATGATGGGTATAGCATTTTTAGACAAAACATAAATTTTATTACAAATAATCGCATTTATGTGCCGAATAATGAAGTTTTCTGCTGTCTTATATTTGATGAACTTGATAAAAGCTATGCTTTTAATGGAGCATGTTTAAGAAGTATTATATTTGATAAGCAAAATAAGTATAGTTTTATTAAATTCATTAAAAAAGATGATTTTTTATGTTTTATGAGAGATTATATGAAAACTACAAGGGGCATTCAGTATTTTAGTCTTTGAGGAGGTGTTGTTTAGGATGAGTTATGTTATAAAAGAATGGGATGATTTTTATACTTTGTATAGAAATAGTAATCCTTTAAGATGGCCAGATATTAATGTGGTTAGGTTGGTTAAGAAAGTACGACTTCCAAAGGACTCAAAGGTACTTGATATAGGGTGTGGAGAGGGTAGACATGTAAGGTTCTTCACAGAAGAAGGTTATTCTGTTTTTTGTGTAGATGCAAGTGAAGCAGCGTTGAATGTTTGTAGAGTGTTGTATGGGATAGATAGGGAGCATCTTATAAATATAAATATTGAAAGTGGATTGAAGATATTTGATGAGGGAAGTTTCGATCTAATTTTATGTTGGGGGGTGCTGCATTATATTAGAAATCCTGAACGTATTATTAAGGATATTTACAACATGCTCAAAAATGGAGCTTTTGCAATCTTATCATTTACTTCTCTAAGAGATGAGAGATCTTCTGCAGCCCATATATGCAATAAATATGAATACGATGAGGTTATAGACCTTGTTAAAAACATAGGTTTTAAGTTATTAAATATAGGTTTAACTGAAAATAGCTTTTTTACTGATAATAAGATAGAATCGTATTACTGGGTTCTAGTAGAGAAATAAAATTTTGCGATAGGAGCTTAGGTGAGTTTCGAGCATTTCATAAATCAATTATTACATGGTAAATCATTAATTATATTATTAGGTGCAGGAGGATTATTACCTTATGCAATTAGTGAACTTAAGAAATTAGACATTGAAGCGACCTATATTTCTGACAACAATAAAAATCTACACGGAACAAAGACAAATGATATAGAAATTATACCTCCTAACAAAATAAAGAAAAAAGGTTTTAGAATCATTTGTTTAAATCATATTCTCTGGCATTATGGTATTTCAACCAAAAATAAAAGTATTGGACTTAGTTCAATATCTTATATAATAGAAAGGTAGCTATGGAACAGGGTATTAGAGAGGTATAGAGATATCATGAACCCCATAGTCAAAAAAGAAGTAAAAATAATCATTGATAAGCGCCTTAAAAAGATTTTAGAGGAAAATTATGAAAAACTAATTATAGGGTCTGGAACCATTACAGATTATCTCTTATCAAATTGCCAATTTAAAAAAATAGATATGGCTTCAGGGCTTGCTGAAGAGAAAGCTATGGAACTTAAAGGTATCAGAATAAAGTATCTAAAAGAAATCTCTGATAAGAAGTTTACTAGATATAAATATATTATTTTTGCAGCTATTGGATACAAGGATATTTTACTGAATAACTTAGATTTTAAATTCAAAGAAAAAATAATATTTTTAAAAAAGATTATTGTTAATAATGAGTTGAGGATTTTAATAGAAAATTTATAATGGCACCAGGTTGCAAATAAAATTATCTTTGAAGTAGGAGGATAAGATGTATTACTCTAATGAATTCGTTAGAAAAATGGATAATAATAAATTAAAAGATTTTTTGCTAAGCTTGTTAGATTACTACATCACTCCTTCTTTTGGATACGTAAAGCAAAGAGAGTTTGATATATATTTATTTTATTTATTAAAGCAGTACAGCTTTTTCGAAGATGAAGAGCTCACTGTATTTGCTGTAATCTCTAAATTGCAGGTTACGAGAAGTAAAGCAAAGAGTTTAATATACGAATCAAATCTTAGATTCGGCAAAGATAAACTGGATAACAGAATTAAAGAAGAGCTTAAGTGTGCTAAATTTCTGAAAATGGATAATTCAATGATTGGTTTAGATATAGAAGTTCCTCTTTTAATTGACTTCCTTAAGGATAAATTAAAAAAGTTAGGCCATCCTTCTGATGCATCATATTCAAATCAAATATTAAAGATTACCATAGATGCTTATATTTCTTTACTTGATTTATATTTAGAACTCTATGTTAAGGAAAAGATAATAAACGAATTAATTAAAAGCAAATTAATACAAAATAAATCATTTAAGGATGCGGCAAAACTAATTTTCAGAGGGTTATCCAGAAAAGCTTTAGGCTCAGCCTCTGATGAATTAATAGATGAATATATTGCTCCTTTATTTGAGAGTTCATCAAATGTTATTAATGCTATAAAAAATATCATCGAGAAAATTAAATGATGTTAAAAATAATATTAGTAGGAGAGAATAATGAATATGAAAGTGGCAGAAGTAATAATGAGCTTCTTAAGGAAAAAAGGAGTAAAGACAATATTTGTTTATCCAGGGGGAACAATAGCACCTTTGATTGATGCAGCCGACAAAGAAGGTTTGGACATAGTATGCGCCAGAAATGAACAAGGCGCGGGATATGCAGCTATAGGTGCTGCAAAGATTAGTGGCAAGCCCCAAGTAGTAATGGTTACCTCAGGGCCAGGAGCTACAAACATTTTAACGCCTACAGCTGATGCGTTTTACGATTCTGTCCCTCTAATTGTCTTTACAGGCCAAGTCGGTACTGAATATGTGAACTTTGATAAAAAACTTAGACAAACTGGCTTCCAAGAAACTGACACTGTAAATATTTTTAGTCCAGTAACAAAAAAAGCTTCCATTTTACTACAAGGTAAGAATGTTGTAAATGTCTTAAGTAATTTATATGCACTTTCTGAAAATGATAGACCAGGACCTGTTTTGCTTGATTTACCTATGGATGTTCAAAATGAAACTATTGAATTTAATCATAATTTTGAAATAGCACCTTCTAAAAATCAAAAACTTTCCGATGAATACGAAATTAATGAAAATGATTTACATAAAACTTTGGATTTGTTAAAAAGTGCAAAAAGACCATTAATACTTGTTGGAAATGGTATCTATGCCTCTAAAAGTGTTTCAAAATTAAGAGAACTTATAAATAGGATCGACATACCTGTTGTTAGTAGTTTACCTGCCGTTGGTGCCGTAAACAATAATTGTAAATTGTTTTTTGGTTTTATAGGTCATACAGGAGAGTTTTATTCCAATTTAGCATTATATTATTCAGATGTTTTGCTTGTGCTTGGCAGCAGATTGGATATTAGACAAATTGGAACAGAAATCCAGGACTTTAACAAAAAAACCATTATTAGGGTCGACGTAGATGAAAATGAGTTATTGTACTCAAAGGTGAAATCTACTATCTCTTTTAAGATGGATTTAAATAAATTTTTTGATACTATTTTCCCCCTTGTTCCATTAAGCAAAGAATTTAACAATAATATAACTACTTGGATAACTATATTACAAAACTTTAAAGAAAAATATAACTCTAATAAATTTTACTCTTCTAAGAGTTCCCTTTTCATGAAAGATGTGATTGAAAAGGTTTCTGAAACTGTGTATTCTAGAAAAGTAGTGGTAAGCTCGGGCGTAGGGGGTCATCAGCAAATGGTAGCAAGATATTTTCAGTTCGATTATCCAAAAAAAATATGGATTTCTTCATGTGGGCACGGAACGATGGGATTTGATTTGCCTTCTGCTATTGGTGCTTTAATAGAAGATGAGAATATGAATTTCGGAATAGTCTTTGTTGGTGACGGCTCTTTTCAGATGAATATTCAAGAATTGGCTTCGATAACGGAACATAAACTGCCTGTAAAAATCTTCGTTTTAGATGATAAAAGGTTAGGTATAGTATCTCAATTTCAGCTGTTAAACTGGGGGAAAGACCCTACAACAGGCAATAAAAACAATCCTTCTTTTTCTTCAATAGCAAAAGCATACGGTTTGAAGGCTTATGATATTTATTCTAAAAACGACCTAGAATTGATAAATGGAGTCTTTTCAAATAGCGAACCTACATTAGTTCATTGTCATATAAGCTACGGAGAGGATGTATTGCCAATGCTTTTGTCTGGGCAAAAATTAAACGAAATGTATCCTTTTAAAAAAGTAGAGTTAGACTATGGATAATTATATGAAAAAAAACAATAAAGTGGCTTTGGTTACAGGTGGGTCAAGAGGCATAGGGAAAATAATAGCAGAAAAGATAGCCCCAATGGTTAACTGCATTGTTCTTACATATAGAGAAAACAGATACAAAGCCTTGAAAGCAAAAGAAGAGTTGATGATGAATGGAAATAAAGCGGAATGCTTTAAGCTTGATCAATCAAATAGAAAAGAGATAAGGGCAGTTATTGGAGAAATAAATCGTTTATTTGGTGGTGTGGATATATTGATAAACAACGCCGCAATGTCACAAGAAAAACCCTTTGAAACAATCACAGACGAAGATTGGGAGATAATGCTAAAAACCAATCTTCAAGGTCCTTTTGGTTTAATTCAGGAATGTTTACCTCACATGAAAGAGCAAAGATGGGGAAGAATTGTTAATATTGTTTCTATTGGCGGACAGTGGGGAGGCTATAATCAGGTGCATTATGCTGCATCAAAAGCAGGCCTTATTAGTTTAACTCACTCTATGGCAAAAATTTATTCAAAGTTTGGCATAACGAGTAATGCTGTTTCTCCTGGACTCGTTGCAACTGATATGGCTAAAAATGAACTACAAACGGAGACAGGAAAAAAGAAGGTTGAGAATATACCTTTAGGAAGAATAGCAACGCCGGAAGAGGTAGCCAATGTTGTTGCTTTTCTGATAAGCGATGAAGCTTCTTATATTACAGGGCAAACAATAAATGTGAACGGTGGAATGCTGTTTAGCCATGGAGTTTAGCAAGAGAGGGCAATTGATTGTTAAAGAAGTATTAGAAGAGATGGATAGTAAACAGTGAGTAAGCTAATAGTTTATAAATCAAACTTAATGATGAATATAGGATATGAATAGAAATAAAAAAAGAAAATATATGGAATTAATAGGTAAAGCAATCGAAGATGAGCTAAATCAAGAGTGTTTAATAATATTTTTTGGATCTATACTTGCCGACAAATTCAATAGAACATCAGACATTGATATTGCAGTGTTTTGCAAAGATGGACTGCCAGACAGAAAATATTTAGAAATTCTGAGCACAATAGATACATTGCCTATTCTTAGAGAGGTAGATTTAGTAAACTTAAACACAACAACAAATGTTAAGCTGATAGAAGAAATAATAAACAAGGGGCAAATATGGAAAAATTCGAAAGAAGCCTGGAAAGGTTTAGAAAATCATTTGAAAAGTTTAAAGAAGTCATAAGAAACTCCTCTTTAAATAGCCTATTAAAAGAAGAGTTTCTCATAGAAATAACAACCAAAAGATTTGAGTATACATTTGAATCTATGTGGAAAGCTACGAAAGAGTTTTTGAGATTACGCGGTATAGAATGCAATTCACCTAAATCATGCTTTAGGGAACTAATAAAAGAAGGGGTAGTAGCAGAAGATTCAGAGGAAATATTGGCAAAATTAATTATATTAAGAAATGAGCTTGTTCATGTTTATGAGGAAGAAATGGCAAAGAAAATATATAAAGAAATCAACAAAAATGAGGTCTTAGAAGTGACTGAAAGAATACTGAATGGTTTGGGCAATGAATAACAATAATACACAAATCATTCTTATTCTCGGAACTGGCAAGGACCAGATTTTTGGCATAAAGAAAGCCAAACAAATGGGGCTATATACGATTGGTCTGGATTTAAACGAGTTTTCTGATGGTGTAAAGCTTGTAAATGAATTTTATAGGGTAAACATTAAGGATGAAAAAGAGGTTGAGGAGTTTTTAAATGAATACAAAAACCCGATTAACGGCGTAATTGCCTTCGGCGTTGACATTCCTGAGATTTTAGCAAAGGCGGCAGAGATTAAAGATATTTGTTACTATACTGACTATAACACAGCACTTATCTCCAAAGATAAATATAAAGCCAAGAAGAGAATGGAAGAATACGGTGTAAAGCTGCCAAAATTCTCAAAGATTGAAACATTTGAAGATTTGATAAAAAGAATTAAAGAGTTTGGATATCCCTGCGTTTTAAAGCCTGTTGATAACAGTGGCGCAAGAGGTGTGTTGAGAATAACAGAGGCTGTTGATTTAAAGTGGGCATTTAATTATTCTAAATCGCTTTCAAAAGGCGGTTATTTGATACTTGAGGAGTTCTTAGACGGCATGCAAATAAGCTCTGAGAGTTTTATAGTTAATGGCAAAGTATATACTGTAGGGCTATCTGAAAGAAATTACGAATTTTTAGATAAATTTGTGCCCTTCATCATAGAAAACGGCGGCGATTTGCCACCGCTTTTAACCAATAAACAAAGAGAAAAGATAGACGAGCAAATCTCAAAGTGCGCAAAAGCCTTCGGTGTAAAAAACGGTGTAATAAAGGGTGATTTGGTAGTTCATGAAGGTAAAATTTTTGTGATTGAGGTTGCTCTAAGACTATCCGGTGGGCATTTTTCATCTGTAGAAATACCTCTAAATACCGGCGTGGATTTTTTAAAATATGCAATATTAATGTCATTGGACAAGAAAATTGAAGCAGAAAAGCTGAAATACAAGTTGGAAAAATATGTTTCTTTGAGATATATATTTCCATACAAAAAAGGAGTTATTAAAATACTTCAATTCCCTGAATGGTTTAAAACGAGTAAAGATATAGTTGCATACGATTTTTACTATAAAACTGGGGATACTGCCA
>WFYS01000096.1 GCA_015490005.1 Desulfurellaceae bacterium | reverse complement strand
TTTTAGATATTGGTTTGGAGCCAGAAGCAAGAAAAGTTGTTGCAGAGAGGTCACGTGGAACGCCGAGAATAGCTAATAAGCTTTTGCGGAGGGTTAGGGACTTAGCGCAGATTGAAAATAAAGATACGATTAACGAAGATATTGCCCTAAGGGCATTGGAAATGTTGCAGATAGATGAAGATGGGCTTGACTATTTGGATAAGAAATACATTTCCACTTTGTTGGGCAAATTTAACGGTGGACCAGTTGGAATAGATACACTTGCCGCAAGTATTGGTGAAGATAAAGGCACGCTCGAGGATGTTGTTGAGCCATTTTTATTGCAAAAGGGGTACATCAAGCGTACCCCTAAAGGAAGAGTAGCCACGCACTTGGTTACAAAGGGAAAGAGACGTTTGATCTAAAAATTTGAATAATATTGTTTAGTATCTCTTTATGGTTTTGAGTTTTTTCGCCTCTTGCAGGAGTTCTTTTGCTTCCTGGCCTGTTGGTAGGTATTTTTTGAATATTTCTATATATTTGTTATAAATATCTTGTAATGTTCTATTTAAAGCATTTTGTTCGGCTTCGTTTACTTCACTGTACGCTAATGTATAAGCGGATAGTCTGTTTTCTTCTTTTTCATAATTGACCACAACATTTATGTTTTGTGGCTTGCTTGCAAAATCAAACGATTTTATGTACAGCTTCTCTCTTGTCATAGGTTCCATGATCTCTAATATTAGTTGACCTTCTAACTTTGAGTATCCTGTGCAAGATATAGTTCCTTTAGCTATCGGTATTCCCATTAGTTTTAGAGGTCCACCGTTACCTGCTTCTTTGCATACAGGATACTTTCCTTCGTCATATAGTTTCAGCGTTGGTATTATTAAAAAGTCTATATTTTTCTTATCTCCGTATGTCATTACGTCCCATGAATCAAATGCCCCGACAACATCGTAGCCTTTATCTAAAGTAATAGCCTCTAAAGATTTGTATAGACTATTAACGAAATCTTGGGGGAAGCTTATATTTTTGAGTGAGCTGTTATTTGGTTGAGAGATTAAAAGTTGTAGAGCTATTGGATTCTGTTCTTGAACTGTTACAGGTTTAAATGTTTTTAATTCGCCACCAGGTTTTAAGAAGGCAGCTTTGATTTTTAAAATTCCTTTATATTTTCCTTGAACAATGTTGAAAGTTGGCCTAAACTGTGCAGGTTCCAGTTTCACTAATTTAGGACCAGTAGAACAACTTACTAAAATAAGCGGTAGAAGCATTAACGAAACAAATTTTAAAGTGTTTTTAAACCACCCTTTCATAAACCTACCTCCCTTATAAAAAAATTTTAATACTTTTTCTTATTTAAATTTAAGAAAGATGAATGTTTATGTCAAGAAAAATTTTTATATGTTTTTTACCATTAAAGTTTTTTCATTTTCAAACTCTTTGTATTTTCCTGCTAAGTAAATTTCCTTCCAATAAGGGTCAAAGAGTTTTTTTAGTTTCAAATCGTATTCCACCATGCCTTTGTAGTATTCTTTGTCTTCTAAGGCTTGTTTGGCGCTCTCGTCTTCTGGTTGAGCTTTAAACATATCTATAATGTTTCTTGCAACTTTGTAGTGATCTCTAATTGGGCAGCCTATTATGAAGTTTCCCACTTTATCGGGTTCTCTCTTGTAGCCATAAACATCCTGCCATCTCCTTATTGTTTCAAAGAACAGTTGGTTGTAAACATCATTTAGATTGCCGCCCTTTTCGTAGATTTCGAAAATATTCACAGGAGAATATGGGAAAAATGCACATGGAGTTACGATTCCGTTCCAATCTATGTAGAGATAACCACCTTCCCTACCTGCCGAGATGCAACCTGTTGCTAAAACTCCACTGTTCCAAAAGTCTGGATAGAATAGTTTGTATTCCCATAAAATTTTTCTTTCTCTTTTGAATAAGTATAATCTCTGTTTAGGTGTTATTACGTGATCAAGCGTATATTTCCTTCCGATGGGCATATACTGGAATAGCCATCCGTAAGTAGCTTTTTGTTGATTAAAATAAAAATCCAAGAACTCGTCGCTAACAAGTAGTTCGGCGTTGTGTCTCATCGCTGTAGTCGATATACCAAACGGAACACCCTCTGTACGTAGATTATCAAAAGCTTCGAGTATTTTCTTGAATGTGCCTTTTCCTCTTCTCAAATCTGTTTCTACCTCGAACCCTTCAATGGATATGGCTGGAGTTACGTTGCCTAGCTTTGTCATTCTCTTTGCTACATCTTTTGTTATTAGTGTACCGTTAGTATAAAACATAAACCAATCATCTGGATGCTCTTCAACTATATCTAATATGTCTTTCCCTTCACTTTTATAAAGGAATGGTTCTCCTCCTGTTATAACCGTGAACCCAGAATTCCAAAAATCTTTTTTTTCTTTTAATATTCTATTTAAAATAGAATATGGTATAGTCTCGGCGGACTTTGAGCCAGACGAGGCGTAACAACCAATGCAGTGAAGATTACATCTCTTTGTTGGGGCTATAACTAGAAAAGCCGGAGGTATTCTACTAAACTGTTCTTTAAATCGCTTTTCTGTATTTTTATACTCTTTTGTTGGTATTACTAGATTGTTTATTAAGACTCGAACAACAGCCTGAGCAACTTTAGGTGAGATTAAACCCTCTTTCATGCGTTTGTCTGCTACCTCGAATAAATTTAAGATGACTCTTACCTTCTCCTTTTGCATTTCAATAGGTCTGTTGTCAGAGTTTTCTTCTACTAAGGATTTGTATGCTATTTCATATCCTTTTTTTAAAAGATAATGTCTAAGTTTACCATTTTTTACTATTAAATGACCTCCACCAAAAGACACTATTTTTGAAAGTACATTTGAAAAGTCTACTAACTGTTTCATGGTAAACCTCCTTCTGTATTTTTTAAATTAATAAGAAAAATTGTGAATAATTCAACTAATTAAATATTATATAATTGAGTTCTTCTAAAAAAGAAAGGCGGGCGTTTAGATGCCCGCCTTTTTAGTGTTGCCTACTTTAGTTAGGGTGTAGGTGACAGGAATGTGCACATTTGTTGCCTTGCAAGAGCTTCGGCTTTGTTGGCATAGTCTAAGTTTATCATTGGCTTTCCGTTAACTACAGTGGACGGATAAATTTTATCTAATGCGTCTTGAGTGTCTGCTGTGTGAATTATAAATCCGTGGTTAATCCATGGATATTGAGAGCTTCCTTCAAACATATACCACTTTCCAGCTGTAGCTGAAATCGTGCTGTTGTCATAAGAAATATATTTTGGTTTTACCCTGGTAAATGGATAGGATGGTAACTTGTTGTAGTCGTAGTTATAAGCATAATATAATAGTTCATTTGATGTATTCGGAACCAGCGTATCGCCTTCCACGTTTTGCATAATTATTTTGTTTTTAATGCTCGGGTTTCTTGCCATGAATGATGGATCAACTGGATCAAGTACAAGTTGGAATAGGGCTATAGCTAAATTGTATCCTACCTGATTCTTGCTGTACTTGCCTCCAGTTGCTGCCTCACCTAATGCCGCAATCTCTGGGTTTGTAGCACCGTTGATAATGGCTGAGTAGTTTGCGCCTCCGACGTTAAGAACTGCTTTAGAAATAAGATTGCCTTTTGAGAGTGCTTGAGAATATGTTATATTGTCAATATTCAACAGCATTGATCCTGTAATTGAGCCCATAGATTGACCGGCAAAGTAAACAGGGAATGGTTGAGTAAGATTATCATTTTTTGCCAAAGTAACGTCTGCAGTATAAGCGAATTTTGTGAATGTGTGCATATCAAGGAGAGATTGATAGAGATTCATAACATCGCTAATAGGATTAGCTGTTAGATAGCATGAACCACTTTTTTGGCAAGCCGAAGCTTGACTTGCGAACATTGGATTTGGCGGAATCCTATTGCCATGCCACGGTAAGTCCATGGCGAATATAATGTATTTGCCGAAATCTTGAACATCATTTGCCAATACACCAGCGTCGCTTTTGTCTCTACCTAAACCATGTTGGAATACAAGAAATCCTGCAATATTTTTAGAGTGAGGAGGGTAAATGGCTGTTGTTACATTGTCATAGAGTGTGGCATTGTCGAAGATTAATTTACAATCATTAGCGGCATTTAACAAAGCTGTTTTGTTATCATTAGCTTTATAAATAGTCATCTGAGTAACAAGATCTGTAGCTATAGGCTGTATATATTGCAATGCATATACATTTGGCGTAAGCATGTATGGTGTTACGTTATCTAAAGGCGTGGCGGTTGATAGTGACCCAAGTAAAGTTGTGAGATTGTCCGGTATATTTGTTATTTTTACAGTACTTACATTATCTTGGTATAGGCTTTGACACACAAGTGGTAGGTCGCTAAGACCGTCTATTTGTAAGTATTCATTTTCGGAACTTGGTCCTGCATAAGTCATATTATCAAGGTCTGAGTATTCATAATCGTTTTCTAAAATGTTATTCAGTATAGTGCATAAAGGATTTGATGTTGCATCACACTCGTTACCAACGTAAGCTTGTAAGGCATTAATCAAGTCGCTAACTTGGATGCTACCGTTTTCTAATCCGGTTGCTAACTGAGACATTATAGCATAATCAGTTAGGCCCAATGTTTTATCTGCCACATTAAAGGTGGTCATTTCGTTTATATCGCTTTTTTGTATATCTAAAGCACTTAATAAAGGAAGAATGCCGACAAAGAACTTTCTTAGTGGTTCTAGCTGTTGGAAATTTGTCCCCTTTAATGATTTATCCCCAATTAACAATTGTCCTATGAAAGATGAACCGAGCTTACTTATTCCATTTTGAACCACAACTACATACCTATCGCCTGGATTAAACGGAACAGCAGGATAGCCATAAACTACGCCACTAGCTACATCCTGTTTTATAACCAAAGGAGTATAGATTTGGGGTGAGATACCTTTTATGAACGTGGCTAATGCCGCAGGGTTTGTTTTTGCATAGTATCCTAAAATTGTTTCTGCACAACCGATAGCTAAGGTGCTATTATCCTGATGGTTACTAAATAGAGCGCAGTAATCACTTGTGGAAGTAGGTGTGTATTTTCCAGTTAGCAAAAAGTTTCCAATTACATAATTTATAAACTTTGTTAAATCAATCGCCTTTATTTTTTCTTGCAACTCTCCTTTATCTAGTTGAGCACCTTTTGGAACAGGTATTATGATTGGTGTGTTTGGACTGAAACCTTTTAATTTTAAAGCTATTAAAGCCGAATAGAATGCTAAAAGGTTAGCTGTTTTAGAATCAACACCACCAGCTCTAGTTAAGCTCTTTGTAGTACCTTCTACCACGTTGAGTAAAACAGACCCTAAATCTGAACTGCCTCCTAAAGCCAAGTCATTTGGGAATGGAATAACAGATTTGCTTGGGTCTTGCTGGTCTATGCTGTATGTCGTTGTTGGTTGCGTGGATTGAGAACTAACACTGCTTCCTCCGCCAAGGTGTGGTGCTCCTCCGCCGCTTCCACAGGAATAAACCATCAATACTAAAGTTAAGGCTGCAAGATATGCGATGAATTTTTTCATAAAATTACCTCCTCGTTAATTAGAATTTGTAGTTCAATGTCAGGCTGTATCCCCATAATTTGCCATATCCTTCTGCATAGACTTTGCCTGGAGCATCTGTGCTTGGGTAGGTGCCGTTTAGCTCTTCGCTGTCGTTTCTAACATATCTTTTCCCTGCTGATATTATGTATTGAACAGCTGTATCTACACTGAATCTCCCAAAGTTCAAACCAACTCCAAAACAGTATGTTTCTTTGTTGCCGTCTGGCCAAACCATGTCGAATGTTGTTGTTGGTATTGGGGAATGATCGTAGTAATAACCTGCTCTTAGAGTCAATAGCTTGGAGGCCTTCCATTCTGCTCCAAACCTTAATTCTCCTGTATTTTTCCAGTGTCTATAAAATGTTTGTTCTTTGCTGTGTATTATTTCTAAAGGTCTGTTGAAATGTAGTGTATATTCATGTATCAAATCCCAGTGCGTCCACAGATAGTCAACTTCAAAAGACAAATAATCTGTTGGCATATACCTAATTCCTGCTTGTACTTGATCCGGGTGGTCTATAACAACAGAAGCACCAACACTTTGAACGCCCTCAACTTCTACTGTTCCAGTAAAGTTAGTGTGTGTTCTAGATCTGTACGTCAACCCAAGAGCAATTTGTTTTATAGGCTTATAAAGGACGCCAATGTTGTATGAGTAATTTATAGGGTCCATCATGTTGCCTTTTATTATTCTATTGTTTAACTCAGTTCCTGAAAGATACAATCTTCTCTCATTGCCACTGTAAGATTTTCCTATTGACACACCAAAACCTACAGATAATTTGTCTGAAATTTTATAGGCTATAGTAGGTGTCATGACCATTCTCATATAGTATGAGTCGAAGTTGTTATACGCGCCGGGGTTTACCGAAGGATTGCTGTTAAACTTAACATGCAAGCCGTAAGGTGTATAAGCTGCAAAACCAAATGTGAACCTGTCGTTTAAAGGAATGACAAAGCCAGCGAATGGAACGACTAAAGCTGGTGATGTATCGCTTATGTCTTTTCCATATGGTTGAACTCTCTTTCCTGCATAGTCCGTGGCTTTGTAGTTATAGACTTTTAACGTTGGATCCATAATCTCTCCGCCCACACTAATCATGGGCCTTTTTACTTGAGTTAATCCTGCAGGGTTGTAATAAACTGCGAATGGCCCGTCGGCGTAGGCAGCGTAGGCTCCACCAAGTGCTGTAGCTTTTGAACCAATTCCAAAGGTGTCAACGTTTCCAGCGTACGTTAATAGCGGGAAACACATTAGAATAAGAAAAGACAAAGCCAAAAACTTAAATCTACCCATAAGCAACCTCCTGGAAATTATTTGGCACATTTTAATCTAATTTGTATTCATAAGTCAAATAAAAATTAAAATTTAATGGGATTTTTTACTGATAGCTTAAAGAGAGTTTATTGTTTTTGCAAGACCTCCTAAAGAGGTTTCTTTGTATTTGATGTTCATGTCTTTTCCTATTTCCATCATGGTTTCAACTGCTTTGTCAAAACTGACCTGGTGTTTGGCTCTTGATAAGAGGGCAAGATTTGAAGCATTTAGGGCTGAAACAGATGCTGCACCATTTCTTTCAATGCACGGTATTTGAACCAGACCCGCCACAGGGTCGCACGTTAAGCCAAGGTGGTGCTCAAGGCCTATTTCTGCAGCAAATTCTATCTGTTCTATGCTTCCACCCATTAGATAACAAGCGCTTGCTGACGCCATCGAGCAAGCAACGCCAATCTCACCTTGACAACCTACTTCGGCACCTGCAACTGAGCCATTTTTAATTACAACCATTCCAATCAGAGCTGCTACTTTTAGTGCATCGACTATCTTAGAATCTTGCAGATGGTATCTCTCCTGAATTGAGTTCAAAACTGCAGGTAAGACGCCCGATGATCCGCAAGTTGGAGCCGTAACTACCAATGCCCCTGAGGCGTTTTCTTCCGCAACCGCAATAGCATAAATACTTGTCAAAGTCACTTCCTCAGATAGCATTCTAAACGAACGAAGGTTTTCTAAATATTCCCTGAACATTTGAGGAGCCCTTCTCCTAAGTTTCAGCACGCCAGGAAGTGTGCCCTCTTTTTTTAATCCCTCGTCAATTCTTCTTTTCATAACAGTCCATCGTTTTAGAAGCTCTAAATGTAATTTTTTCTTGTTTGTTGAATATCTTTCTTCCATGAAATAGCTTACGAATTTTACAAAATCCATGCCGTTTTTCTTGCAAAAAGCCATAATATCAGAAAGATTTTTGAAATTTTCTGCGTTATTCTCTATTTCTATTTTTACTTTTTCCCTGTTCAGCATGCCGCCGCCCACAGATTTGTATTCCTCTTTGTCAATTACGTTTCCATCTTTTAACAATCTATATCTCACCGTGTTTGGATGCTTTAAGCTATCTAAATTTTTGTTCCATGATATATCTTTTTCTGGGTTAAAAGGGATTTTGTAACCAGCTATGTCAACGTATCCTCTTTTTACTATATTTTCGTAAGTTTCTAAAAATTTCTCACCTTCTTTTTCCACATCCATACCGTTTAAGCCGCATACTACAGCTTTATCTGTCAGATGACCTTTGCCTGTCAGAGCAAAGCTTCCGCATAACTCTATTTTTATGTGGCAATTATTCAAATCATGTCTTGATATTTTTTCCCTAAACAGTAACCCACTTCTTAAAGCTCCTAATGTGTGGGATGAGCTTGGACCTATAGATATTCTGAAAACATCCAAAATTGAAGGTAGAGGCATGCTTGAATAACCTAACTATTGGGTGTTGCCTGATGAATAGTTGTTGTCTAAAACACCGCCCCGATAGTCATTAACAATGTAATTCCTAATGATGTTGAATAGTATGTCATTTACTTTTGAATGGTTGGACACAGCGTACATCAACTGCTTTCTGATTGTTTTTGGTAAAAATTCCACTTTTTGTCCTTTTGAATCCACAACCTCTTTTCCTTTATAAATGATTGCCAGGATTGCGCTAGATGTGTATTCATACCCACCAAGAACTTTTTTACCGTATTTTTTTCCAAACTTTTCGTTAAATTTCTTGTATTTTCCACCCCATGTGTTTGGTATGTATATGCCGTAAGGAATAGGGTTTTCTGCTAAGTAGGAAGGCAAGAGTTTTTCTATGTTTACTTTCTTATTGTCCTTTTTAACTAGATAGTAGGTCTTTGCGAATGACAAGGCTGACATGCAAGATGTTACTATAAATATTGCGGTAAATAATTTTACAAACTTCATTCTAACCCTCCGCTATTTCCTAAATAGATTATAATACGTTTTAGTGTTATGACAAGAGTTGGCCGAATTCAGATAATCTTTTAAATGTCTTTATTTTTTCACTGTTTTCAATTTTTGTTTTGCCAATGAGTTCTTTTAAGGTGCTAATGGTCTCTTCGTAAAGTTTTTTATCAACTGGGAATGGATGGCCGTCTTTGCCTCCGTGAGCATAAGAGAAACGTGCCGGGTCTTTTATTGATGCGGGTGCTGAATACACAAGTTCACTTACTAAACTCAAGGCTCTAACGGTTTTTTCTCCTGTCCCTTTTGTGTTAAGCAGACTTTCAAAATTTTTCGGTTTTTGTTCAGAAATCTTGAGTATGTTGTTTATTAACCTCCTGCTTTTTAAATCTTGAGGCGAGATGTAATGTCTTCTTGGCATCGATAGGTTTGCGATATTTTTCAGTTCCCTTTCTATGTTATGTGTGCTCTCGTTTAAAAATTCTACAAATGACTTTTGTGTTTTTATACTTTTCTTTGCTGTTAAATCCAAAACCGCGTTTTCTTTTTTTACTGAACAAATGGCCGCATGTGGCTCTATTGTAAAATTTTTTGTTTTATCCTTTAGCCAGTGATAGCGCCTGGCATAGCTATTTTGGTTGTTTAATCCCTGTTGTATCACACACCAATTGTTGTCCTTTGTGAAAATGATTGTGTGATGATAGAGTTTGTAGCCATCTTGCAAAGCAACATTATCTACTTTGGCAACCATTTTGCTCGTGTATTTTAAAAACTCGCCGTTTAAAGAGAAAGCATCTGCTATTTGGTTTATTTCCTCCGGTGTTTTTAAAGCTTGCTTACCCTTTCCGCCGGCCATGAAAATGCCCAAATCTTTTCTTTTGCTTAAAGCAACTTTTAGCGCTCCACAAACTGTTGTTGTTAAGCCGCTTGAATGCCAATCAAATCCTAATACACAACCAAAAGCTTGAAACCAAAAGGGGTTTGATAGTTTGTTCAATAGTTCGGACGTTCCCTGTTCCAAAATAATTAGTTCGACTATCTTATCAGAGAGATTTACCATCTTTTCAAAAAGCCATCTTGGTGCTTTGCCCGTATGTAAAGGTAAATTTGCTATACCAACTCTAGACATATCTTAGAACTTTCATTAGAGATTTGTGCATGTTCAGTTAGAAGTTTTACTTTGTAAAAACACAAAGTTCTTTAAATTCCAAATCTTTAATTTGTATTTCCAAAAACTTTATAGAATAAGTCCTTTCCAAAACTGGTTGATTGCGGTTTGCCTGGTTCTACTTTAAAGGTTCTTTTGCCATCACTATCCACCTTTACTACAAGATACCTTACATTTTCTAAATTTAAAAAAGCTTTTGCCAAAGTATACATATGTGTAACATAGAAAGTTTCAATACTATTTTCTTTAAAGGCTTTTAAAATCTGCGTGGCTATTTCTGAGCCCTCCTGTTCATTTGTTGATGCAAATGACTCGTTTAGCAAAATTATAGAATAAGGCTTAACCCTTTTAACAATCTCATCCATTCTCTTTAGCTCATCATCCAATTTTCCACTTTCTAAATGTATATCTTCTTCTTTTTTGAAATGTGTGAATATGCCAGAGCATGTATGGGAGCTAAAACTTTTGGCCGGAACAAAAAGCCCTGCTTGAAACATGATTTGAGCTATACCCAAGCTCCTTAAAAAAGTTGTCTTTCCGCCCTGATTTGCGCCAACTATGAAAGTAGCAAGTTCTCCTTTTTGGTTTAAGCTGTTTGGAACAATCTTGTCATTTGTTACAAACATTAACGAAAGGTCATATAGGTCTTCTGCATTTCTTCTGGCAAAATCGTCGTTAATGTTCGGAAAACAAGACCAGTACCCTTTGTTCTGTATGGTTTCATAAAGGTTGTTTATGGCTATGTAAAAGGATGTTTCTTCTTTTAAAATTTCGAAAAATTTTAACACGCTCATAGTAGCTGTATGAACTAATTTTGCAGTATCTATCAATGCTTTGTCTTTTATCTCAGATAGTGCTCTAAAACCTGCTTGGTCTCTCTCGTCTATAGTGAAACTATGCCCTCTATCTTTTGAAAAAAATTTTAAAAAAGCACTTTTCTCTTCCTTAAATCTCAAAACAAAGTCGGACAATCTATTTGCATGACCAAGTTTTGTACTAAATACGATTATTTCTTTAAATTCGAGAATCTTTAAGAGATTTTTAAGCTGGTCTATATAATCTTGAGTGAGAATTTTTCTTGTATTTTCGATCAATGTTTTTAAGCCTTCAGAAGCGATGTTTCCTGGATTTTCAAATATTTTTTTGAGTTCCAATAAGTGTTCTATGAGCACTTCCATCATCCTGACATTGCTAAACAATACGCCAGATGGTTTTTTATTCATCATCCAAAACATAGATTTCTTTTTGCTTTCTATGACATCATCCGCAAGCTTGTTCAATCTTTTGAATAAGCTTATGTT
The DNA here is from genome assembly GCA_015490005.1 of Desulfurellaceae bacterium. Lineage (GTDB taxonomy): Bacteria > Campylobacterota_A > Desulfurellia > Desulfurellales > Hippeaceae > Hippea. Next base: position 2,120 of record WFYS01000096.1, on the reverse strand, counting down.
TGCTAGGGCGTCCTTCGCTATTTCTTGTCTGTATACTATTTTATCTTTTTCTTTTAAGGGTTGAATGAGTGTCTGAATAACAATCTCTTTTGTCAACTCGTCTCCTTTTGACATTTCGTTGACAATTATATCTAAACCGAGGTCTTTGATTAAATTTTCCTCTATTTCTCCTATTTCTATCCTTTCAAAATTTCTATCTTTATACAACAAATTAACTCTCATCTTTTTAATCTTTCTTTTAAGAGGTCGTAAGTTAAACAGTATTTTTCGGCTAGATAAATAGCAAACGACCTTCCTTCGGTTTCCCTCCTTGTTATTTTGAATGTTCTTGTAGATGGATTTTTTAAGTCTACGTTGCTTGTAAGGGGAACGATCGAGCTATTAATTCTGTAAAGTTTATGCATAAACGTAACAAGAACAACCAAAGCACCCAAGTTTAATACCTTTTTTATTACAAACTCTGCCAGGAAATATGCATCTTCTAAAGCTGTGGCTGAGAATATCTCGTTTAATATTATGACGCTTTTATCCGTTGCTTTATCTAGAATTAGCTTTGCTCTTGCAAGCTCATCCTCCAGTTTTCCTTTCTTATTTTGAACTTTTTCTTCCTTCTCAAAATGGGTATAAATCTGGTCACAGATGAATAGGCTGGCTTCTGTTCCAGGAACCATAAGCCCCAGAGCCGCAAAGTAAAATAATTGCCCAAACATGCGCGCGAATGTTGTCTTTCCTCCTTGATTTGGCCCTGTGACTAACAGCACCTTTTCTCCTTTGTTTATAAATAACTCGTTTGTTACTGTTTTTTCTCCTTTGTCAGATAACTGTTTTGCCAAAGCCAAATCAAAGCTATTTTTAAAATATATTTCGCTGTCTCTTTCCGTTATTTCTGGAAAGCAAAAGCTAAGGCCAGTTTGTTTTATAGGTTCTATGTATTCTAAATATGCCAGAAAAAACTGAATTTCTCTGTAGAACTGCTCGATAATTTTTTCTATGAAATCTCCATGCTTTTCGTGGAAATTGTTTAGTGCGTCAAACGGTTCAGGATTGAGTTTTTTTATAAATTCGAGTATCTTTTCTTCAACATTGCTTAATATATGACTTTCAGTTATTTCAAAATCCAAGTTTTCAACTTCATAATATGAGAGTTTAGACATTATTGTTTCTATATCATCATTTAACTTTCTTTCACTGCTGAATTTATTTACATTTACTTTGTTTTCTCTGATGCTGACTATAGCTTTAATTTCTTCTAATCTCTTTTTTATCGAGGCAGATTCTTCCTTCAATATCTTGAACTTGTCTGAGTTTATGTAGCTTTTTAAAAAATCTTTAAATTTCCTTAACCCATCTGATTCTATTTGGAGGTTTAAAAGAGAGTTGCTTAGTTCTTCTACTGTTTTGATGTAGAGCAAAACTGCTTCTAAGTGCCAACCTTGAAGGGTAATTTCAAACGTGGCTTTGCTTGATAATTCTATGTAACGTTTAACTTTTTCAAGATTTTTCGAAAACTCGTTTAAGGCTTTTAGTGTTTGTGATTTTTGTATGTCCTTAAGAATGTTTTGTCGGTAAACAATATCTTCTTTTTTAGTTAGTCTTTTTAGTAGTAAATCTTTTATAGGTTCCTTGGATAACCTTGAAATGCCATCGATGATCAAGTTTATCCTTAAATCGTTTATAGTATCTTTGTTCTCTTCAACGAGCTCCCCTGTTGTTAAAAATAAGCCTTGAAACTCCATTTGCAAAAAGTATAACACTGATAAAAGGCTAACTCAAGTTTAATTTGACAAAATTTATATTGATTGTTAAAGTTCGAATAATAATTTTAAGGTGGTGGTCAAATGAAGATATTAAAAATTTTATTGTTCTCTGTTTTAATGCTATTTTTGGCAGTTCGATTCGATTTTGCAAAAACATCTTTTCAGAAAAAGAATTCTGCTTATAAAACTTTACACAAAAATAATTGCATAACAGAATTGACACTAAAATCTGAAATTCTCTTTTCCTTCAATAGCCACAAGTTAAAATCTAATGCTAAAAGAGCTTTGAATTTAATATTAAATAGGCTTAAGGGTAAAAATTACAACAGGATATTGGTTGAGGGCTATACGGACAATATAGGT
>WFYS01000095.1 GCA_015490005.1 Desulfurellaceae bacterium | reverse complement strand
CAGGCAAGAAAAAATATTGAGCACCATTATGGACTGGATAACGAATTTTACAAGCTGTTTTTGGATGAGTCGCTTACCTACTCGTGCGGTTATTTTAAAAATTGGGAAACAGACACATTAGAACAGGCACAAAACAACAAATATGAACTGATATCAAGAAAAATCGGCTTAAAAGATGGCGATAGGGTAGTTGACATCGGCTGCGGATGGGGTGGTTTTTTGATATATGCAGCCCAGAGGTTTGATATAGAGGGTGTGGGTTGCACAATATCAAAAAACCAGGCTGACTATGCAAACGAAAAGATAAAAGAGCTTGGGCTTGAGAAAAAGATTAAAGTGTTGTGTGAGGACTATAGAAACTTAGAGGGAGGGTTCAACAAGTTTGTCTCCATCGGAGCATATGAGCATGTAGGTAAAAACTACGCAGGTGTATTTTTTAAAAAACTTGATAAATTGCTTGAGGACAATGCTTTAGGATTACTCCACACCATAGGGCACAACAAACCAATGGAGACAGATGCATTTACGACAAAATACATATTCCCCGGCGGTTATCTGCCATCATTAGAAGAGCTGATTAGACACATGAGGCGTGTGGACTTTTATGTTATAGATGTGGAAAACTTAAGACCTCACTATGCAAAAACGCTTGACAACTGGATCGAGAGGTTCAACAAAAACAGAAACAAAGTCGCTGAAATGTACGGTGAAGAGTTTGCACGGATGTGGTATCTGTATCTAAACGGTGCAAGCGTTTCATTCAAATACGGTGATGGAGAACTTTATCAAATACTATTCTCCAAAGGTAAGCTACCATACGAGCTGTATCCAAAATACAGGGGGAAAATCTACGAGAACTGGGATTAAAATTTAGGGGAGTGGCAGAAGTGCCACCCTTACCCTTTTAATTAACGCTTTCTTTATCCTTCTTGCTGTCAAACATGTAAGCAAACATGGGTACATAAACGAGCGTCAAAATCGTTCCGACAAGCAAACCACCCACAGCCACATCAGCAAGCGGGGAGAGTCTCTCCAAGCCCACGGCACGCTCTAAAGCAATGGGAATCATACCAGCTATAGTTCCAAAAGCCGTCATCATGACAGGTCTAAACCTGATTCTCACACTTTCAAGGGCGCTCTCAAACGCCGACTCCTTCTTGCGATAGTGCTGGTAAAAATCCATCAACAGAACGGAGTTTTTGATTATTATACCAAACAGAAGCAAGATGCCCATCATGCTCGGCATACACGAGGGCTTATGGAATACAAGCATAGCCCACGATGCACCTATCATGGAAAGCGGCAAAACAACAATCATAACAAGACCCATTCTAACAGAGCGATAAACGGCTATTAATGTAGTCGTAAGCAGTATAACACCGATTAGGATTGCCTTTAGCATTCGTTTGAAGCTATCGTTCAATTGAACAATACTGCCCGCCTGTTCTACTAAGTACCCCTTCGTATTCAAATGTTTTAAGATTTTATTGCTATCAGCCGTAATCATGGTTATGGGCTTTTTATTCCTATAGCCATTAACATCTATACTGTAAAGTAGCTGATCTCTTTCAATTTTGGCGGGTGTAAAATGCTTCTGGAATGTGGCCACAGCTTCAAGGGGAATGTAGTAGCCAAACGGTGTTTTTATGGGTAAAAGCCTGACGGAATTCAAGTTCTCATTAAACCTACCCTTCAGATAGACCCTGACAAACTGCGTATTCATGGATGTAAAGTCCCCGTTAATCGATGCAATGCGACCGTTAATAGGGATCTGGTCTATAATTTGAGCAGGCGTCAAACCGTAGCTTAGAGCCTTATTTGTATCAATTTTAAGTGATATTTCTTGATAGTTAGAGTCCCAACTTGTGTCAACGCTCGTTAAACCCTTTATTTTCTCCATGTTTTTTGCAATGTAGGATGCCTCTTTTGGCAAACCGTAATATGTGGCACTTCTAATCCTAACATCAAGCGGCGCTTTAATTGTAGAGAGAGGGGTAGCACCAAAATCATAGACATCGACACTTTTAACACCCTCAAGCTTATTGAGCTTATCCCTGAAGATCGATTCTATCTGCCAGATGGTAAGCTTTCTGTGAAATCTATCAACACAGTTAATCGTGATTGTGGCCTCACTTGGCAGATTTCCATTCCCCAAAGACAGAACACCTGCCTCAGAACCAAAGGCAGCAGAGCTCATCTCAACATAAGGTTGTTTATGTAACCATTTTAAGAATTTTTGAAGCTTATGCTCTGAAGCGTCAACGGTACTGTTTGCACTGAATTTTACCTTAGCTATGATT
>WFYS01000094.1 GCA_015490005.1 Desulfurellaceae bacterium | reverse complement strand
TAAACGCAATAGAGGCACGGGATAGATACACAGAGGGACACTCAAGGCGCGTAGGCGAATACGCAAAGTTCATTGCAAAGATATTGGGATTTGACGAAACATATCAGAACAATATATACAAAGCAGGCCTATTCCACGACGTTGGAAAGATTGGCATACCCGATGTTATCCTGCTCAAACCCAGCAAGCTCTCTCCAAACGAGTACAAAATAATGAAAATGCACTCCATTTTCTCCTACGAAATGCTGAAACACGTTGAGATGTTATCGGATGTTATCATGGGTGTACGCGGCCATCATGAAAGATGGGACGGCAATGGGTATCCGGATGGATTAAAGGGCGAACAGATACCCATCGAGGCAAGGATATTGACAATCGCAGATTCATTCGATGCAATAATTACGTCAAGGCCCTACAAATCCGCCATGACGTTAAACAAAGCAAAACAGGAACTTATTGAAAATGCTGGCACTCAATTTGACCCAGAAATCATTAAAAAGATAGAACCTTATGTGGAAGAGATGTACAACATGGGCAAAGAAATAGAAAAGCAAAAGGTAAGCCTATTCCCAGAGAATATTGAAGAGATAAGGAAAAACATATTCTTCACAGATTGGCTAACAGGTCTTTTAACTATCGATAAGCTGGAGAGGATAGTTTCTGAGTTGATTTTAGGGAATATTGAATTCTCGCTCTGCATGATGGACATCGTGAACTTCTCAAAAATTAGGTATGAACAGGGCAAAGCAAAAGCAACGGACTTGATACTGAATGTGGCTGAAATCTTAAAAGAAAACATTAGCGAAAATATTGCGCGCATCGACGAGGACAACTTCATGTTTGTACTCAAAGGAACAACAGCACCCGAAGATATGTTAGAAGAGCTATCCTACAATATTACAAACAAGCTGGGATGCAATTTAATCTACACATACGTAACATACCCAGACGACGGCAAAAATTTAGAAGAACTGCTTTATCAGTTAAAATCTAAGATTAAAAAGGCCAGAAAAAGCAAATACTAAAGGCTTCCCTTCAAAAACATCGGAATGCCGCTAATCATGAAAACAACAACATCTGAAAGCCGAGCTACCCGTTGGTTTAACTTACCCAAAATATTTACGTAATTCCTTGCAAGCTTGTTTTCTGGTATAACACCCAAGCCCACCTCGTTTGACACAACCACAGTATAAAAAGCAACGCCTTTGAAAGCTTCAACAAATTCATCCACAAGCTCAAGTCTATCATGAAAAAACAGATTGCCACACCAGACGGTTAAACAATCAATCACAGCAACATCGCATTCTACATTCTTTAAAGTTTTAGGCAAATCAATGGGTTCTTCTATTGTTTCAAATTCATCACCCCTTTCACGTTTATGCCTTTCAATTCTGATCTTCATTTCTTCGTCAAATCCTTGAGCTGTTGCTATAAATACCCTCCTACCCTCAATTCTTCGGGCAATTTGCAAAGCATAACTACTCTTGCCTGATTTTACTCCACCTGTTATAAAAATCTTTTTGCCCATTTAACTATTTCCCAATCTATCGCTATTTCAGTTCTACAAAGGCGAAGCCGTAGTACTCTTCCATCAGCAATCTGCCATCTCTTTTTTCCACTTTAAATATAGAGGAATTGACCGGTATGACCATAATTGCATTATCTTTCATGGCGTTCACAAGCCCTTCAGGTAACTCTCTTGCCGCCGCAGAAACCAAGATCCTGTTAAACGTTCCGCTGTCTGGTGGAAGTTTATCGGCATTGTAGATCTCAACATTGTCAAAGTTATACTTCTCAAGATTACCCTTGCAAAACTCAACCAGTTCTTTAACTATCTCAACACCTATGACCTTACCTTTTTTTGCAATTGTTGCAAGTAAAGCCGTTGTCCAACAGCTACCACAGCCAACATCCAATACCAAACTATCCTCTTCGGGCTGCAAAAGTTCAAGCATAAAAGCCACTGTATAAGGTTGTGATATGGTCTGACCCTCACCAATGGGAAGCGGAAAATCACCGTATGCAGAATCTAAAAAGCCCTTCCTCACGAAATCTGCCCTATCTACTTTTAAAAATGCCTCAATAATTCGATCGGTTTTCAAAACACCTCTACTTATGAGATGGTTAACCAATTCTCTGTTTGATCTAAAACCGCCAAACATCGTTACCTTTTTAAAAAATCCTCAATTTTGTGTTGCTTTATGCTTTCTGGGTTAATCTTTTTTATCGATTCCCATATCCTTTTCAATTCTTCATTTCTTTTACTTGAGTATTTTTTTTCATACATAACTCTATCAGCCTCAGAAAACAGCTCGTCTGGTGTACTAAATTGACCATTTTGTATTGCATAACCAATAGACACGCTTAAATAGGGTTGATTGTCTTTTTTATTCTCAGTTAAAAGATTCTCATTTATTCTTTTAATACACCTTTCTACTCCGTCCAAATCTGTATTTACCATCAGCAATACAAACTCATCTCCTCCGATTCTCGCGGGTATATCCACGACCCTAACAGATTTTTTCAATATAGATGCCATCTTTTTTATCAACCAATCACCCCAGGAATGACCAAGTAGGTCATTAACCATTTTCAAGCCATTTATGTCAAAGATAACCAATGACAAAGGATAGCTACGTTTATTGAAAAATCTCTTTAGCTCTTCTTTAAAGAACCTTCTGTTGTAAAGTTCTGTTAAATCATCGTGTAAACTTATAAACTCAATCTCTTTCTCTTTCAGGTATTTGTAGGTTATATCCTTAACAGACATAACAATCACTGGTTCATTATTTATATTATCAACAACGGCAGTTATTTCAATCCACCTTCTATTGCCTCTGTAAGTTTCAATCTCAAAAACACAACTTGAACACTCTGCTTTTTCGTTTATAATTTCTCTAAAATGTTTCTCAAAATCAGACTCAGTTCTTTCGTTGATAAATAAATCTTTCAATTTTCTTATATTAAAACTCTCTATTTCAAAAATGTTTGATAGCTTACTGTTAAAGAAAATAACGCCACCTTCAAAATTTATTATGGCAACACCTACATCTACATCCTCTATCAACGAAGCAAGCCTATCTCTTTCGATTGAGTTCCTAAAATAAAGCATAACACTATCGGTTATATCATCTGCAATATAAACAGCCTCATGTTCTGTAATCTTAAACATCTCAGATTGAAAATACCTTCTATACCCGCAGTTTTTAACGTTTTTAACTATATCTACGGCATCCGAACTTATACCCCTTTCAAAAATCACTTCAAATCTCTTTGCAATAGAAGGAAATTGCCTAAAAAACTCGTGAATTGTTTTTCCTACAACCTCACTTTTTCTCATAATCCCCATACATTTCTGAACACAACTATTAACGTCCTTTATATAAATGTCATCATCTTTTTTCTCCACAACTACTAGACAACTCTTCATATAATTTGTAATGGAATAGTATCTTGTTATCATATCTTCGTAATTTTCTGTGATTTGCATAACATTCTTAGCCATTTCGTTTACCTTTTCGGCTATAAAAAATGTCTCAAAGAATCTAAACTTATCTGAATTTATTCTCTTAACTTCAGGGAATTTCTCCAAAAATTTAATTATATATTCAATTTCAGGTCCTATTTTGCTAAAAAAAAGGAAAAAAATTAAAGTAGTGAGAGCAAGTATGGTAAAAACAGCAATAACTACTTTTTCTCCAGTATTCCATAGACCTTTTAATTTCTCCTGATAAAATTCACTTCCTGCATCTTTCAAGTAGAAACCAGTCCCTATAACCCAATTCCACGGTTTGTAAAGAAATACATAAGACACCTTTCTACCATATTCATGAGTATTTGGGATTTTATAATAATAAGTTACAACAGAATAGCCTTTTGATAAAAGCTCTCTCACCATCTCTTTTCTGTAATATTTACCTTTCTCATCTGGTTTATTTAAAGATAAACACTTACCTACTATATCGGGTCTATTGGGATTTAAAATAGACTTTAATTTGCAGTTTGTAGACTTGTTGTTAAGCAAAGAAACAAAAATATATCCATGTTTTTTGTATCCATATCTGTATTTATTCAAGTATTCTACAACTTTACTTTTAATTTTTATATCTTCAAAAGTTAAATCTACACAATAAGCCAAATACCAACCTGTAGGTTGAAACAAGCTAATATACAGCATTTTCACACGATTCTTATACTTCAAATACACAAGACCACTTCTTAAGATATGCTTATTTATTAAAGCCATCACAACATCTTTTTTACCTTTATTAAAATACATATTGCCTTTATCATCAAAAATGATTAGACATTCACCCTTTTTTTTATGGTAATAGGCACCAGCAAAATCTAACAAATCCTTTTTTATCTGAGCGTCGCTTTGCCCTCTTTCCAGCTCTTTTAAGTAAAGCTCATAAAACACATAATAAATATGCTTAATTTGACTCTTTAAATGTCCAAGCAACCTTTCTCTATTTAGGCTTCTTTCAGCATTTATGTATTCTACAACACCCTCTATCTTGCCTTCTAGCACGTCTACTATATTTTGCTCATATAACTTCTGAACAAATTCTGAATCCTTTTTAGAGTTTTTTATGGAAAAATAAATATCAATACCGCTTATAACTATAGATGTAACTATGATATAGACAAAAGTTATGATTAATCCAAACCTTAAGGCTCTGATTTTCCCCTTGAGCATCTATTTTATGATTACATAAATTTGAGCTTTTGTAAAGTAAAACTTGACAATAAATCGGCTCGAATAGTAAATTTTGAACATGAACAAAATTGCCACAACGTTCGGGGCATCTAAGGTAAAAGATAAAAAACTATATGAAGAGGGTGTTGAGTTAGGGAAATTTTTGGCAAAACTTGGTTACACGGTCAAATGTGGTGGATATCAAGGTTTAATGGAAGCCGTGAGCAAGGGTGCAAAAGAAGCAGGTGGCACTGTAATCGGCATAAGGCTTAAACACTTTGAAAACCTACGTCAGGACAACCCTTACCTAGATGTAAAAATTGTGGCAAAAGACCTGTTTGAAAGGATAAAACTCTTAACTTTAGACAGCGAGCTGTTTGTTGTTCAATCCGGCAATATTGGAACTTTAAACGAGCTATTCTGTGTTTGGGCTTTAAAATACTCATTGGGAGAGACCTTCCGCGTATGCTTGATTGGAAAAAACTACAAGTACCTATACAACTGTCCGTTTATTCCACAAGAAACGCTGAAACATTTAGAAATCTACAAAACATTAGAGGAATTCAAGAAAACATTTAATCCTTAAGAGGCCACATCCACAACTACAGGTTCCAACAACCGCTTTAAATCCTCTGTTTTTATCTCAACCAAAAATCCCCTTTTGCCACCGTTTATCACAATCCTGTCAAAGTCAAAAATGTCTTTTTGGGCATAAACCTTCATTTTCCTTTTCGTGCCAAATGGTGAAGTGCCACCAACCAAATAACCAGAAAACCTCTGGGCTTTACTTGGGTCGCACAGCTTGACGCCTTTGACACCCATAATCCTTGCCAAATTCTTTGCTGAAACCTCAAAGTCTCCGTTCATCAGTATTATAAAGGGATTACCCTTGTCATCCTCAAAAATTAGAGTTTTCACAATCCTATGCTCATCAATTCCAAGTTGCTTTGAGCTCTCCTTTGTTCCTCCGTGATCTACGTATTTGTAAAATAACGGCTTGAATTCAACGTTATTATCCTTTAAAAATACTATAGCAGGTGTATTTGGTATCTTTCCGGTCTTACCCATTCTGCTTTATCTTCTTTGCCAATTTAGCCCAAGTATCTTTCAGCGTAACGATCCTATTGAAAACGAGATGACCTTCTGTTGTATCTTTATCAACACAGAAGTAGCCCTTCCTTAAAAACTGAAACTTATCGCCAATTTTTGCTTCCTTCAAAGATGGCTCGACCTTACAGCTATTCAAAACAACCATCGAATTGGGGTTTAAATTCTCTAGGAAACCTTCATCTTCATCAGGATTTTCTTTTATAAACAGATGCTCGTACAATCTCACTTCGGCCGTTATGCAGTGGCGAGCAGATACCCAATGCAACGTGCCTTTAACCTTTCTACCATCCTTCGTCCACCCACCTTTTGACTCTGGATCATAAACACAGTGGATCTCCGTTATATTGTCATTTTCATCCTTAACAACATCGGTGCATGTAACGTAATATGCATGTTTTAACCTTACCTCTCTACCCAGCGCAAGTCTAAAGAACTTCTTTGGCGGGTTTTCCATAAAATCGTCGCGCTCTATGAACAGTTCTTTGCAAAACGGTATTTTACGCGTCCCAGCGTTGGGATCTTCTGGGTTATTCTCAGCATCGAGCCACTCCACCTTATCATCAGGATAATTGTCTATTATCAGCTTTACCGGGTCTAAAACAGCCATTACACGATTGGCGCGCTTGTTTAAATCTTCCCTAATGCAGTGCTCAAGCAGAGAATATTCAACAACGGAGTCTGTTCTTGACACACCTGTTCTCTCAACAAAATCCCTGATGGCCTCAGGCGTATACCCCCTACGCCTCAATCCTGCGATCGTGGGCATGCGCGGATCATCCCATCCAGACACAATGCCCTTCTGAACCAAAATGGTCAGTTTCCTTTTACTCAAAACGGTGTATTTCAAATTCAATCTACCAAACTCTATCTGCTGTGGTTTGTATATACCAAGCTGATCCAAAAACCACTCATAGAGTATCCTATGATCTGCAAACTCAAGTGTGCAAAGGGAGTGGGTTATCAATTCAATGGAATCCTCAAGGCAGTGAGCCCAATCGTAAGTCGGATAAATATACCACTTTTCACCCTGTCTATAGTGTGGCTTCTTTATGATTCTATACATCACAGGATCGCGCATGTTCAGGTTGGGATGGGCCATATCGATCTTTGCACGTAAGGTCTTTGAACCCTCTTCAAACTCTCCCTTTCTCATGCGCTCGAATAGTTCTAGATTTTCTTCAACAGTTCTGTTTCTGTAAGGGCTTTCTTTGCCGGACTCGGTCAGCGTCCCTCTATGATCCCTAATCTCTTCAGGGCTTAAATCGTCAACGTATGCCTTGCCCTTTTTAATCAACTGAACAGCATGCTTATACATCTGCTCGAAGTAATCGGATGCAAAATATAGCCTATCTTTCCAGTCAAAACCGAGCCACCTAACGTCCTTTTTTATAGATTCAACAAACTCTTCACCCTCTTTTAAAGGGTTAGTATCATCAAACCTTAAGTTGCACATACCCTCATATTTTTCTGCTATACCAAAATTTAAGCAGATTGATTTGGCATGACCTATATGAAGATAACCATTTGGCTCGGGTGGAAAGCGTGTGTGTACCCTACCCTCATACTTGTTTGTTTCTAGGTCACTTTCTACTATTTCTTCTATAAAATTAAAGGGTTTGTCCGGCATTAATCACCTCTTCAGTTAATTTTGGTAAAATATCTTCTGCTTTACCTTGCAAGAAAATATCTGTAATTTCATTCGTAAAGTTTGAAGGATTGATGTTTATCTCAACAATAAAAGCTCCACTCATCTTAGAGATATATGGAACTCTACTTGCAGGCATGATTTCTCCTGTAGTGCCAATTACAAGCATCGTATCACACCCATTGGCAAGCTCAATCGACCTATCAAATGCTTTCTTTGGTATTGGTTCTTTAAAAAAAACAAAATCAGGCTTTAAAAGACCACCACAATTAGGACAAGTCGGAATATCGCTTTCAAAATCCATCTCTTTCCTATTATATCTTTTGTTGCACTTCATACACACGAGTGTTTCTGCCGTTCCATGATATTCCACAACGTCTTTAGAGCCAGCAGCTTGATGTAGGTTGTCTATATTTTGAGTAATTACGGGACAGTTGAGCCTTGCCAAAGCATAATGGGCTGGATTGGGCTTAACGTCTTTTAAAAATCCGTAAAAGATTTCTTTTATTAGCTTCCAACTTTCCTTTGGGTGAGACAAGAAATAATCCATATCGAAACATGAAGGGTCGTATTTGCTCCAGAGCCCATCCGGACCCCTAAAAGGCGGAATGCCGCTTGCAACTGAAATCCCAGCACCTGTGAAAGCAACTAACCTATTTGATTTTTTTATCCTCTCTGCAGCCTTTTTAATTCGCTCCATACCAGTTGTTATTTTATCATATGGGCAGGTAAAAAGTAAATAATTTGAGGGAACAATGCCAAAACGACTACAGTGAAAATCATAATAATGAAAAACGGAAAACTGTATTTAATGATATCACCCACGCTTTCGTCTGAAATACCTTGAATAACAAACAGGCTGAATCCAACAGGAGGTGTAATTTGGGCGAGCTCAACCATTATAACCAAAAAAATACCAAACCACATAGGCTCAAATCCCGCTTGCTGCATAATTGGCAAGATTATTGGCGTTGTCATCACAACCATCGATACTCCATCCAAAATTGCGCCAAGCAATAGATACATAAAACCCACAATTGCAAGTAAAGTGTAAGGGTTTAGATGCGAGTTAGCCACATACAAGCTTAATGTTCTAGTTATACCACTAAATCCAGCAACTTGTGACAAGAAAGCAGCACCCATCATTATGAACGCAATCATCGTTGTCGTTTTTATCGTATTTTTAATGGAAATAATAAAATTGTCCATATTAATTTTTTTAAATAATGCAGCTATCACCAAAGAACCCACAACACCCAGCGCAGCAGCTTCAGTTGGTGTAGCAAAACCAAGGTAGATACTTCCTAAAACAAGCAAAATCAAGAAAAAGACTGGCGCAATGTCTTTTAAGGATTTCAACCTATCGCTCCACGAGTACGCTTCCTCCTCTTTTGGCACAACATTGGGCTTCACCGTAGCGACGATCATGATGTAAAGAGAGTACAAGCCACCTAACATTAAACCGGGTATAATGCCCGCAATGAAAAGTTTGCCTATGGACACATTGGACATGACACCGTATATGATCATAATTAAACTCGGCGGTATCAAAAAACCCAACGTTCCAGCACCAGCCAAAGAGCCTACAGATAAGCTTCTCGAATATCCTCTATTTTTGAGTTCGCTAAGTGTGATTTTGCCCACCGTTGCAGTGGTTGCAGCGGACGATCCAGAAACAGCGGCAAACATCGAACAAGCTACAACGTTCATATGCAAAAGCTTGCCCGGAATCTTTGAAAACCACGGCAAGAGACCGTTAAACAGCCTGTTTGATATATCTGTATGGTAAAGAATTTCACCCATAAAAACAAACAAAGGCAAAGCAACCAAAGACCAAGAGTCAAGGCTATTCCAGGAAGAGTTTGCCAAAAGTCCACCGATCTTTGACCAAATGGAAATTGTGGGTGGGAGTGTGAAGTTATACAAAAGCATAGTAACGACGCCCGTTAAATACAAAGAAAACCCTATCCAAATACCGCTTAAGAGAAATGTGAATAAAATGACAATCAGTACAATAAGTAGGGTCAAAGGGTCGGAAATCATTTAGAAAATTCCTTTAATAACTCTGAAACTATTTGTAGAACAAGTACAAAAAATCCTATTGGCATTACAAGTTGTGGAATCCAAAGTAGAGTTTGTGCTACAGTATCAGACCTCATTTGATATAGATAGGCTTGATAGACCATATTAACTGAATAGTAGAAAATGTAAGTGGTGAAAATCAAAACCGCAATTAGGGCATAAATCCTGAATATCTTTTGAACGTTGGGCAAAAACCTACTTGTCAGAACATTTATCCTGATATGGCCGTTGTGTTTAAGGGTGTATGCCAAACCAAACATGACGAAACCGGCAAACATGTAGGCCGAATACTCATCTGTTATCATGATAGATTTTCCCGTAACGCTCATAAGCGTTATGTTCGTCACTATGAGGATTATTGTGATGATAAGCAAAAAAGCGGATAGATAGGCGAACATATCGGTCAACCTATCTATCCAAATGGTAAGCCTTTTCATTTTTTTACTTCAAGAACTTCTCAATGATAGCCTTTTCTTGAGGAGTAGATTTAGTCAAAAATTTATCTATGAGCTTTCCTGCAGCTTCATCCATTTCTTCATCGAACATCTTATCAGGTTTTTCAACGGTCATACCATGTTTCTGGATGATTTTTAAATCTTCACTGTTTATTCTTTCAGAGTAAGCCCACTGTGCCTTTTCTGTTTCTTTAGCAGCCCTCAATATCGCCTTTTTCTGTGAGGGGGATAAAGCGTTCCAATAATCTAGGTTTATTGTCACCATATTTAAAGGATAGGCGTAGTTAATTGTTGTAAAGTAGTTCAAAACCTCCCAAAACTTTCCATTCTTTGTAGACTCTGCGCTTGTTAGAACACCGTTAATCAAGTTCGTCCTTAAAGCGGAATATACGTCACCCCACGGCATGGAAACGGCATTTGCACCCAGAAGCCTCAAGAAGGCTGCGCCGTTTTTGTCGTAAGTTCTAATCTTTAAACCCTGCAAGTCTTTAGCGTCATGGATTGCTTTTTTAGTAACAAGACCACTTGGAGGCCAGGGTGCAGCGTATAATAATTTCTGATGCCATTTTAGAGCGGCTTTTTCATAGAGAGGCTTAAATGCCTGATACAATTCCCATGCCTGCTTGTAGGATTTCACAAGCCTCGGAAGTGAACTTACACCAAACACATGCTCGCTTCCAGAAACAACGCCCATAAGGATATCAGACATAGGAACCTGACCATCGCGCACAACCCTCAAAAGCTCAGGTCCCTTAAAACCCAAACTACCGCCCGGATAAACGTTAATAATCACTGTTCCGTGCGTATACTTTTTTACCAACTTTGCAAACTTCATTGCACCAAGCGTGTGAATACTCTTTGGTCCATAAATGCAGTTTAGGTTCATCTTTATAACCTTTGCATTGACCGGTGACCAAATAAACATCAAAGCTGCCAAAACTGTCAAAAATCCCATAAACTTTCTCATACAAAACCTCCTATACTAATTTTTACCTTTGTAATATCCGCCACCACCGGGTGTCTCTATCCTCAAGATATCGCCCTTATTCAATTTTGCTGTAAATTTAGAGGGCATAAATTTGTAATTCTCACCGCTGATTACTATGTTTCTGCCAGGCCTACCTAACTCGCCGCCTTCAAGACCATAAGGTGACAGCCTCCTTCTCTCTGAAAGCACTGTAACCTCTGCATCGCTCAAAAGTTCAATCTCTCTAACCAATCCATCACCGCCACAGAACTTGCCAATTCCACCAGACCCATACCTAATTGAATAGCCTGAAACCATAAATGGGTAGCTATATTCAAGTGCCTCAATCGGTGTATTCAATGTGTTTGTCATATGTGAATGTACAGCACTTTCGCCGTGTCCATATGGATTTGCTCCCATTCCACCACCCAACGTTTCATAATAAGCAAATGGCTCGTTGGTTCTTGGGTCAATCCCACCAATAGCTACGTTGTTCATCGTGCCTTGACTCGCAGCAGGGATTCTATCTGGAATTGCCTTAGCTAAAGCACCTAATATAACATCGACTATTCGCTGAGATGTCTCCACATTACCGCCAGCCACAGCTGCTGGAAATTTTGCGTCAACAATACTGCCCTTCCTTGTTATAACCTTAATCGGTCTCAAACAACCCATGTTGGTTGGGATGTCCTGTTTCACCAATGACCTAAAGACATATAATACAGCCGAGAGCGTTATTGCATAAACGGCGTTTATACTGCCATCGACCTGGTCATCAGATTTTGTAAAATCCAATATCGCCTCATCACCCTTGATCGTTAAATCCAAATATATCTTTATATTCTGCCTGCTTATACCATCGTCTTCCATGTAATCCTTAAAGGAGTACATACCGTCGTCTATGGACTCTATGGTCTTTCTCATGACCCTTTCTGAGTAGTTCATCAACTCCTTGGCATAGAATGTAACGGTCTCAAGGGAGTACTTTTCGATTATCTCCTTCATACGCTTAATACCCGTAATGTTTGCCATAATTTGCGCTTTAAAATCCCCTTCCCTTTCATACGGCGTCCTGACATTGTTTAGAAGCAGTTTCATTACGCTCTCATTGATTTTGCCGCCTTCTATGAGTTTAAGCGGCGGTATTATTACCCCCTCTTGAAAGATGCTATTAGAAAGTGGCATTGAACCAGAGCTCATGCCACCCACATCGGCGTGATGCGCCCTATTTGCAACGTAAAACACGGGTTTATCAATTCCATCAACAAACACACCGGCAACGATTGTTATGTCTGGAAGATGCGTACCACCTTTGAACGGATCATTCAAAATTATCATATCACCTTCTTTGAGTTCAAAACCCTTAATAGCCTCCTTAACCGACATAGGCATGGAACCGAGATGAACGGGAATGTGGGCAGCTTGAGCCACAATGTCGCCGTTTTCATCGAAAATGGCACACGAAAAATCCCTTCTTTCTTTAATATTTGGGGAAAAAGCAGTTCTATTCAAACTAACGCCCATTTCTTCTGATACGGATGAAAACTTGTTCTTAAAAACTTCCAGTAAAATCGGATTTACCTTCATATCAGTCTACCTCTATATCAATAATGAGATTTCCAAAATCATCAACGGTAACTTTACAATCAGGCGGTATAACAATTGTCGAAGAGTACTCAACGACAATTGCAGGGCCCTCAAAGACCTTGCCAGCAAGCAATTTATCCCTATCAACAATTTTCGTAATTTTGTAATCACCAGAGAAAATCACGTTTTTTTCTCCTATTATGGCGTTGTCAATACTCTCAGAACTTGCTCTTTCTATCTTTTCAAATACGGGCTTTTCTGGACTCCCAATAGCCCTCAATCGGATGTTAACAATTTCTACACGCTTGGATTCATCTGAATATCCATAGTTCTTTTCATGAAGCCTATGGAAATCTTCAATAAAGTTCTCGCTGAAAGGAACAACAATCTCGTAAGACTGCCCCACATAACGCATATCGAGGTAGTGCTCTAATGCTATCTTTTCACGCCCAATGCCCTCAGACAGCAAATCCTTAGCACCTGTTTTGTCCAGGGGCTCAAACAAATGCTTCAGTTCAGAATAACTTGTCTCATCGGCCTTCAACATAACTGTCAATGAATAGTCTTTAACAATATCTGCAAGGAGCATCCCAATGGCCGACAAAATGCCCGGATTCTTAGGAACGAAGACCTTCGGAATCTTCAACAGCTGGGCAAGGAAGGCTGCGTGCATACCGCCCGCTCCACCAAAAGAGAACAGAATAAACTCTCGCGGATCGTACCCCCTATCCACAGAAATCACCCTAATGGCTCGCTCCATGTTGGCATTGGCAACTGTTAAAATCCCCTCCGCAAGCTCAATTTCCGTCAAACCGACACGCTTTGCCATATCTTTGAAGTAAGTATTCAGCCTCTCCCTGTCCAAACGCATATTACCACCCAAGAAAAATTCTGGCACCAACCTGCCCAGATATAGGTTTGCATCGGTAACGGTTATCTTTTCACCCTTTCCGTAACAGATCGGCCCGGGGTCTGCACCTGCACTTTCAGGCCCAACCTTCAACGATCCACCGGCGTCTAAATATGCAATAGACCCTCCGCCAGCACCTACTGTATGTATGTCGATCATCGGCACTTTAACAGGAAAACCTGCAATTTCTGATTCAAAAGTCAACGGAAGTTTATCGTCGATTAAAGACACATCGGTCGATGTTCCACCCATATCGAACGTTATGAGTTTATTGTAACCTGCCATTTTGCCAATCTCATACGCACCAACAGCGCCACCCGCAGGACCTGAAAGTACCGTCCTAACGGACTCGTTCATGGCAACTTCTGCCGATATGCTCCCACCGTTTGACTGCATAATCCTCAATTCGTTTCCTAAAATGCCATCTATCAAACTTCGTATGTAGCGTTTCATCTTTGGTGCAACATAGGCGTTAATAATAGTTGTCGATGCCCTTTCGTACTCCCTGAATTCTGCTAAAATCTTATGGGATGAGGAAACGGGTATACCAAGCCGCTTAAAAGCCCTTTCAACCTTTAGCTCATGCTCCGAATTTAAGTAAGAAAACAAAAAACAGACGGCTATAGATTCGGCCTTCGCATCTTCTATCTTCTTAACCAAACCCTCAAGTTCGCCATCGTCTATATCAACGATCACATTACCTTCACTGTTGACTCTACATTTCAAACCAAATCTTAACTCCTTCGGAACAAGCGGTAGGTTTCTCTTGTAAAAAAGATTGTAAAGCTCTGTTCTATTCTGCCTACCAATCTCTATTATCTCTTCAAAACCCTTATTTGTTATAAAGGCAGTATATGTGCCTTTTCTTTCAAGAATAGAGTTTGTTGCAACTGTAGAGCCGTGTATAACCTTAAATTTATTGGATATTATGATATTTTCTATACCATTCAATACAGCATTGGCAGGATTAGAAGGAGTGGAAAGTACTTTATATATTTCCCACTTTCCATTTTCAGCTTTATATATAAAATCAGTAAACGTACCTCCAGTATCAACGCCCACTATATCCATCTATTTTTCCTCCATAAATTCGTCTATATAAGATTTAATCATCCTCACTCCTTCATCATCGTCAAATCTGCTAGTTTTAATAACCCTTTTTACTTTTTGCAACAAAGACTTATCTAGATCCAAAACCCAATCGAAACCAACTAAAATATCAGCATAGTTTAGCAGATGTTTATTAGTTAAAAGCTCATCCTGAGTATAAACGTAAATCCTATATCTTTTATTTAAAACATTATAGTAAATATTTAGAGCACTCTCCTTATCCATTTTAGAAGCAGCTACATAAAATATCCTGCTAGAATACGATATATCGTTTGCAGAGGATATAAGCTCAAGAGGGTGAACAACCTTCAGAGGCACCATCTTCACTTCCTCGTATGAGTAAGGCTCAATTTGAGGAAAACAATGGAACGGAGCAACAATTACTTTCTTTGATATAATCTTGTTCATTAGTTCTGTCTTAAGAGTATCAAAAGGTTTAAAAACAACAGTGGTATCCAACATATCTTCAAGTTCTCTTTTTGCATATATCGCAATGGCTTCATCTTTTTCTGCATAAACTACAAGCGATAAATCTTCTTTAAGATTACTTAGCACATCATATACAAGTGCCATTATATCTTCTTTTGAAAAACCATTTTTTATAAGAGTATCAGCAATTCCCCTAAACATCTCTTTAGAGGCAACGAATGAAGATATCTGTTCCTTTGCAAACTTATTAAGCGCCCTTGTCCCACTTCTTTTTCTGCTCGATATGTATCCCTTTAGAGAAAGTTCCTTCTCTACTTTTTTAACGGTTAAATCACTGATATTGTTCTCTTTAGCTATAGTTCTAGATGGGGGTATCTTTTTGCCGGCATTTTCTATTGATTCATTAATTAATTTAAGTTTAATTATCTGATGTCTCAGAAAAAGTTGTTTTATATCATCCATCTTAAAACTCCTTAATTTTATTTTAAGTTTTTAAAAAAGAATGTCAAGATAAAAATATAAAAACTTAACTTAAACAAAATTTTAAAATGTACAACCTTTAATCTAAAAAGTAATTTTTATTAAATAGAGTCCTAAAGTAAAATTAAATAGATTTTTATCCATGATAAATATTTGACAATCAATGAAAGGATGCTATAAAAAACTTGTAGTGAATGAATAAGAAAGGAACGGTTATGAAAGAAAACAGGATTACACTTTATAGGTTTTTGAGTATCGGGTTTACCTACCCTGAAAAAGATTTTAGCGATATAGTACAAAGAGGCATTGAGCTAATGTCAAAATCATACACAAATCTAAATAAAAATGGTTATAAGCTAACAGGCATAAAAAATTTGAAAAAAGGGCTGAAAGAACTATCAAATATGCCGTTTGAGGACTGGCAAGCAAAATACACATCACTTTTTATAGCTAACTTTCCAACAACCCCTCTACATCCCTATGAATCGTTCTATAAAGAAGGGATCGTTGGCGGTGAAATATCAGAAATGTTAGACAGTATCTACAAATCGTGCGGATTAGAGATATTTGATGATAGAGAGATGCCAGATTACCTTGTTTTTGAATTAGAGTTTGCTGCTTTCCTGATCGAAAATGAAGTATCCTGTAAACCTCTATTTGAGGAATTTTTCTTTAATCACCTATTTAATTGGGTGCCAAAGTTCTTTGAGGATGTTATAAACTTCAACGACTCTCCTTTATTTTATAAGGCTTTAAGTGAAATTGGAGCAACGTTTTTAAACAGAGAAAAAAAGATTATAAAGGAGTTCATTTATGAATGAAAAAGGTTACGTACAAATTTACACGGGCAACGGAAAAGGGAAGACAACAGCAGCTATAGGATTAGCCGTTAGATCCGCTGGGGCAGGTTATAAAGTTTTATTTGCTCAGTTTGTAAAAGGTCAACCATATAGCGAACATAAGGCGCTAGAAAAATTTGAGAATATTACTGTAAAGCAGTTTGGAAGAAAAGAATTTATACACTCTAAACCTTCAGAAGAAGATATAAAAAAAGCAAAAGAAGGATACGAATTCGTTTATAATGCCCTAAAAAATGATTATTATGATGTGGTCATTTTGGATGAGGCAAATATAGCAGTATTTTTCAAGCTATTCAGCGATGATGACCTGATAAAATTAATCGAAATTAAGCCAGAGAAAACGGAACTTGTTATAACAGGCAGATACGCTACAGAGAAGTTGATAGATAGAGCAGACCTTGTAACAGAAATGAAAGAAATTAAACACTACTACCAGAAAGGCGTCATGGCACGTGAGGGAATCGAAAAATAAAGAATGAAATTTGTTCCCATAAGGCTTAAAATTATAAGACCATCAGAAAAAAGAAGATTCGACATATATATAATGGAAAAAACAAAACCAATTTTGTTATTAGATAAGGATTTACCTCTGAATGAGAACTCACCTATTTTAGAATACAATTCAAATTTCATAGCCTTCATTCCAGAAAAACAGTTAAAAGAATTCAAAAACTTTGTATCTGAAAATCTAGATGACATACTAAATGATTCCAACATATCAAAACGCAATAAAATGTATGCAATGTATGTTTCAATGATAGATAACATGGAAGAACTTGTGAATACAAGAAATATAAACCTTTGTTCAAAGGTAACAAAAGACGTATCAAAATTCATAGCTCAAACTATTAACGATTCAATGGCAATATCAATAATGCTATCATTCATAAGAAATGACTCGTATAATCTAGCACTTCATATGTTTAACGTTGGAGTTTACGCAAGTATGTTAACAAAAAGGTTGCATCCCGAGTTATCTACGAAAAAAATGGAAGAAATATCAAAAGGCTATTTTCTGCACGATATAGGCATGTTAAAAATAGACAAAAAGATAATAACAAAAAGAGGTAAATACACAGAAGAAGAGTACAAAGAGATTAAAAAGCACCCGGAGTACGGTGTGGAAATGTTAAAAAATGAGCTAAAAATCTTTTCCCCTATAATGGAAAAAATCATTTTAGAACACCATGAGCGCAAGGATGGTTCAGGTTATCCTTACAGGAAGACAGAAATAAATGAATTTGCAAGAATATGCTCAATGGCAGATATATTTGACGCCATAACATCTCAAAGGGAATACAAAGAAAATGTACCCAAAACTACATTTGAAGCCCTCCGGGAAGAAAAAGATTTTTTCATTAGAGAATTCGGTAAAAATAAATACGAAGCCTTTATTAAATGCTTCTATATACCAACCAAATAGCATGAAAAACACATTAGAAATTTTACAATACGAAAAACTAAAAAAACTCATTGAAAAGCATGTGCAAACATCTTATGGGAAAGAAAAACTGGAAAAACTAAAACCTGTTTTTGACATAAAAAAAGCAGAAAGCTCTTATGCCATTCAAAATAAATTTTTCAGTTATTTTATTAAATGGGGAAGCATAACATTAGATGATATATACATAAGTAATGTTATAGAAGAATCATATATCTCTATACTGGATGAAAAACAACTAAAGAAAATCGGTGATTTTTTACACCAACTAAACCAAATAGAAAACCAATTCTTGGAGTGCGATAGAGAACTTTACGAGGAACAATTAAATTTTGATATGCCTTTTCATTTATTCGGGGAAATAACAAAATGCATAGACGATCATGGTTTTTTAAAAGATACAGCCTCAGCGCACCTATTCAACATTAGGAAAGAAAAGAAAGCAGTCTCACAAAGTATCAACAGAATTCTTAAAAACATGATGCACTCCAGATTAAAAGAGATAGTAATTGACACAACAATTTTTTTAAAAAGAACAAGATTTACTCTGCTCCTAAAGCCGAATTTTAAGGAATTCATTTCTGGAAGGATAATAGATGTTGGAAAAAGCGGAGGATTATTTGTTGAGCCTGATGTTGTTTATAATCTAAATAACCAACTTGAGGACTTAACATCAAAAGAAGAGTTGGAAAGAAGAAGAATACTGAAAAACCTAACACAAATGGTGAGAGACAACATAAATAGGCTGAAATACAACGAGCAAAAAATAGCTCAACTAGATATGTATCTTGCTAAATTTTTTTACTCGAAACATCTACCGGAGTGCGAAATCATATTTAAAGAAAAACCCATCTTTTATGCTAAATCCGCTAAACATCCTATACTAGCATCAATTAAAGAGGACACAAAACCTGTAGATATAGATTTAAAAAGTAATAATAGTCTGATTATTACAGGACCTAACACTGGTGGAAAAACTGTATTTTTAAAAACAATCGGCCTAACAATACTAAGCGTATTTTCAGTTATCCCTGTGAACGCAAGAGAGGTTGAAATTGGGAATTTCGATAATGTATTTGCTGTTATTGGTGACGAACAAGATATATTTGAATCTCTAAGCGGATTTTCTTCAAAGATAGAATCATTCAAGAAATCATACGAACAAGCAACTAAAAACTCTATTATTTTACTAGATGAGATTGGCTCAGGTACTTCTCCTGACGAGGGAGAGTCAGTCGCTTACGCAATAATAAAAAAAACGCAAGAAAAATGCACAGTTTGTGCAACAACGCACTATAAAAGATTGGCGTATTTACTCCAATCTAAAGGCTTTCCTTTAGCAGCTTTTGAGTTTGACACAGAGACACTTTTGCCAACATACAAATTAAGTTATGACAAAGTAGGCAGAAGTTATGGAATAGATATTTTGAAAAGCTTAAAAATAGAAAAAGAAATAATAGAACTTGCAAGTGAATACTACTTAAAAAATGAAACAATAATGTCTCAACTGGAAAAGGAATTACAAAAAACAATAGAACTATATCAGAAAAAAAAGAATGAACTTGATAAAATTAAAAGGCAGTACAGGGAATTGATAGAAAAAGAGAAAGAACAAAAAAGCAAACTCTTGAGAGAATTAGAAGAGGAACATTTAAAAAAGAAAGAAGAGTATGAAGAGTTACTTAAGCAATTACAACTTGAGATATCAAACGTAATGAGAACAAAAAACACTTCAAAAGCTCACAAAAGAATTAATGAAATTAAGGAAAAATCGAAGGAAATATTCGAACTTAAAAGAGAAAAAGAAGAAAAAAATAGAGAATTGAATGAAGGGTGTTTAATTGAATTCAGAGGAGAAAAAGGTAAGTTGATAAAGCTAAAAAATAAAAAAGCTATAATAGAAATAGAAGGAAAACTTTTGGAAGTTCCTGTACATTTACTTAAAAAAAGCAATAAAGAGGAAAGAAAAAACGAAATTAAGGTTAACTCTCCAAAAAGCTCAACAACATTTGAATTAATTTTAATAGGAAAAAGAAGGGATGAAGCACAATTTGAGCTTGTTAGATTTATAGATTCGCTTGTCTTGGATAATATTAAGCACGCAAGGATAGTACACGGCTTTGGTAACGGGATACTAAAAGACATGGTCAGGGAAACACTAAAGGAATTACCGCATATAAAATCATTTCGCCCTGCCCCACCACAAGAAGGTGGAGACGGAGCAACGATTGTTGAATTGAAATAGCTTAAAATGATTATTTTTGTATAATTTCAATATGAAAGATATTGTTGAAGAGGTAAAGAAGCGTGTTGATATAGTCGAATTAATATCTCAATATGTACCGCTTAAAAAAAGAGGTTCAAACTACTTTGGCCTCTGCCCATTTCATTCTGAAAAAACACCATCGTTTTCCGTTAATCCAAAGGGTAACTTTTTCCACTGTTTTGGATGCGGAGCAAGCGGTGATGCGATAACATTTCTAATGAAAATAGAAAATATGGACTTTAAGGATGCAGTGAAAGAACTTGCAAGAAGATACAATATACCTATAAATTTTAAGGAAAGGACAAACACCAATCCATTAAAAGAGATACACAAAATTGCATCGGACTATTTTAAGAAAAAACTCCTGGCAAATAAAGAGGCGTTTAAGTACTTAGAAAAACGGCACATAAATGAAGAAGCGATAGAGAAATTCTCATTGGGTTTTGCGCCAAATAGCTCAGAAATTGAAAAGATTTTACTCTCTAAAGGATTTTCCAAAAGTGACCTTATAAGAAGTGGCATATTTATTCAAACATCGCGGGGCTTATACAACAGGTTTACAGACCGCATTATATTTCCCATAAAGAACGAAAGTGGCGATGTGATTGCCTTTGGTGGAAGAATAACAACGAATGATAAAAACAAAGCAAAGTATTTAAATTCGCCAGAAACACCCATATTCTCAAAGCAAAGGATTCTCTACGGACTTGATACGGCAAAGGAAGAGGCAAGAAAAACAAATAGCATCATTTTAACAGAGGGTTATATGGACTGCATAAGGCTTAAGCTAGAAGGCTTTGAAAACACGGTTGCCACTTTAGGAACGGCACTCTCCAAATTCCACACGGCAACGATATCAAGATATGCGGAAAAAATCTATTTAAACTACGATGCAGATGAGGCAGGTTTTAAAGCGATGGTTAGGAGTGCACCGACAATTCTTTCTTCAAAACTAAAGCCGTTTGTCGTAGTATTGGAAAAGGGAGAAGACCCTGATAGCTTCTTAGTCAACAACGGCAGGGAAAAATATGCAGAAAAACTGAACAGTGCAAAAGAGTACTTTGATTATCTCATTGATTTTTTGAAAAATAAGTACAACATGGAGGACCCACATGAAAAGCTTAGAGCAATTGAAGAAATCAAACCTATTCTAAATAGCATCTACGATCCTTTAATTAAAGCGAGCTACACAACTAAAGCTTCCAAAGTCTTCAACGTATCTGAAAACGCATTCCTAGTAAAAAACTCATCCTTTAACTTTCTTTCATCAACAAGCAAAGAAGACGCTTTTTTAAGTGTAATTATAAAAGATATCGAACTCTTGTCCTGGATAGAGGATTTGGACAATTTCGGTAAAAATTTTGATGGATTACATAAAAATATATACTATAAGCTTGTCAATTTGTATTTAAGCGGAGAAGATTTTGATATGGAAACATTTAAAGAAAACTTGACCGAAGAAGAGACAAAGTTAACGTATAAGCTCTTCAGTCTGCCGCAAACTGATGTTGAAGAGAGATACGAAAGGAGAAAGATACTCCTTTACTTAATAGCCCAATTTAGGATTTCACAGTTAAAGAAAAGGCTGAATTATTTGAGAGAACTCATGAGAAAGGAACCGAAGCAAGAGTACATGAAGGAATACAACGAAACATTTAGTGAACTGAGGAAGGTGTTGAATGATTGGTCAAATAGTTAATTTTTTGCTTAGCGCTATAGGATACGGAGGATATACAGGTATCTTTTTGCTTATGTTTTTGGAAAGCTCGTTCTTTCCATTTCCCAGCGAGGTTGTTGTGCCACCTGCCGCATATCTTGCAAGCAAGGGCAAAATGGATTTATACATAATAGTGGCTTCTGCTTCTCTTGGCAGTTTGATAGGAGCTTTGTTTAACTACTGGTTGTCTTTAAAATTGGGTTATTCATTATTGGAAAAATATGGGAAATACGTGTTTTTAAGCAAAAAAAACCTGAATAAAGTTTGTGATTTTTTCAACAAACATGGTGAGATAAGTACATTTATTGGGAGACTTTTGCCAGGAATTAGGCAATACATTTCCCTACCTGCTGGCATGGCTAGAATGAATTTATTTACATTTAGCCTGTTTACACTGTTCGGTGCGGGTATCTGGGTTTCAATACTGGCATTCATAGGTTACAGTGTTGGTAACAACATGGCTTTGGTAAAATATATGCTACACAGGGCATACATTTACATCTTTATCTTTAGCGCAATAATAGTTTCAATTTATATTGCTGTGAGAAGGAGAAAAAATGATAGGCGAGTTTAGAAGAGTGGGAAATTTGCTGTTTCTATCGCACCTTGTTGATGTATCAAGTGGAAACATGAGTGCACGCGTTAAAGACGGTATATGGATTACGAAAACGGGGAGAAGTCTGTACAATTTGAGAGGCAAGAACATAGTGAAAATAGGCTTTGAGCGGGATGTTAGATGGAATGCCGCATCAAGCGAAGTAGAAATCCACGTCAATGTGTACAAATTGGTTGGTGAAGCAAAGGCTATCGTCCATGCCCATTCACCATCAACTGTGGCACTGTCCATTTTGGGCTACAAGACCATAGAGCCGATTGACTACGAAGGCTATTTATTTTTAAAATCCGTTGATGTCTTAGACATTCCTTACAACAGTTGGCAACTTGCAAAGGAGGTAATACCTGAATACTTTAAAGACACTAACCGTCCAATTGTTGTGGCAAAGGGGCACGGTGTATTCGCCTTTTCGGAAACTCTGTTTAAAGCGGCACAGCTTGTATCTGCTTTGGAAAACTCCTCTAAACTCATTTTAGAGGCGGATCATGGAAGAAAAGATCTTTAAGATTGCTGAGAAAATAAAGAATGC
>WFYS01000093.1 GCA_015490005.1 Desulfurellaceae bacterium | reverse complement strand
CTTCCGGAAGGCATAAGTGTTGACGATATAGACGATATAATAAAACGTTGCGACGATTTAGATATAGACATTATAGATACCGATAAACAAAACTCATCGAATGCCGAAAAAGAAAGTTTTGAGCTCAATGAAGATGAAGAGGTAGGAAGCGCGATTAGGATGTATTTGAGAGAGATGGGAAATATACCATTACTGTCGAGAGAAGAAGAAATCGATATTGCCAAGAAAATAGAAGAGAGTAAAACAAAATTGATTAAAAAGTTGATAGAGGTCCCATTTGTTAAGAATGAGATTGAAGAGCTAAAGGAAGAGATAATCAACGGAGACGAAAAGGTAAAGAATGTTTCAAATGCATTAGACTTAAATTATGATTTTGACGATGATTCAGAAGAAGATCATACAGCAAAAGAAACGTTTTTGAAAATTTTGGATGACATAATAGAAAAATATGAAATATTGCTGAATACAAAAGACGAAGATGAGATAACAGAGATAAAAGAGGGAATATTTAATGATTTCGAGGAAATTGCTTTAAGCGATAAATATATACAAAAAATGACAGAGTCCTTTTTAGAGAGGATAAGGTCGGATAAAAACTTACCTAACAGGGAAAGTTTGTTTGACACATTAGGAGAAATTGAAATTGCAAGAAAAGATGTTGAAGAGATTAAGCAGAAGATGATAAAGGCTAATTTAAGATTGGTTGTGTCTATCGCCAAAAAACACCTCAATAGGGGGCTTTCTTTCTTGGATTTGATACAAGAAGGCAATATTGGTTTGATGAAGTCGGTGGATAAATTTGACTATAAAAAAGGTTTCAAGTTTTCTACCTATGCAACTTGGTGGATTAGACAATCAATCTCCAGGGCTATAGCTGACCAGGCGAGGACAATAAGAATTCCAGTTCACATGATTGAAACAATAAATAAAATTGTTAGAGCTTCAAAACTTTTGGTTCAAGAGAAGGGTAAAGAACCGACAGCAGCTGAATTGGCTGAATATCTTGATATGGATGAAGATAAAATTAAGAGTATAATAAAGATAGCTAAAGAGCCAATTTCGCTTGAAACTCCCATCGGTGACGATAACGATACCCATTTAGAGGATTTTATCGAAGATACTAGGGCAAAGCAGCCTTTATCTTATGTTATAGAAGAAAATTTAAAAGAGAAAATAGAAGAAGTTCTTTCAACATTGACGGAAAGAGAGGAAAAGGTTTTGAGAATGAGATTTGGAATCGGTGATGGGCATGATCATACGCTTGAGGAGGTAGGAAAAGTTTTAGGTGTTACTCGAGAAAGGGTTAGACAGATTGAGGCAAAGGCCTTGAGAAAGCTAAGGCATCGCAAGAGAAGTAGGATTCTGTCTGGGTTTGTAGAATGAGGGTTAATAAATATTTGGCTCAGACCTTAAATATATCTAGAAGAAAGGCTGATGAGTTTGTTAAATCCGGAAGGGTTAAAGTAAACGGTGAAACACTGAAAAATTTTGTTGATATTTCAGAAAGTGATGTCCTAGAGGTAGATGGAAAAACAGTTGTTTTAAATAAACAAGATAAACTCTATTTTGCCTTTTATAAGCCCCCTTTTGTTATAAGCTCTACCAAAGATGAAGAAGGTAGAAAGACGGTTTGCGATTTCTTTGACACTATAAACCAAAAGCTTATTTGTGTTGGTAGGCTTGATTATCTTTCCGAAGGGCTGCTGATTATAACAAATGACGGAGAATTTGCAAATATATTGATGCATCCTAAATTTAAAGTCAGGAAGGCATATCTTGTTAAAACAAAAGAGCCTTTACATGCAGAAAAGCTGAGAAAAATGTCCAAAGGCGTCATGTTGGAGGATGGATTCTTTAAACCATTAACAATAAAAAAGACAGCCAATCCGAATTGGGTTATTATTGCCATAGATAGTGGAAGGAATAGAATTTTAAGGCGTTTTTTAAAGGCTTTTGATGTTGGCATAGAAAGGCTAAAACGCATAGCTATTGGTGATATAGAATTGGGTGATTTAAAAGCCGGTCAGTATAGGGAACTTAGCTTTAACGAAATTAATTCTATAAAAAGGCAAGTGTTAGGGGCTAAACGTTGAATGAGAATAATTATGAAAATGATGAGTTAGTATTAAATTTAAGACCTTCTAGCTTAAATGAATATATAGGACAAGTGAACGTTGTTAAAGGGCTGTCTCTTGCTATTGAGGCGGCAAGAAAAAGGGGAGAGGCCTTGGAGCATTGCCTTTTTTATGGACCACCCGGACTTGGAAAGACTACCTTGGCAAATATCATAGCTAAAGAGATGAACTCAAATATTATAACAACAACTGGACCAGCTATTGAGAAAGTTGGTGATATAGCGGCAATATTGACAAATTTAAGCGAAAAAGACGTTTTGTTTATTGATGAGATTCATAGGCTTAATAGGGCTGTAGAGGAAACATTATACTCGGCTTTGGAGGATTTTAAACTTGATATAATTGTGGGGCAAGGTCCTGGAGCTCGAACTATTAGAATAGATTTGCCACCTTTCACTTTGGTTGGAGCCACCACAAGGGCTGGGATGCTCACGTCTCCATTGAGAGATAGGTTTGGCATGATTTTTAGGTTGGATTTTTATTCTGTCGACGAGTTAGAAAAAATACTGGAACGCTCAGCTAAACTTTTAGATATTGGTTTGGAGCCAGAAGCAAGAAAAGTTGTTGCAGAGAGGTCACGTGGAACGCCGAGAATAGCTAATAAGCTTTTGCGGAGGGTTAGGGACTTAGCGCAGATTGAAAATAAGGATACGATTGACGAAGATATCGCCTTAAGAGCATTGGAAATGCTGCAAATAGATGAAGATGGCCTTGACTATTTGGATAAGAAATACATTGCTACTTTGTTGGGCAAATTCAACGGTGGGCCAGTTGGAATAGACACGCTTGCCGCAAGTATTGGCGAGGATAAAGGCACACTTGAAGACGTTGTTGAGCCATTTTTATTGCAAAAGGGGTATATAAAGCGTACCCCTAAAGGAAGAGTAGCCACGCACTTGGTTACAAAGGGAAAGAGACGTTTGATCTAAAAATTTGAATAATATTGTTTAGTATCTCTTTATGGTTTTGAGTTTTTTCGCCTCTTGCAGGAGTTCTTTTGCTTCCTGGCCTGT
>WFYS01000092.1 GCA_015490005.1 Desulfurellaceae bacterium | reverse complement strand
CGTTTATTGTCAATTTTTGGAACTTTGACTTTCCTGGTTGGGTCTTTTTGGGGTACTTTGTAGTCTAAATCATCCGCTCGGTTGAGAATGTTTCTCAGGATTGTGATTGTGTATCTGATCGAGCGAGGGGCTCTGCCTGCTTCTGTCATTTCACGCTTGAGTTTTTCAACATCTAACTGGCTGATTTCGTGCAGGGGTTTGTGGCCAAAGAGAGGGAGAAGCCAAGCGTTGATTGCGCCTCTCTCGCGCCTGAAAGTGCCTGAAGACTTGTTCTCTTGGGAATAGCGTAAATACTCTTTTCTAACGAAATCTTTGAGCTTGATAAAGCTTCGATGATCTACGATTGTCTCACCTCGAATAAGCTTAAGCTTGATTTCAGCTTCGATCTGTTTGGCGGTTGTTACATTACACTTGACCGTTCGGCGGATGCGTGAGCCCCAGTAGCAAACTGTAATACGAATGGTTGGGTTGTATCTCGGCACGGGCGTGCCGCACTTGGGACAAACCTTGTGCTTTGTAGAAAACTCATTGCCACAATTGTTGCACCTGAATAGTACCATAACACACCTCCTCCATATATAGGGAGTTGTGTTACAGAAAGGGGCTATTTTGGGGTTCAATTTGCAAGTTTGGGGTATGAATGCTTGAAAAAGTATATGGAGCGAGAAAACCCACAGTTTAAAGAAAATGGCGTTGCAACAGTAACAAAATCGATCTGGTGATCGAACGTTCACCTGAAAAGAGAAGTTTAAGGTAGACCTGAAAATCCCTGTGTCCGAGGTTCGATTCCTCGTCTCGGCACCATTTTTGATTGTTAAAAATCAAGCTTAATTAAATATCCAACGTTATATCTGAAGATTTCCATACGTGTTGGTTATTACAATTGTATTGAGTGCTGTTGTTATCAGCAGTATCAGGTTAATAATATTTCAAAAAAAGTAAAAGAAGTGATTAGTTTTCTATTTTTTCTTCAAATATATATCCTTGTTCTATTCTAAAAGCAAGCGACTCGAAGACTTCTTCAAAATAACACTTTGGCCTATCCCTGCAAACAATAAAATCAAGCAAATCCACTAGAAACCAAATAAAAAAAATTTTAAAGAAAAAACCTAAAGCAAACCAAATCCAAGGGAGTATCCCTAAAGATGCTGTCCCTTCCGCTAGGCAATATAGATAATTATCTTTTACCTTAACAGTTACCGTAGCTTTTGTAACCGCTCTTTCCCAAATAGATTTTAGATTCCCGTTCACAATAAGATTTTCATTAATTATGGTTATATCTCCCTTATTATAATACCTGCTTAGAATATGCTCTAAGACTTGATAAATTTGATTGACAGATATAACTTGATTTTCTTGCATTTCACACTTTTTTGAACTTCAAAGCTCGGCACTTTGAACCTCCAAAGACGTTGTATTATAGTTTATATTATATCGTTTTTTATGCCACTGGCAAAATTTAGCTATTTTTTCAAATAAACGTCCATTTGAGGATAAGGTGTAGATATGCTTTTTTGTCAAAAGTAGTTTTTATTTTTTCAAGTAAATCAAAATAAACATTCCAATAATCATTCGCCTTGACCCACGGTCTAACAACAAAATTTACACTACTATCTCCAAGTTCCGAGACCGCTACAGTGGATTTTGGCTCTTTTAATATCCTCTCGTCGTTTTTAATATCTCATTCAACGTATCCTTTGCAAGTTTTATGTTATCCTCGTATCCTACTCCAATAGTTATATCTATCCTTCTCGTATCTTAACTGAATAATTTACGATATTATCCCCTATAATCTTGGAGTTAGGAACTATTATGCTTATATTATCAGGCGTTTTCATTATCGTGTTAAATATCTAAATCTTTTTTATAGTTCCACTCACACCGGCGACTTCAACAAAGTGATTCAATTTAAACGACCTTAAAAACATGATTAAAACGCCAGCGCCCAAGTTTGACAGATTGCTCTGCAAAGCCAAACCAATAGCTAATGTTGCAGCACCTAAGATGGCAACAAACGATGTTATCTTCATTCCTAAAGTACTCAAAGCCGCTATAACAACAAGAACGAGTAAACTCACATTTGTTAGATCAAGCAAAAAACCTATCAACGTTTCATCAACCTTTGCTTTACCTAAAGCCTTGCGCATTAATCTTAATATGACATTGCTTGCAAACTTACCAATAACAAATATGGCCAAAGCGTCAATGAAACGAGTACCCTACTGAACTACAATATCCAGAATCGTCTAAGATAAATTATCCACAACTTCCTTCCAAAATTTACTTCACATATTTTTCATAGCTTGGGTTGGGGTATTTATAAAATCCTTTCCCTGTCTCTATTCCAAGCCTACCTTTATCTAAAAACTCCTCTTTGATTTTCTTTGCCCTTTCGAACATCTCCTTATTTTTGGATTCTTTGGCTCTATTTGAAACAATGTTATAAATCGTTCTTAGACCCACCAAGTCTATTACGCCAAAAGGGCCTATTTTAGATTTAGTGCTTATAATCCAAGCCTTATCTATATCTTCAAAATCAGCAACTCCATTGAAATATAACCTCTGAGCAGACTCAAGCCACGGAATTAGCATGGAATTTAAAACATAAGCAGCTTGCTCTTTATAAATCTTAATAGGCTCCATACCAATATTTTTTGCAAACTCTACAACCTTATTGAAAATTTCCATATCAGTTTCGCTATGCCCCATAATCTCAGCTATATTTGCTTCCCAGATGGGATTTGCAAAGTGTAAAGCCAAAAATCTTGAAGGGTTATCTATAGACTCTTTCAAATCGCTTGGCTTAAAGGTAGATGAATTGGTTGTTATGATAACGTTTTCTGATACAATGTTAGAGACCTTACCTAAAAAACCCCTTTTTAGATTTAAATCTTCAGGAATTGACTCAATCACTAAATCAACGTCTTTCAAGCATCCCTCAAGACTCACATAGTAAGATAGTTTTTCAAAAGGCTCCTTTGTCTTAAAAAGATTTGAGTATCTCATATGAAAGTCTTTGCAGCGTCCTAAAGCCTTTTCATCTATTTCATAAACATTTACCTCAAACCCGGATAAAGCCACCTGCCAAGAGATTTGAGAACCCAACACCCCGCAACCGCAAACAGCAACTTTCATAAATCACCTCTACATAATTTTTAGTAATATTACACGAAGCTTTTAAATTAATAAAGTAATTTGATAAATTTTCCGAAATATGCTTAAATTAAAAGAGAAACTAGAAAATAAAGGGGGGCAATATGCCATCAAATTTTATCTCCTTGCTTGTTCATAACACTATTGCATTGATAACAATTATCAATCCAATAGCAGCAGCAAGTATAATGATTGGAATGTTGCCAAATGGTTCTCACGATGTTGTAAAACCTGTAGCTCTAAAAGCAACATTAACACTGCTGGTAGCCTCGTTTATAACGCTTTTTGGTGGTGAGTTTATTTTCAAAATTTTCGGCATAAACACCATGTCATTGAAAGTTATCGGCGGTATAATTTTAATGATGATTGCCGTAAACATGGCATACGGCCAACATAGACAAGGCAAACACACAAAAGAGGAACGCGACGAGGCACAAGACAAAGAAGATATTTCTATAGTTCCACTTGGCATACCAATAATCTTTGGACCTGGACTAATAGCCACTATAATTGTTCTTCAAAACAATTTAACAAGTGAGTCTTCTATCATTCTGTCCTATGTTTTGAACGGAGTATCCATAGTAATTGCCTCTATAGTCACATTCTTTACTTTGCTTTATGCAGTTGCAATAGACAAACTTCTAGGCATAACCGGCATGAAAATACTGACACGTATTATGGGTCTCATCGTTGGTGCAATAGCGGCACAATTTTTAATTAGTGGTGTGAAAGGACTTTGGGGTGTTTAAAACTTTTTTGAACAAAACGTTGTTTTAGATTAAATGGAGGTAAGATGGGTATTGGGATACTATGTTCTGGCGGCGACTCAGCTGGAATGAACCCTGCTATCAGGTATTTTGTCGATAAATGTATTTCAAAAGATGAAGAACCGTATTTTATCTATAGTGGATTTGAAGGGATGATAGATGGAAAGATAAAAAGAGCGACACACAAAGATGTTTCGGGTATACTTTATAAAGGAGGAACGATAATTAAATCCTCACGGTCAAAAAGGTTTCTTAAGAAAAAATACAGAGAACAATCATACGAACAGTTAAAGAAACATGGAATAGAGAAATTGGTCGTTTTAGGCGGCAATGGGTCGTTTAAGGGCTTAAAGGTCTTTCATGATGAATTCGGTGTTAAGTTTATCGGTATACCAGCAACCATCGACAACGATATATACGCAACTGAATACTGCTTAGGTGTGGACACGGCAT
>WFYS01000091.1 GCA_015490005.1 Desulfurellaceae bacterium | reverse complement strand
TACTTGATGAAGTAGATAAGGATAACAAAATTTTAATTGAAGTTAACAGATTATGATAGCCCCAGAAGACTTTTTGAGGCTTGCAGAAAGTTTACTTAATTTTGGCGATGAAGAGGTCATTTATCGAACTGTAATTAGTAGGGGCTACTATTATGCCTTTCATTTTGTTAGAGAAAATTGTGGAATGCACTCTGATGCTTTTTTTAAGTATGATTACGAAGACCACAAAGAGGTTGTCGATTTCTTCAGAAGGGTTGGTAGAAGGGATTTAGCATCAATGATACGTAGCTTTAGAGATAAAAGAAATAATGCTGATTACGAGTTAACCCTGAGTATCACTCGAGAACAAGCAATAGAATTTATTAATGATGTGAAAAGTTTTGTAGTGGAACTTAAGAATTCGGGTTTAATTACGTAAAAATCTTTTTATGCTATCTCTTTAGAAATTTCTTAGACATGATAAAATTATAAATAATTGCTCTGTTGAAAATAAGGATTAAGTAAGGGGAGTGAAGGGAAAGGGTGGAGCAAAGAATCTCCAGTAGGGATGAGAGAGGATTCAAATTCCATAAAAAGTTTTGATGCGGGAGGGTTGGATGGGTAGGTCATGAAAAGACCTAAAATGGAACAATGAAAGCGCATCCAGCGACAAGAAAAGGTACTTTATTTCCAGAAAACGTCTTAAGTAAGTGAGTTGTAAAAAATTTAGCTTAAATTTCATTTTCGATCAGTATTTATATTTTTGTATATATTTTTTATAAAAAATTTTTATTGTATAAAATACTGCAAAATAGATAGACATGACAATTATAACTTTCATAAAAGGATTTTCAATAATTTTTATTTCATCCATAATTAAAATGGATGCTACAAATATTGCCGTTGGTATGGTAACTTGAATTGATTTTCTGTATCTTTTCTACAGTAGTTTTTATTTCTAACGATGATAAAGGGTACTAAAAGGAGCACGACAATCAAAAAAATTTGGAAAATCTCTATTGTATTCACACCAGACCACTAAACCCCCGTTACCTTCGTTAAAATAGGGCACCAACTACCATTGCACCTGCAATCCATCCAACTGGTCCAGTAAAGGCTGCACAGGCCATCATCCAACTAAGTTCCGCTCCACCCACAACCATTTCTGTCATGAATGCTGCTCTCGCTAAACTATGGTGGCTGGTTTCATACGCTGCTAATTCTCCGACACTTGCAGCAGGCAAGGGTCTTTGTTAAAGCTGTTGTAATTCACTTATTCTACTTACAGCCTCATCAAACTCTTCGATCAAGTAATACGCCTCAATACCAGCTTTTTTCGCATTTTTTGCCATCACTCTATCGTTCGTTATTAGGATTGAGTTCGTTAGCTTTGCTGTCGCTATGAAGTAAGCGTCTGCGGCTCTTGAACCTGTTTTCATTGCCACTTCGAACGCCAGATCGTCTGGATTTGGTATAAGTCTTACTCTATAATGTCTTTAACTATCAGCTTTACCCGATTTCTCGGTAATTTTCTCGAAAGAATACCAGCTAATTCTACTTTAAATAAAAAGGGAGCTACAATCTCAAGTGATGAGTTTTGAATAATTTCGAGCAAATCCTCCGCAATCTTCGTTCTATGTTCATCGTATTCGAGTATAGTATCCACAAAGACTGATGTATCTATAACTACAGACATTTATCTTCTCTCCTCTATGAATTCTTTTAGAACATCGGTGTCCACTTTTATCCTATACTTCCTAAGTTTATCTACTAAACTCCCTTTAATCTCCACCTTCACTCTTTCACCATCCTTTAAATCAACCTTTTCAAGAGGTTTAAGGACACTGTTTTCGTATATCGCTTCTATTACTTTTGCCATGTTTTTAAATCATCTCAAATCTTCAAATACCTTTTGACTTAAGCATTGCCCTAGCTATTTTCAGCGTTATATTAGCTTCTATCCACGCCGCTATTACTATCAGAATTATTGAAATTAGAGCCATTGTTAGATATTCTTTTACGTCTTCCTTCGTTAGCGGTTGTTCTTTCTTCCCTGCTAAATACCTAACGATTTCGTAGGGAATTTTGAAGCCTGCAGCTCCCGCTATGATGATGGCGGGGATTTCGAAGATGCAGTGTGGGAGGATTAATAGTAGGAAATTCCAAAGATTCATTTTCTTTCTAATACTTTCTACGTACAGAAAAGCTAAATTCACCCCATTGAAAATGAGATTTATATATGTTACGATGCCAAATCCTAACAGCAAAATCAATATTGACTTTAAATTTGTCGATATGATACTTTTATAAGAAAGTGGCACAAGTGAATTATTATTGTATCTAAATTTATTAGCATAAGTTGATAAGCGAAACCATTAAGAAATCCGTAACCTAAAATCATCCCAAGAGTGTAAAACAATACAGATAACGAAATTGGTAGAATGTTCTTAATTTTCATATTCAGCGTAGTTTATTCTCAGTATATTTGTTAATTAAAATAAATATTATCAATAAAACGCTAAGAACCGACAGCATCTGGGATGAATGTACTGGAATTAAATATCTTCCATAGATCTCAAGTAAAAGATCAATAAGGGAAAGTACAGTCAGGACTGCAAGACAAATTCCGAGGGCGTTTCTTAAAGTTTTTAATTTGTTCGCGTACATATCCGGTCAAACACTTATAGTGTTCCTGCTGTTAACCAGTACGCTACACCTGCTGGGGGAGCAAGTGCAAAAGCAACAATACTTCCCGCCAGTAGCGCCATATTGGCGTACGTTTGCCATGAATATCGCCCATTATTTAGCAAGTCATTCCCAGCATTCCAAGCCAGCAAAAGTCCTCCACCTATTTTAGAGGGTTCCACTGTTACAACAGGCATCACTGCCATCCCCACCATAGCCAAACACATAGCAATAGCTAAACCTCTAAACACCCATTCTTCCCTACTCACGTGGGCGTACATTCTGTCTCCTCCCCTACTTTATCATTGATAAGTTTTACCGTAGCAAGTTTGTTAAT
Source organism: Desulfurellaceae bacterium (assembly GCA_015490005.1). Classification (GTDB taxonomy): domain Bacteria; phylum Campylobacterota_A; class Desulfurellia; order Desulfurellales; family Hippeaceae; genus Hippea. The sequence continues at coordinate 184 of WFYS01000091.1, read as the reverse complement.
TTATTTATACTTTTATTTTTTTCTAACTGTAAAAAATTTTCGACACTTATTCATTTTCTCCTTTTAAACTCACTATACTTTTCCATAAATTCTTCCAAACTCATTTGAAGGTCCTCTCGAATGATCTTTCTAAGCAAACCTCTTGGAATTTCCTTGTTTCCGTGTATTGGAACGGTTGTAACCC
>WFYS01000090.1 GCA_015490005.1 Desulfurellaceae bacterium | reverse complement strand
TAGCAATAGGCTTAATTTTAATGATGTATCCGCCGTTTGCTAAAGTGCGCTATGAAGAGCTACCCGATGTTTTCAGTAATGTGAAGATATTGGGAGTATCTCTCATTCAAAACTGGATTGTTGGACCAATTTTAATGTTTTTTATAGCGATGAGATACAAGATTGTGGGTATGTCTCGCTATTTGAGTTTCCTGTATATTTGTGTACAGGTTAATCCGCTTTTTAGGGTATCTACCGCTATCGTTTCATTGAGAAACCTGTCATCACCTGTGACATCTTTTATTAGATAAGGTTTGAAAATATCGCTAATTTTGAAATTATTGGCTTCTCTTTCTGTTTCAAATTCAACCTCAAGCACTACCAATCCCTCAAGGTTTTCTTTGTATTCATCGATCTCGTATTCGTATCCATCTACTCGGGCTTTGTATCGCGTCTTTTTTAAGGCTCCAACAGGGTTTTCTTTTGTAAGTATATTTTTAAAAACAGATTGTTCTATTTCTCTTTCATGCTCTTCTCTTACAAGCCCATCGCCTTTTTTCAACGTTAAGAGGTATTTGTTATTTATTTTTCTGACTCTGCCAATTTTTCCTTCTCTTGATATATAAAATTGTTCTATGTCTAGAGCTTCGTACTCTATTGAGTTTATTTTTAAGAAACATTCCACTTTTATTGGCTGCATTAAAAATTTCTTTTCTATTTCTATATTGGGCATGTCTCCTCCTTTTTAAATAAACGCTGAAATATTTGTTTTGTCTTTTTTCCGAAAGTTTCCTTTGTATTCGTCGTCGAGCAGGTTGTAAATCCTTTCCATTATGGTATTTGTTGCTTTCTCAAAAATATCCTGCAGTTTTTTGGATTGTGGTGTAAATGGAACAAAACTTTCTTTGATATTGAATTCTTCTGAAAGTTTTTTGAATTCTATCGGCTCGCCTACTCGGTAAATAATCGTTTTATTACTTTTTGGAAACGGTAAATTACCCGTATATGCTTTATCCGAGCCGTTACACCCCACAGGCACAACAGGAACATCCAAAGCTAAAGCCACTTGGGCTAAACCCGGTTTTCCTCTTGTTAGTTTTTTTGACCTTCTCCCTTCCGGAAACACCAATAAGTTGAGTTTTTTATTAAGAATTGCGTCCCTATTTAATTCCAGCACCTTTTTCATCATATCTACATGTGTTTTTTTTATGTATTCCCTATAATTTTCGTATTTTTCAGGGTTATATTCACCGTGAGTTTTTTTTATAAATTCGTATAACTTTCTGTCTAATTTTTCTAAATCTTCTTCATTCTTTTTGCCCTTTATATAATCTAGAAGATACTTTAAAGCTTCATCATTTAAGGCTTTTTTGCTTCCGAAGGTTGTTACAAAATCTTTCACAACAAGATAACCTTTTGATGGAACGGGTATTGTTCCACTGAGCCTCATAAAAGAAGCTATGAATTTATTTTCAAAGTATTTTCCTTTGACCCAAACCGTTATGTAAGGATATTTTTTTAAGCCTTTTTGATGAAGTTGCCATAGTTTAAACATAAATGGCCAATAATTGTATCTATCGGTGTGGTTCATGGCAAAAATCACTGGGTAGTCAGGAATATTGTTTAATCCTTCTATCTCTATTTTTAACTTTTTGAACTTGTATAAAGGGCTTAAAAAGTATTTTCCGATTAAGATTTGGATATCTGGTTCTTCTTTTATGTATGCATTTTCTAAAAACTTATAGAGTTCTATAGTCATATCAGCTTAAACCTATAAATTAGATCGGTTTTAGGTTCGACAAATCTTTTTTCCCTTAGGAAAACATTGTTTTCTATGTCTATCAATAAAACGACAGAAGAAACGGTTCCATATCCTTTAAAATCCACAAATATAGGAGAGAGCTTGATTTCTAAGTCTTTTCCTACGCCTGTATCTGGCAACATTTCCAATGGAAACGTTTCTCTATCCGATAGTGCTTTGAACAGCTCGTTTATATCTATAGATGCTTTTGATATAGCTTTAGAAAATAAACTTTTTAATTTTCTAACTTTAGGCCACTCTTCGTCAAATAAACCATTACTTAAACCGTGTATTCCATCTTCTATTACTTTAATTTCTTTCGTAATGCTTGATAAGTAATAAAGATTTTCTAGATTATCACTAACAAGTAGGTTGAATGGATTGTATTTGTTTATTTCAGTTTTTAGCTTTTCTAAAAATTCTAAAGCCCCCTTATTTGAATTTAAAAATTCCTTAACAATAAATCCTCTGCTTTCTTTGCTTTCATCAAAAGCCTTAGGGTTTCTAAAATTAGTTAAGTATACTATGCGTCCTTTTCGTGTAATGCCAAACCAACTCCCACCCTCTTTTTCGTCTTTCCCTGCAAGCACGCTGTTATTCAGCCAGTGAATTGGCTCAGATTCCCTGTTTTTTCTTTCGTCTCTGTTGAAAATCATTATTAGCTTGTATTTTGGATGTTTATTTAAAGCAAAAACAGTCAAACACATATTTAATTTTAACCATTTAAACATCGATAGTCAAATTTAGGCTTTGACATGTTTATGAGAGTGAGTAAAATTCAAAAAGGTTAGCAAAGGGGTAAGCATGAGGAAGATTTTTGTATTCTTTGTTTTTGTTTTCTTTATCTTCAGTTTACAATCGTTGGCAGGAGAAAAAATCATTGTATTCCATGCGGGAAGCTTATCCGTTCCATTTGAGAAAATCAGTAAGTTGTTTGAAAAGAAGTACCCCCAGTATGTTGTCGTTAGAGAGGCAAGCGGTTCAAGGATGGCTGCAAGAAAGATCGTAGATTTGCATCTGCCTTGTGATGTAATGGGCTCTGCTGACTACACGGTAATTAACAATTTGCTCATAAAAACAGGAAACGCCAAATTCAATGCGCTCTTTGCCACAAATGAAATGGCCATCGTTTACACGGATAAATCTCGGTATGCAAATGTTATAAACTCGAAGAATTGGCCTCACATTCTGTTAAAAAAGGATGTTGTTGTGGGCCATTCAAATCCCAACGATGATCCATGCGGATACAGGGCTATGTTAGTTACCAAATTGGCTGAGAAGTACTATCATGTAAAGAACTTTTTTAAAAAATTGTTTGGCTACCCAGATTACTATAAACCTGGCTTTGAGAAGAAGGGTAAAGTGGTTGTAAGGCCGAAGGAGACGGACTTGCTTGCCCTTTTGAGGATGCACTACGTGGATTACATCTTTTTATACAAATCTGTGGCCATACAACATCATTTGAAGTACATTCAATTGCCGCAAGAGGTTTCATTGGGGTCGTTTAAGCATAAAAAGCTATACTCAACTGTTTCTTTTAAGGTAACAGGCAAAAAGCCAGGCACGTTTATTGTAAAAAGAGGCCAGCCTATGATTTATGGCATAACAATACCCCAAAATGCCAATTCACCGGTGAACAAAAAAGGGGCGGTGTTGTTCGTGAAGTTTGTTCTATCAAAAGATGGGCAGAGGATTATGAAAG
>WFYS01000089.1 GCA_015490005.1 Desulfurellaceae bacterium | reverse complement strand
CTACTTCTTTAACACCGAGTTCTTTAATTTTTTTACCCAAAATTAACTGAGTGGCAATCTTAGCCCAATGTACTCCCGTGGCTTTACTAACAAAAGGCACAGTCCTTGAAGCTCTAGGATTAACTTCTAAAATATATATACGGTCGTTCTTCACAGCAAACTGTATGTTTATAAGCCCAATAACACCCAGCTCTCTTGCAAGCAACCTTGTTTGTCTTTTGATTTCCTCAACTATCTCTTTCTTCAACGTTCTTGGCGGTATGGAGCATGCAGAATCACCTGAGTGAACACCCGCAGCCTCTATATGCTCCATAACAGCGGCAACAACGCAATCCTCACCGTCACTTACGGCATCTACATCTACCTCGATAGCATCCTCTAAGAACTTATCCACAAGTAAGGGGTGCTTTCCCGAAACATCAACAGCCTCATCAACATAACTTTTAAGTTGCTCATCGTTAAAAATTATCATCATTGCACGACCCCCCAAAACATAGGAAGGCCTTACAAGCACAGGGTAGCCTATCATTCGAGCTACTTCCATTGCCTCTTTCTTCGAATGAGCAATGCCACTTTCAGGTTGCAATAGCCTAAGCTTGTTTATCAAATCCCTGAACAGTTCCCTGTCCTCTGCAATATCTATGCTTTTTGGGTCTGTTCCCAAAACTTTTACACCAGTATTTTTCAAATTCATAGACAATTTCAATGGCGTTTGACCACCAAATTGAACAATAACACCGTAAGGATTTTCATTCTCAATAATATTCATTACATCTTCGAATACCAGTGGTTCAAAATAAAGCCTATCAGAAATGTCATAATCCGTTGAGACAGTCTCCGGGTTACAATTTACCATTATAGATTCATAACCTTCATTCTTAACTTCCAACGCACCATGCACGCATGTGTAATCAAACTCTATACCCTGTCCAATCCTGTTCGGTCCACTACCCAGGATGACAACCTTCTTATTTTGAGAAGGTACAGATTCATTTTCATCCTCATATGTAGAATAAAAATAAGGCGTATAAGCCTCAAACTCACCAGCGCATGTATCAACCATTTTATAGTCGTTTTGCACACCTATCTGTTGCGTTCTCAATTTTCTAATCTCTTTTTCCGTCTTATTAGAAAGTTTTGCAAGCCTGCTGTCCGAAAAACCGTATTGCTTAAGGGTCATCATTTCCTTTTCAATAATCAACGGGTTTTTCTTTATCTCCTCCTCTTTGTCAATTATCTGCTTGACATTGAACAAAAACCATTTATCGATATACGTAAGCTCGTGTATGTAATCCAAACTATATCCACGCCTAAACGCCTCACCGATATATAAAAGCCTTTTGGAATTAGGATTTATTAATCTTTGTTTAATCTCATCATCCGAACAGTTTATCTCAATAAAGCCATCCCAATCGTATTCCAATGACCTTATAGCCTTCTGTAGAGACTCTTTGAATGTTCGACCAATTGCCATGACCTCGCCAACGCTTTTCATCTGCGTTCCAAGCTGATCTGGAGTATTGAACTTTTCAAACGTAAATCTCGGTATTTTAGTTACAACGTAATCCAAAACAGGCTCAAAGCTCGCTGGCGTCTTTTTTGTAATATCGTTAGGTATTTCATCCAAAGTATACCCAACACTCAACAGTGCAGCAAATTTAGCTATTGGAAAACCAGTAGCTTTGCTTGCCAAAGCAGAAGACCTCGAAACACGGGGGTTCATTTCTATAACAACAAATTCACCGTTTTCTGGATTAACGGCGAACTGAATATTTGACCCGCCTGTTTCAACGCCTATCTTTCTAATTATGTCAATGGACGCATCCCTTAAGATTTGGTATTCTTTATCTGTCAACGTTTGGGCAGGTGCAACTGTAATGGAATCTCCCGTATGCACGCCCATAGGGTCAAAGTTCTCTATGGAACAGATAATAAATACATTATCCTTTTTGTCGCGCATCACCTCAAGCTCGTATTCTTTCCAACCCAAAACCGACTGTTCGATCAAGACCTCATTTACAGGGCTCTGTTCAAGTCCCCACTTAACAACTTCTTCAAACTCCTCTTTATTGTAGGCAACTCCAGCTCCCGTTCCACCGAGCGTAAAAGAAGGTCTTATGATAACAGGAAAGTTTATCCTTTCAACAACATATATAGCCTCTTGCAAATTGTGGGCAATGCCGGAATCAGGAACCTTCAGGCCAATTTCATTCATCGCCTTTTTAAACTCTTCCCTATCCTCAGCCCTATTTATAATCTCAGCATTGGCTCCTATGAGCTCAACGCTGTACTTTTCTAAAATCCCTTCTCTATACAAATCCATAGCGGCATTCAAAGCCGTTTGGCCACCCAAGGTCGGCAGAATTGCATCTGGCCTTTCTTTAGAAATTATCCTTTCCAAAAAATCAACAGTTATAGGTTCAATATACGTTCTATCTGCAAGCAACGGATCTGTCATTATTGTTGCAGGATTAGAATTAACAAGCACAATTTCATAGCCCTCACCTTTTAGCGCTTTGCACGCCTGGGTTCCAGAGTAGTCAAACTCACAGGCCTGGCCAATAACAATCGGCCCCGAGCCAATAATCATAATTTTTTTCAAATCAGTTCTCTTTGGCATAAACCACACCTCACGAGCAAATGTCTAGATATTCTATACATTTTAATGTATAATTCAAAGATTATTTAAAGCGAGCAAGTTCTCTTTCGGCTTCCCTTGCCAAATCCCTCTCTTTTATATCCTTACGTTTGTCATAGAGTTTTTTACCCTTCGCTAAAGCAAGTTCCATCTTAAGCTTTCCATGTTTAGAGTAGACCTTCAATGGGATAAGCGTAAGCCCTTTCTCTTTAGTTTTTCCTATGAGTTTTCTGATCTGATACTTATGAAGAAGGAGCTTCTTTTTCCTGTAAGGGTCGTGATTGGTGTGTTTGGAGGCAAATTTGTAGGGGCTTATGTGAAAATTATTAACCCACACCTCACCGTTTTTAATCTCTGCATAGCTGTCCTTTAGATTGGCAGAGCCCATCCTTATGGATTTTACTTCACTGCCTTTGAGCACAATGCCCGCCTCGTAGGTCTCCAAGATTTCATAATCATGGCGGGCCTTGCGATTAAGAATCTCTCTCATTCTTAGTTTTTAACAACACCATTTCCAGAATATATATCAATTTTACCACTAAACTTGACGCCATGCCACTCAGTTATACCATTTCCTCCGTATAAGCTATCTGGCAAAGACTCAATAGGAAAAGAGGAATCACTTAGAGCGACTTCATATGACGAAATAGCATGAACAGGAAATACCTCTTGATGGCTTGCAATATAAGTTGTATCAAGCCCCAAACCTTTATAAACATCATATAACCTATCGTTACTGCTCAACGGTCTTCCATTAATATCTGCAATATAGACGTCAGCCTTACCACTTGCATTATCAGGCACTCCACTATTAGAATAACTATCTATCCACCCATCACCATCGCTGTCCCATTCCACCATAATATTTGGCCTACCGCTAAACATAACTTCTGTGGTTGCATAAATTACGCTTGTTATCTTATCAACATCACCTTCAATATTCTTAAGTTCAGGCGGTTCACCATTCTTAGAAGCATTGTCTGGATTATCCAACTCATATAGCCCTCTTCCATCACTGCCTATATAAAGCTTGTTATTGTAAAAATAAAGAGATGTTATATCATTTCTTGGATCAACATCTCCTTTGGCCTTTAAAGCATACCTAATCTCCACTGCTGAGCCTTCCGTTATGTTGTCCACACTATCAATTAAACTTATAGAGGTTGCGTTATCAAATTTGTAATAGGTCGACGGTATCTCAGCACCGTTTACATAGATAAGTGTGTGGCTCTTATCTTGATCAGATGGATATTTGAGGGTTAATGTTCTGTTGTCTGAAGCCGTTGTATAAATCTCTCTGTAATAATTTAACGGATATGCCTTTCCGTCCTGTTCAACCCTATAAGCTCCAAAATCTGTAGCCACATACATATTCCCATTTTCATCTATGGCTATTTTTTTAATGTTGCTAATCTTCCCCATGTTATCTTCAAAGTTCAAATTAATAGTCTTCACAGAATTATCACTGCTATCAAATATCTTTATTCCATTTGTTGTTGCAAAGTATATTTTACCATCTGCTACACAAGCATCGTTAAACATGACATTAAACATAACACTTTGATTATCTATGTTAGTAAAAGAGCAACTACTAACAGAACTTTTATACAACTTGCCATTCTCTGTCACATATATATTTCTATTTCTATTTCTATTTAAAATGCTAACTGTAGATACACCAAATGTTTGCAAACCACTATTGCAGCTACTCCACCTCTTATGATTGTAATCGTACTTATACAAACCCTTGCCGTAAAAGTACGCAAAAATATCACCCGTTTCATTGTCTATCTTTACTATTCTTGCTGGAGCATCTGGTTCATTGTAATCTATATCGTAGGAAATGTCGTATGTTCCACTATCCTTAACACAAAACTGCCTTCCATTTATTCTATAGGACAAATATAAACTTCTATTTCTTTTTACAGTAATTCGCTCTCTTAGAGGTATCGGATAATAATCCAAATTTACACAATCTCCATTATTAGTTATACTCACATTTTGCTCAAACCTACTGCTTCCACTCCCTAAATTTTCCCAATTATAACCTTTATCCCTACTTACAAACACACCATCATTGGTGGCAACGGCTATTATGTTTTTAACGCTATCAAAATCTAAATCATAAATATAAGTTCCCCATAAACCTTTATAACCACTGTAGTAACTCCTGGGTTTACCTATATTTTCCCAACTTTCTCCTCCATCCAAACTCCTAAACACACCGCCGCCATCAGTTCCAATATAAATTACATTGCTATTAACATACATATCAGATATAAATCCATAATCACCGTCTGGCTTTGAGCCCATATATGAACAGGCTCTCCTCCTCCTCCTGGGAATGGAGCCTGAGAGCTAAGAATAGCAGAAGCTACACCCCTCTCTCCTGAACCTGTAGTGGCGTCAGCACCGATAATTTTTGAAAACTCACTCTCAAAGTGTACAGCTGTATCTGCAGGCACAGGGTTACTATATTTATCTGCAAGCCTTGCTGTTATGTTATCCAAAACACCATCTTCAACAAGACCCGGAACATTCAGTATTACTGGAGATAAGCTAAAACGCATACCATCAGGAGGACCACTGTTTATGGTAATTTTGGATATCTCTGATGTTATTACGCCATAAGAAGCTTCGACTTTCACAACGCCTGGCTTTGTTCCAGCCTTTAAAGTAGTGGCAACTGTTCCGTTGTCATCAGTTACAGCACTAATCGGAACAAGGTACTCTCCGCCCTTGCTTCCTCCTATTAGACTAAAATTCACAACTACATTTGGAACAGGATGTCCCTCTCCGTCTGTAACTTTAAATGTTAGAGTAGAGTGTTCATTTTCTCCACTACCCCTTACGTATATAGAACTATCGGATACTTTTTCCAATTCTATTAACTGAGGTTTTCCAATATGGCTCGTTTCAACAATTTCAAAGGTAAAAGAAGCCTTCAAGTTATCGCCTGAAGATGCTTCTACAGTAACATCACCAACTTCAGAGCCTGCAGTAAAATGGGTGACAGCCTCGCCATTTATATCGGTTTTTACAGTGGGTACACTTATAGAACCAAATGTAGAAGTAGAAGAGAATATCACAGATATACCAGGAACAGGATTACCCACACTATCTGTAATTTTTGCAATTAAAGTAGCCGTATCACCAGTATTTACGCTATTAGGAACAACGCTTAATGTTATCTTGCTAGGAACAAAAATAGAAAAGTTTATGCTTTTACTAATGCTTCCACAAGTAGCTACTATTTTAACATTTGAATTTTGACTTATGTTTTTTTGAGATGATATATAAACAGTAGCAGTACCATTATCATTCGTTTTTAATGCATTTACACCAGGATCTAAAACGCTCTCATTTGAGCTTTGCAAATTGACTTTAACATCCCTAACAGGTTCACCATACACATCAAATATTTTAACGGTCATTATAGTTGTATCGTCAACGCTTAG
>WFYS01000088.1 GCA_015490005.1 Desulfurellaceae bacterium | reverse complement strand
GCCACAGAGGAGTTATCTGCCACAGTTGCCCAGATTGATGCTCAAGTTAAAGAGGTTGTATCTGCAGCCAAAGAGAATGCAAAGGCTGTCGAGGATATAGCCCGTATTTCAGAAGAAATTAAAGATATGTCGGATAAAGTAACAGGGCTTGTGAGGGTGTTTAAGGTTCAATAAAGTATCACTTAAATAAAGGGAGGATACCTCCTCCCTTTGCTAATTTTTCGGTATTTCTACTATGAACTCAGCTCCAGAATCGGTGTTTTTTGCATAAATTGAGCCTTTCATGTGATTTTCTATGATTATTTTGCTCATATAAAGTCCAATTCCGGTTCCTTCTTTTGAATTTTTTGTTGTAAAATATGGTTCGAAGATTTTTTGCATAACACTCTTTTCTATTCCACCCGCGTTGTCTAAGATCTTAATAAATATTTTATCTTCTGTTTCGTAAGTTTCTATTTCTATATATGGCGATTCCGCGTTTCTTTCAAGCAAGGCATCCCTAGCGTTATTGATTAAGTTCAATACTACATGCTTCAGTTCGTTTGCATAGATATTGATTTTTGTTCTGGCGTTCAGTTTTAAATTGAGTTCAATATTTGCTCTATCTAAACTATCTTTCGCTATTTTTAAGGTATTTTCTATAACTTCGTCTATCGATGTGCTTATCTTTGTTTTATCTTGTTTGAAAAAATCCCTAAAATCTTCTATAGTTTCGCTCAAATGTTTTACGTAATCCATTATATTTAATAATTTCTGTTTTAAAAATTCAGGATTATTGTTCTCCATTTCTATTTTTAAGAGCAAAGTATTTATGTTTGCGGCGATTGTGTTTAGCGGTTGTCTCCATTGATGGGCAATCATACTTAGCATTTCACCCATTGAGGCTAATTTTGATTGTTGTAACATAACTACGTCTTTCCTTCTTATTTCTTCCAATGCCTTTTCTACTTTCTTTTCTAATGTTTCATTGAGCTCTTCCAGTTTATTCTGTAATTTTTTCAATTCTGTTATATCTACGGCAGAGCCAACCCTAACCTTTTCTCCGTTTAAAGTTATGTAATCACCTTTTGATAAGACATAAATTATTTCTCCATCCTTTCTTATAAATTCAATTTCGTAAGGTTCTGTATGTTCTTCTTTTAGTTTTTTTCTAACCTCAGCTTTTGATTTATCTGTTAATAACCGGAATATATTAGTGCCTACAAGCTCCTCTCTTGTGTATCCCAATAACTCACAAGCAACTTTGTTAGCTTCTATGCATATTCCGTTTTTGTATATTATAATGGCTTGAATTGTGTGATTTGTTATTATTTTGAAATTCCTTACTGATTCCTCAAGTTTTTGCTTTATTAACTTTAGTTTTTTATTAACCTTAATTATGATAATTATGATAATAGATAAAATGGTTATAATGATAATAAAAATAGAGATCATTTTTAATATTAATTTATGATATACACTGGATTTCGCTAAATTTATTTGTTTTAAATACATAACGTCCAAATCTTTAGATGAAATTTTTTTTAGTGATTTGTTAAGGATACTAACAAGGGTCGGAAAATCTTTTCTTACTGCCATGGATATTTTATAACTCAGACCTGTGTCTCCAATAATAACTATATTCTTATATCCGTATTTTTTTATTATATAATCGGCAACAGGTAATGTCGCGATGGTGCAGTATGCCTTTCCGTTTTCTACGTATTCAAATGATTGTTTATAGCTGTTTGTTTCTATGATTTTTATATATGGATACATTTTTTTTAATTTTGTTATTAAACCAGACCCTCTTTTTCTTGCTATAGATTTATTGATTATAGAATTTATACCGTTTACGAACTGTTTATTCTTTGCGAAAATAAACAATTCGTATTTTAGGTAGGGTTTTGTGAATAGAGCATATTTTTTTCTTTTTGAAGTTTTAACGGCTGATGGTAAAACGTCGCATTTTCTCTCTTTTAAAAATTCCTGAGATTGAGCCCAAGTATTGGTTGGGATTCTAACAAACTTTAATCCTGTAAAGGAACTTATTTTTTTAAGTACATCTATTGAAATGCCTGTAGGTTTACCATTTTTTGTGTATTCTATGGGTTTCCAATCAGGATTTGTACATATTTTTATTGTTTTATGATTTCTTATGAAGTTTAGCTCTTTTTTGGTGAAAGTGCCTCTGACTTTGTTGTTGCTATATACATATTTGTCTAAATTTATTGGTTTGGTGCCTTTGAGTAGTATATGATCGAACTCATCTAATGTTTGCGTGACTACCTTTTTGTTTATGGAACCCAAAGGGAATACATCAGACATTATAATTTCTTGTATGGCATTAGCTTCAAATATTAAAGCTGAAACACTTTTTTCTTTTGAATATTTTTTGTGAATTAATTTTGCTATTTCTCTTTTATGTTTTAATGCGTACTGCCATCCTTTAATAGTGGCGGATAAAAACTTTTTGACTATCTCTGGGTGTTTATCAAAATATTTTTTAGATGTGAAAATATTTCCAGAGTATGCAAAAATTCCATAGTTGGCAGGATCTATTATATTATAGGGCAAGTGCTTTTTGTTTAAATAATAAGGCTCGTTTGTTAAGTAAATTGCCATTCCATCTATTTTCCCATCAACGAATGGGTTTATTGAGTATGTTTCTTTGGTTAAAATTAGGTCTTTTGGTTTGATTTTAAATTTGTGTAGCAACAGTCCCAAGCTTGTGAAATTGAACTCGTTCTCGTCGGCCATTATTTTTTTATGCCTTAGTTCTAATGGTGTACTGATATATGGTTTAACGGCCAAGACAAGTGGAGATTTTTTGAATATATTTGCAAGGAAGACAATTGGTCTATGGTAAATGATAGCAGCAAAAATATCGCTATCAGTTACTCCGAAGTCAGCTTTGCCGTCCAAAACCTTTTTTATAACGCTACCTCCATTGTAAGGAATGATTTTTACATTTAAACCGTTTTTTTTGTAGAAACCTTTTTCCTTCGCTGCAATGTATCCAGCAAACTCGAATTGATATTTCCAGTTTAATTGAAGTGTAACGTTAGTTAACGATAACGCTTTTAATGGCAATATGATGATAATGCTCAGAATTAATAGGGTAATTTTAATTTTCATAATTTAAGCGGAGCGGGTTTTCCGATGTAGTAGCCTTGGGAGTAATCAATGCCTATATCTGTTACAATGTTTAGGATGGTTTTGCTTTCAACAAACTCTGCAATCGTTTTGAATCCCTGCTTGTCAGCAAAACTCTTTATTATTTCTACAATGTTATAGCTATTTTTATTTTCTGCTATGTTTTTTATAAGTGATGCATCAATCTTTAAATAATCTGGTTCATATTCTAATAGCCTTGAGAAGTTAGAGTATCCACTTCCAAAATCGTCTATTGCTATTTTTACACCGAAGGATTTTATCTCTTTTATGAATTTTTTGACCTTAGTTTGATTTTCTATGTTTTCGTCCTCTAATAGCTCAATTACTAGTTTCTTGGCCATATTTTTATCTTTATCTAAGGCATTTAAAATGAACTCAACCGTATTTTTATCTTCTATATCAATCTCTGAAAGGTTTAGGGAGATCTCCATATTCAACGTTTTTATAGTTCTAAAGGTTCTTTCTGCAACAGCTTTTGTTATTTGTTTGTAGTATTTACTGACTTTTGCTATTGTGAGGAATGTCCCTGGAGGGATTATATTTCCGTTTTTGTCTATTATTCTCACTAAAGATTCGTACTTTTCCACTTTTTTAGTTTTGTTGTTGTAGATTGGTTGAAAATGACAAATTACTCTGTTGTTGTCTATAGCATCTTTTATTGTTATCAACGTTTCTATGTTTTCTTTTGCTTTTTGTTTCATTTCCTGCATCAATCCATCTGCCATTATGATGTCGATTTTTCTTTCGATTCCTTTTTTTATACCCATTTTGGCGTTTTCTATTATGTGGTCTTTCTCTTTAGCAAAGCTCAAAATCATATCTATGTATTGTTCATGGTTTTCAAATTTAATGGGTGTTTTTCTAATGTTTTTTTGGAAGGCTTTGAGTTCCATTAAAAATTCGTTTAATGTTTTGCTTGAGTCATTCTCTTTTAAAAATGCAAATTCCCCGTTTCCAAGATTGTATTTAAAAGGAAAATAACAGCTTTCTGAAAACAAGGATGGTGAAATCTCTATAAACTTTTCCTCTAGTTTTTCTATAGTATCAGCATCGTAAAAGTTCTCAAGGTCATCGTAATCTTCTATCTTGCAATATAGAAGAACAGGGTTTTTCATCTCTTTTATTTTGTCTTGCATTAATCTTTTTGGATTCATAAACTCTGTTATATCTTGTCTTACAGCTATGTATTCTTGGATTTTGCCGTTTTCATCCAAAATTGGAGAAATTGTCGCTTTTAAATATATTGCTTTTCCATCTTTAGTTCTGTTTTTTACCACTCCATGCCACACTTTTTTGCTTTTTATAGTTTTCCATAGGTCTCTAAAGACCGAGGATGGAACATCAGGATGCCTTACTATGTTGTGCGGTTTTCCTATAAGCTCTTCTCTTTTATAACCGCTTCTCTCGCAGAATTTATCATTTGCATACGTTATAATGCCAGCCAGATCTGTTTTTGTAACAGTAGCGCTTTCGTCTATAATTTTTTTGTATTGCTCTAGCAGCTGCAGCGCGCTGTCTCTTTCTTTTCTTAGTTTAATCTTTTCTAAAGATGCATAAATAGCATCCATTAATTGATTTATGTCTATTGGCTTTAAAATGTATCCATATACTCCAATCTTTATGCATTCTGCTAAATATTTAAAATCACTAAATGCTGTTACCATAATTATAGGAACTCTTTTATCTATCTTTTTAATTTCTTTTGCCATGTCTATGCCATTCATTTTTGGCATGTTTATATCTGTTATTACAAGATCGAATTTTTCATTCTTGAACTTTTCTAAACCATCTAGGCCATTTGATGCCGTTTGTATATAGTCAAAGAGCTCGCTCAATAAATCTAGAGTTTCTTTTCTTACGTCATCGTTATCTTCTACATATAAAACCTTTACTTTAAGCTGGGATTTAAGTTTGAGTATGTTATTTAAAAGTTCTTTGTCCATGATTTTTAAGTTTAGTTAAATTTAAAAAAATTGTCAAATTTAATATTTTATTAATTTATAAACATGGCGCGCCTGGAGGGACTCGAACCCCCAACCGGCAGATCCGAAGTCTGCTGCTCTATCCAATTGAGCCACAGGCGCACTCTAGATTATTTATATCAATGATTTCGGTTTAAGTAAAGTAAAGTAAAGTAAAGATAAAGAAAAGAGAAAGCCCCCCCTTTTTGATAAGGGGGCAGAGCTGTTTAGTAGGTTTCTACCTCTTTGTCTTCCAAGTCTTCCTTTTTTATTGTTCCCTTAAACAGCATGTGTGCCCATAATTGATAGGCTATAACAATGGGGACAAATATTACAGCTACTATCAGCATAACCTTCAGTGTGTATTGGCTTGATGATGAGTTAAATATTGTTAAGTTATATGCTGGATTTATACTTGATGGGATTAGGTTGGGGTAGAGTCCTATAACTCCAGTAAAGACTACGGTCACTATAGTTACACAGGATGATAAGAATGCTTTTGCATAGGATGAATTCATAAAAGCTCTAATTAACAGCAAACTAACAACAGCTATTGCTGGCACTATAAACCACACAGGGTGACTTATGTAGTTGTTGTAAAGTTTAGTTGCAAATTTAGTGTAAGCTAAGAATAAAACAGCTACTATTAAGAGTAATGGCCATATTTTTTTGGCTGATGCCTGGGCTCTTTCTGCAACACTGTTGGATGCTTTAAAGGATAACCAGAGTGCGCCATGTTCCAAGAAAAGCAACAGGAAAAAAACGCCTGTTAGTAAGCCGTATGGATTGAGCAGTGTGAATAGTGTTCCATGGTATCCGTTTGTGTCAAATGGCAACCCCATGAAAATATTTCCGAATGCCACACCAAAAAGAACTGCTGGTATTAATGAAAATA
Source organism: Desulfurellaceae bacterium (assembly GCA_015490005.1). GTDB lineage: Bacteria > Campylobacterota_A > Desulfurellia > Desulfurellales > Hippeaceae > Hippea. The sequence goes on along the minus strand of WFYS01000088.1, from coordinate 10,248 downwards.
GGAAAATTATAAAATCCCAGAACTTTTTCCAGCCTTCAGATTCAATTTTTCCTCTAAATTCAAATGAAACGCCCCTTAAGATAAGAGATGCTAAGATTATAAACAGGGGTGTATAAAGATAACTGAACATGTAAGCGTAAGTTGTTGGGAAAGCAGCGAAAGTTGCACCTCCTGCGGTTATTAGCCAAACTTCGTTACCGTCCCATACAGGTCCTATAGTGTTTATCACCATTCTTCTTTCTAAGTCTTCTTTTGCTATAAATGGATGCAAGACACCGACGCCAAAATCAAATCCGTCAAGCATGAAGTATACTGCCCACAAAAGTCCCCATAAGGCAAACCATATTGTATTTAGCATCTTAGTAACCTCCTTCCTTTGTTGCTGGTTCTGGAACTTGTTTTGCGTATTTGATTAGCAAGTATATATCAATAAAGCCCAAAATGCTGTAGAGGAAGATAAATCCGATTATGGTCATGATAATTTGGGATGGCATAACTGCTGTTGATGTGCCTTGTGAGGTTCTTAAGAGTCCATATACAATCCATGGTTGCCTTCCCACTTCTGCAACAATCCATCCAAGCTCGCAAGCAAGATATGGTAGTGGTATAGCAAAAAGCATAAGCTTCAAGAACCATTTTTTATCTAGCAGCTTATCCTTTTTTATTAAATAGAAAGCAAATAGTGTTAATAAAACAAATAACGTGCCTAATGCCACCATTGTTCTAAAGGATATGAAGGTGATAGTTACAGGAGGTCTGTCATTCTTTGGAAAAGATTTTAAACCCCTTACAGTTGCATTAGGGTTATGGTAAGCAAGGACACTAAGCATTTTTGGAATACCAAAGATCTCGACAGCATTTCTCTCATGCTTTTCATCAGGTATTAAGAATAGATACATGGGTGCACCTTTTTTTGTATTCCATAACGATTCCATGGCTGCTAATTTTGTAGGTTGAGTTTTTGCAACTTCACCAGCGTGCAAATCACCCACTATAAATACCACCAGTGATGCAAATAGTCCAAAATAGGCGCCAATTTTAAATGCTTTTTTGAATAAGTCAACCTCCTGGTTTTTTAGTAGATGATAGGCAGAAATTCCCATTACAAAAAAGGAGCCTACTACATAACCTGCACTAACCGTGTGCAAAAACTTCAAAATTGCGTAAGGTTGCAAAGCTGCTGCCCAGAAATTTACAAACTCAGCTCTGCCATTTCTAATCACATATCCAACGGGGTGCTGCATCCATGCATTTGCGATTAATATCCATAGGGCAGAGATGTTTGTGCCAAAAGCAACAAGCCAAATACTCAGTGCATGAGTTTTTTTTGATACCTTTTTCCATCCAAAAATCCATACGCCTAAAAATGTTGATTCTAAGAAGAACGCCATTGTGGCCTCAATGGCAAGTGGAGCACCAAATATGTCTCCAACGAATTTTGAGTATCTTGCCCAGTTCATACCAAATTCAAATTCAAGTGTGATACCTGTAACCAATCCAAGGGCAAAATTGATTAAGAATAGCTTACCGAAGAATTTTGTCATTCTTAAATACGTTTCGTTGCCTGTCCTAACGTATGCAGTTTCCATGATAGCTACAAGAAATGATAGACCTAAAGTTAGTGGGACAAAGATGAAATGGAACAAAGCTGTCATAGCAAATTGCCATCGAGCCAATAGTACTGTATCCATCAACCGCCTCCTCTCAAAAAATAATCTTTAAACTTAATATTAGTTTAGAAATGTAAAAATGTCAAGTGTAAGTATTTTAATTTTTTGTTGATAATTCTTATCTTTATCTTTTAAAGTCCCCAGTCTCTTAGGTATCTAAAATCTATATTAATCGTTCTCTTGCTTATTTTCGCTATAATAGGAGGAAGTCTTTTGAATTGATTTCTTTTTACCCTTTCTGCAATCCCTGCAACGAGTTCTTTTCTAAAACCGAGACTTGTAACCTCTTCCATTGTGTAGTGAAGGTCATATAGATGATAAAGGATTATGTCTGCATCGTCGTATGAAAAACCCAACTCATCTTCATCAGATTGACCAACCCATAAATCGGCAGATGGTTTTTTGTTTATTATAGTTTCTGGGACTTTAAAATAATTTGCCAACTGATAAATCTGATTCTTGTAAAGGTCGCCTATAGGGTTTAAACATGATGCCATGTCTCCATACCATGTTCCATAACCTAAAAGCAGCTCTGTTTTATTACTCGTACCGACTACAAGGCCTTTGTAAAGTTGAGAGTGGTCAAACAGTGTTACCATCCTCATTCTTGCAAATATATTACCCTTTCTTAATTTGTCCATGTCGCCAAACTTGTTTATGTAGGTATCTGCTGTGTCTGTTATCTCAAAGATTTTGTAATTTATGCCGGTATCTTTAACTACCTTTAAAGCATCCTCTATGCTCTCTTTGCTTGATAGTTTGTATGGCATCAATATGCCGTAAACATTTTCTTTACCCAGTGCTTCTTTTGCAATGTAGGCAACGACACTTGAGTCTATTCCTCCAGATAAACCTAAAACAGCTTTCGTGATGCCAGTTTTTGTTATTTCTTGGCGGGTAAATTCTATCAGATAGGTGGCAACGAACTCGCAATCAATTTTTAATTTATCTAACAAATTCATCGCAAACCTCGTTTTTCCTTATAGGCATAAACAGCCTTGCCCTTTCAATATCGCGTAAATCAATTTCTCCTATAAACAACTCTTCCTTTATAAAAGAGGCTTCTTTCATTATGTGTCCCTTAGGATTGACTATAAAGGATTTCCCAAAGAAGCCGACACCATCTTCAAATCCCACTCTGTTTGAAAAAACAACAAAATACCCGTTAAGTTGAGCCGATGTCCTACAAACGTTTTTCCACATTTCCCACTTCATGCTTGTGTGGTCAGACCAAAATGGACTTGCCGATAAGGTTATGAGCAGTTCTGTTTGGTTTCTGAATGCTTGATGGTGGGATGACATATGAAAGGCGTCCTCACAAATCAAGATTGTTGTTTTGCCGAACTTTGTTTTAAAGCTTTCTATTGTTTCGCCCGGGGAGAAATACCTTTGTTCTTCAAACATGCCGTAATCTGGCAGGAACCTTTTTTTGTGTATATTTATTATCTCGCCTGCTGATAAGTACATTGAACTATTGTAAAAATATCCATTTTCCTTTTGGGCAAAGCCAAAAACTATATCTATGTAGTTGCTTCTTTCTTTTAAATTTAGGAACACAGAATCGTCTGGTGTTCTTGACGATGTGTAGACGAGGTCTCGAAGGCCATAACCGCAAGCGGCGAGCTCCGGAAACACGATTAAATCACACTTTTCTTCTATTGCCTTATCAGAGTAATGCTCTAGCTTTTTCACGTTTTTTTCTACATCGCCCAATACTGTATCTATCTGGCCTATTGCAATTTTCATATCTCACTCCAGTTTCATATTTATGTCTACCCAACAGGCGTGGTGTGTCAAACTTCCCAATGAGATAAAATCAACTCCTGTTTTTGCTACATCCACTATATTATTTTCATCTATATTTCCACTTGCTTCAAAAATCACTGTTCCGTTATATTTTTCAACTATTTTTTTCATATATTCAGTAGACATGTTGTCCAACATCACAATATCCGCACCGTTTTCTATTGCCTCTGTAACCATCTGTTCGTTTTCGCACTCAACCTCTATTTTTGTTGTAAAAGAGCTATTTTTTTTAACCAATTCTATTGCTTTTTTTACAGAACCTGCAGTCTTTATGTGATTGTCTTTAATTAGTGCGGCGTCAAACAAGCCTGTTCTGTGATTTACTCCCCCTCCTATTTTAACAGCGTACTTTTCAAAAAATCTAAATCCCGGTGTTGTTTTTCTCGTGTCAACAATTTTCGCTTTGTAATCCTTTATTAAATCTGCCAAAGCCCTCGTTTTTGTTGCGATTCCGCTGAGTCTTTGCAACATGTTCAGGCAAATTCTCTCCGCTGTTAACATTACGTTATCTTCTACTCCAACTTTGGCTATTATCTCACCTTTCTTTATCTGTTTACCTTCTTTTTTAAAAATTTCTATTGAAAAGGGCTTGTTGAAGATTTCAAATAGTGGTTCAATAAATATGGAGCCTGCAAGTATAAAATCTTCTTTTGCTTTGATTGTTCCGCTAACCTTTTTATTGCTTGCAATAGATTGTGTTGTTATATCTGAAAAATAAGAGTCTTCTAATATGTATAACTCTAAAACTTTTTTTAAGAATATCGGATTCATTAGGTTCTCTTTATTGAAACCATTCTTTCAATGGGTTTCTTTGCAAGTTCTATAGTCTCTTCATCGAGCTTTATTTCGTAAATTTCATCCTTTAAAGCTTTGTATAGGGATTCAAGCGTTATTTTTTTCATGTTTGTGCAAATAGATTTACTGCCGATTATGTAGAATTTTTTACCTGGGTTGTTCACTCTTAATTCATATAGTATGCCTTCTTCTGTGCCAATAATGAACTCGTCTGTGTCTGTTTTGTTGACATAATTTATAATTCCACTTGTTGAGCCAATAAAATCTGCCATCTCTCTTACTGCTTTTGGTGATTCTGGGTGAACAGCTACCTTTGCATTAGGATGTTCTTCTTTTAGTTTTTTTAAATTCTCTACCGAATACTCCTCATGAACCGGGCAATAACCATCCCATAAAACAATCTCTTTTTCTGGCACCTGTTCTTTAACATAACTCCCCAAATTCCTGTCGGGTACAAATAGAACACGTTTTTCATCTAAGCTTCTTACCACGTTTACAGCATTTGCCGATGTGCAACATATGTCGGACACGGTTTTTACGTCAACATTGGTGTTTACGTAGGATACAATCGTAGTATTACCAAGTTCCTCTTTCTTTTTTAAAACTTCTTCTCTCGTCGCCATATCTGCAAGTGGGCAAACAGAGTCCATTTCTGGTATCAAAACCTTTCTATCCGGACACAATACCTTCGCCGTTTCTGCCATGAACCTTACACCACAAAATACTATTATGTCCGAACTTAATTTTGTTGCTTCTCTTGCCAAAGCCAGCGAGTCACCCCTGATGTCTGCTATTTCTTGTATGTCGTTAATTTGATAGTAGTGAGCCAGAATTACCGCGTTTTTCTCTTTTTTTAGTTTTAATATTTTATCTTTTAACTCTTTACTGTTCATCGAACTCCTCCAGATATTGCTTACAAAGGATAATACACACATAAACCAAAATCAAGGATAAAACGGTTTAGTATGTGTAGATTCCAATGTTATTTGCATTTACTCTCTATTTTTATAAGGATTTGTTATTTTCCTGCTCTAAGCCTTATCAATACGCTATCCAAATCTGAGTCAAACTCGTCTGGGAATATCTTGTAGTTTATAGATAAATCAAATTTCGTATCGGCTGTCTTTGCAATTTTTTCTGGTACTTTATTAAGGCTTTCTTTGATTTTTCCCAATTTTTCTACATTTTCTAACTCTATAAGTATTATAAAGGCATCATCAAAAGCATAGGAAACAAATTCTGTATTTATTCCACTTTTGGTTAGTAGCTACAGAAATATAACGTACACTGCGGATAAGGAAATAGTTTTATTTTTCAATTTTAAATTATTCCTTACTATTTAGGTACTTAAAGTTTTATAATTAATTACTTAAACTTACTCAACATATTCGACACGTTCTGTGCTGTATCTTTCAACTCCACAGATAGAGATGCTATTGCTTCCGCTGCCTTTGCGTTTTCTTTTATTGCATCTGTGATTTCTGTGATTTGTGAATCTATTTCCGCCATTGTTGCAGAAATTTCTTCTGTGGCAGCGCTTGTTGAATGTATCTCGTCTATCGTTCTATTTGTTCTTTCTACAACTTCGTTTACATGCTCTCTATTTTTTTCTATAGATGCAGATTCTGATAGAATACTTTCCTTCGTTTTTTTTGTTTGTTTAATTGCTTTTTCTACGTCACTCTGCATTTTTGTGATTGTTGTTCTAATTTCTTCCGTAGAATGCTGTGTTTTTTCAGCCAGTTTTCTCACCTCATCTGCAACAACGGCAAAGCCTCGCCCAGCCTCACCTGCACGTGCTGCCTCAATTGCAGCATTCAGAGCGAGCAAGTTTGTTTGGTCTGCTATATCGCTTATAACATCAACAATTTTCCCTATCTCCTTTGAAGATTCTCCCACAACGTTAATTTGTTTTGTTGTTTCTTCTGCCAGTTCAGCATTTACTTCCATCATTCTAAGTTTTTCTTCCATGTCTTTTATGAGTTCTTGGTTTATCTCTGCTACACCTTCTGCTAAAGTTGTTATATTTTCTGTTGCCTCGGCTATGCTTTCAATAGCTTTTGTCGCATCTTCTATAGCCGCATTTATCTCGTCCATGCCTTTAGTAGTTTCCTCATTTGCAGCAGATATTTGAGCGGCTGTGGATGATAAATTGGATGAGCCTTTTAACATTGCATCAGATGCTGATTTTGTTTCATTTACCATAACTTGCAGGTTTTCGACCATTGAGTTAACGTTTCTTTTAAGCTTACCTATTTCATTGTTTGTGTATACCTCAAACCTTGCGCTCAAATCTCCGTCACCAATTTTATCAAGCACCTTGCCAACGTCACCTAGAGGACGCACTAGATACTTGGTAAAAATAAGCGAAGCTAAGATTACTATCAAAGCAATAAGCGCATATATAAATATCATTTCTGTTATATGTTTATTCAAATTAGAGTATATGTTGTCTATAGAACTTTTGACTATTTTAATCCTGCCATTTATTATTGAATCGATGAGTTTATTAATTGGTTGAGTGTATTTATCAAATTTATTAAATTGAGAGTAACTTATTTCACTTGAGTAAAAATTTATTTGACCTAATGCCACCTTCAATTGTTTGTTTATTTCTGATTTTAAGGCCATTATTTTCTGTTTTTCATCTTGGTTTATACCTGTTTTAGCTAAACTTTCATCAATAAGGCTGTTTACCTTTTTAAAGTACTTCTTTGCCTGGCTCAACGCATCTTCATCCTTTAAAAAATATGCTTTTAATAGGTACTTTTCACCCTTTGAATAGTTTTCTCTAACTAGATTATATATATCTACTTGCTTCAAATCTCTGTGATATATGATACCGGTTTTATTCTTTATGTTCTTACTTGATGACATTGTAGCGTAGAATCCTATAAAAAGCACTAGAACAGTTAGCAAAAAAGATACTATAGATAGTTTCTTTACTGATACATTCCCCATGGTTATCTCCTTTTAATAATTTTTTTTATTTGCCAAAAAAGGCGTAAAGAAAACATTTTACATAAATTAACGTCCAACTCACATTAATTATAATTGACCATTTTTTACGATTTGTCAACTAAATATTAGGATAAAAAATATTATTTAAAACTTTACTTTTCAAGCCAAAATATATAAACTTATTTTTATGAAAACCAACCTGAAAACCAGCATCATTGGCATTTCCATATTTTTTTCGCTTACTTTAGTAGTAATAGTCTATTTCACGTATCAGCATAACATAAACATATTAAAAAAAGAGATACTTAAAGAGTATCTTACATTCTACATAGATACACGCAAAGATCATCTGGAAGATTTGGTCAGCCAAGTTTACAGGGATATAGACATGCAAAGAAAAAACTTAAAGAAAAAGATAGATAACGAGTTAGATAACTACATACGAATAACAGAAAATGTAGTAGGCAGTTTAGATAAAAGCAACAAAGATGCAGAGATATCACAGGTTGTAAACAGCATCAATAAAGGCCTTTGCGGTAAGCATATAAGGATATTTATAATCGATGAGAAGTCTAAAACTTTCATAGTAAAACCTGGGTTTAAGATAGATGAAAAAACCCTTTTGAGTGGTGGAGACACAAGGTTCTTGTTAAAACACATTGTGTACAAACCCAAAGGGTGGATCATAGGTGCAGTAGCAGACTATGGAAAGTTTGAAAATGATCTAAAAAGGTATGTGCTAAATAGGCTGTATCATTTTAGGTATGGACTAAATAATGAAGGGTACTTCTTTGTTGTAACAATAGAAAAGAAAAACGGTAAGATTGTAACAATAAGAACCCTAAATCCCAACAAACCAAAAAGCAGTATAGGTAAAGTCATACCTCTGAATATAACAGACATAAGAGGCAAGCAGTTCCACAAAGGCATGGTTAGAAAATGCCTCACAAAAGGAGAAGGCTTTGAAGGATACTACTTCAGGATTCCAGGAACTAATAAGATAGCAGAGAAGATATCCTTCGTTAAGTACTACAAACCCTGGCACTGGATGGTAGGGACAGGGTTTTACATAACCGTATTTGAAAATCAGTTGAAAAAAAGAAACGAAAAGCTTAAGGCAATAATGGTAAAGAGAAACGAAAAATTCTTACTTGTTCTTATCCTATCCTTTGGATTTATGACTGCTTTATTTATATACGTAATATCTTTGTCTATAAAGGAAACAAGCAGGTACATAAAAAGAATTAAAGAAGACAATAGGTTCAAGGAAAAGCTAATTTACATGATACCAAATCCAATGTTTTTCTCAGATTATAGGGGAAACATCTTGGAGTGCAATGAGGATTTTAAAGAGCTATTTGGAATAGAAGAAACAGATGAGTGCAGCTCATATAAAAGCGATAAACTCAAAGAGTTAGAAAACAAATTAAAGCATATACTTAATGAAACCAAAGCAAACAGCAAGAAAATACCAGAGGATATAGATGTAGAAATTGAACTGGAAGTTGGTAAAGAAAAGAGCATATTTGAGTTGTACATATCCAAATTGCAATACAAAGAAAAGCTTTCTGGTTTTGTTTGCATCTTGATAGATATAACCAAAAACAAAGAAAATCAAGAAAAACTATACGAAGCATCAATAAAGGACGAACTTACAAGTGCATTTAACAGAAGATATTTGAGAAAACTATTCTCCATAGAGCACAAGAAATCTAAGGATAAAGATTATAAAATATCGATAATCATGTTTGATATAGACTTCTTTAAGAAGGTAAACGACACGTATGGTCATGATGTTGGGGATGAGGTTTTAAAGAAAGTTGTTGAAGTGGCGGAAAAACATATAAGGAAGGAAGATTTTCTCTTTAGAATAGGAGGAGAAGAGTTTGTGATTATGCTTGCCGGAGCAGACAAAGACAGAGCCTACAGGATAGCAGAAAAAATAAGAGAGGATATAAAACAACACACATTTGAAGAGGGATTCAATATAACTGTGAGTTTTGGAGTGACAGAGATAAGAGAGGATGATGATTTAGAGACTGCCTTAAAGAGGGCAGATGAGGCTCTGTATGAGTCCAAAAGAGAGGGAAGGGATAGGACGACCATTAAATAGTGGTTGTAGTATTCCTGCAATGGAATAGTGTGTACTTTTTGGGAGTTCTGTTTCTAAAGAAGTTTAAAAATTTAAAAATACTTAATATTATAGAAGATGAATTTGCAGGTGAGAGTTATGCATCATTAGAATACTTTATGAAAGGAGATATTTTATGAAGTTTAGAGATTTATCTATACAGAAACAGTTGCTCATACCATTTATTGTTGTTTCATTAGTGAGTTTCGTTATTATTGCGCTAGTGTCATATCGTAGCCTATTAAAAATGGAGTTATCCACCATTGATTTGCTGTCAAAGAATAATAAAACATATATTAACAAGGAGATTGATTCTGTACTTCAGTCGTGCAAAATGCAGGCTGTTTTATTATCAAGTAATGTGCAGCTTATAATGGCACTTGATTTAAATGACAGGGGAGAGGCTTTAGATGTCCTGACAAGAATAGTGAAGGATATAAAGCAGTCTACTGGTGTAGAAGAAAAAATCCACATGCACACTAAAGATTTAAGAAGCTTTGTGAGACAGTGGGCTCCTAATAAATACGGAGATTATCTTGGTAACTTCAGACATACAATTGTTTATGTCAAAAGGACAGAAAAACCCCTTGGAGCTATAGAGGTAGGAAGGGCTGGTCCTGTTGCAAGAGGCATAGCACCCATCTTGAAGAATGGCAAGTACATAGGCTCTATTGAGGTTATAAGAAGCCTAAACAGTGTTCTGAAGACTATAGAGAATAACCTAGGCGTAAAAACATTGGTTCTGCTTAAACCTCAATACTTTAATATTGCAACTTTAGTAAAGAAAAATAAAAAACTTGATGGGTATTATGTTATAGGTGGGAATGGGAAGAGCGGCATAATAAGAGAGATATCTTCTATTTCAGGGATTGCTAACAAAGATTT
>WFYS01000087.1 GCA_015490005.1 Desulfurellaceae bacterium | reverse complement strand
TTTTGTAGGTATATTTACATTGAAGCCAAGTTTATCCAAGAAACCGCAAATCTACAGCATTTCGATATTTTCATTAAAGGAAAGGCCAAAACAAACAACAACCAAAAATATAGATAAACCAAAGACTTTAAAGGCAAAAAAAACAGATCAAAAAAAGCATAAAACTCACTTAAAAGAAAAAACGCGTGTAAAAGAAAAGCCTATAAAAAAACACGTGCGTGGTTTTACACATAAACTACACAAATACAAAAAAATAGAAAACATAAAAGAACCTTTAGAGTATGCGAAAAAAGAAAAAATTCCTACAAATTTCATTGTACCTCATGAAAAAGCTTGCAAAAAGGAGCAAATCTCACACAAAGAAGGAAGCAGCGGCAAAGAAACAAAAAACCTAAAAGGCAAGAACAAAATAAAGTCTAAAAAAATAATCTTCCTATCAGAAGACGGCTACCCATCGATCTACTCATGGATCGCATCCCACAAGTTCTATCCCTTAGAAGCGCTATTCAAAAACGAACAGGGTAGCGTAACGGCTGAGTTTACAATTAATCCAGATGGAATCATAACGAACATAAAAATCTCAAAGGGCTCGTTCAATAGCCTCAATAATGCAACAGTGAAGATTATCAGAAATTCAAGCCCGATACCAAAAAAGATACTTGCTCACTCAAACCTAAAATTACCCGCCACGGTTATTGTAAAACTGATCTTTAAAATCAACGGCTAAGATTTTCTGCAAATACAAAGATAAGGCTTTTTAGATATTGGGTTTTCAAAAATCACAGGGTTATCCAACAAAAACGTATCCCTAACAAACATATCCTTCATAATCTTTTCTGGTTTTCCCAAACAAACGACCCTGCCCTCTTTTAGAAACATTAATCTATCGCAAAATTCACTTGCAACATTCAAATCGTGCAGCACGGAGATTATTGTTAGATTAAGTTCATCCTTTAAATCCAGCAAAAGATGCAAGATCCTTTCCTGATGGCGAATATCCAAATTGGAGAGGGGCTCATCCAAAAGTAGAATTTCAGGCTCAACAGCTAAAGCCCGCGCAATAAACACCAATTGCCTTTCTCCACCACTAATTTCTGTGATGTAATTATTTTTAAGTTTTTCTAAACCGCAAAGATCAATGGCTCGCTCAATCTTTTCCCTATCTTCTTTTTTCTCAAACAGCTGAAAGCCCTTAAAATGGGGAATTCTACCCAAACCCACAAACTCTTTGACCTTCATAAACTCAAAAGAGGGGTTTTGCGAAACAACCGCCACAACTTTGGCAAATTCCTTTTGCGGATAAGACCAAACGTTCTTTTCTTCTATAATCACTTTTCCACTTTTTGGTTTATAAATCCTTGCCAAAAGTCTCAAAAGTGTCGATTTGCCAGCGCCATTCGATCCTGCAATGCAAAAAAACTCGCCTTTTTCAACAGAAAAATAAATATCTTTTATTATCAATGTCTTATCGAAAGAAAAGCTCAAATCCTCTACCCTAACCATTTAATCCCCTTCTTGAAAGAACCCATATAAACGTGCTGCCGCCTATAATGCCTGTGATCACACCAACTGGTAGTTCGATGGGCGAAACTATGCTTCGTGCCAAGCTATCACAAATTATCAAAAAAGAACCGCCTCCAAAGAACGTCAAGGGTAACAGAATCCTATAATCCCTACTGAACGTAATTCTAAAAAAGTGCGGCACAACAAGGCCTACAAATCCTATTATACCAACAAAAGCAACAGACAAACCCGTTGCAAGGGACGCAATCAAAAACACGGCAATTTTCACCCTTTCGACATCAACACCCAAATACTTAGCATCCTCTTCGCCCAGCGACATGGCATTTAGATAAACACTCAACAGGAAAGAGACAAAAAACACTAAAACAGAAAGAACTGATATAATACCCAAACCAATTTTTGACACCCACTGCAAACTCCCCATCATCCAATACACGATACCACTCAACTTTGCAGGCGAAACCAAAGCCTCAACAAACAAAACCAAAGAAGAGGAAATAAAGCTAATCATAACGCCAATGAGAAGCATTTTATCTAAAGAAATATAGCCCTTTTTAATGCTAAACAAATACACCAAAAGCATAACAACTAAAGCGCCCAAAAATCCGCAAAAAGGAAGCCAGAAAAATGAAGAAATGCCGAAAAACATACCAAAAACGACACCCAAAGCAGCACCGCCAGAAATCCCAAGTGTATACGGCTCAACAAGTGGATTTTTAAACAATGCCTGCAAAATCGCACCTGCAACACTCAATACCCCTCCAACGCAAAACCCTATAGCAACTCTGGGCAACCTCAAATCCAGAAGAATTTCTCTATCTATGCCACCATTTTTGATTGCATGTATAAAAGCTCCAAAAGAATACCCTTCAGATCCCGTGCATATACTAAAAATTATGGAAAGAAACACAAAAACAACAAATAAAAAGAGCTTCGTTTTCAAAACTCTACCTCAGGGTGCAAAAAATGTGCAATCTTTTTCAGCGTCTTAACAAATGAAAGTGGCGTGGGACTGCAGAGACTGTAATCATTTAAAACCAAAATCTTGTGATTTTTCACGGCCTTTAAAAATTTAAATTTCTCCCACCGTTTCTTCTCTTCAAAGCCATTAAAGCCCATCTGAGAGATTATTATGGTATCTGGATTTTTTCTTAACACCTCTTCGGGAGAGCACAAACCACTTTTTGAGTCCTCTGCAATGTTTACACCGCCTGCAAATCTTATAAAGTCATTGATAAACGAGTTCTTCGTTGCCGTAAACAAAGGATGGACACCAATTTCAACAAACACACTCACTTTCCTAAGACCACTTACTTTTTCAACTATTTTCTTAACTTCCTTCTCAGCCCTTTTAACAATAACCAAAGCCTGTTTCTGTTTCCCAAGATATTTGGAAAGCTCCAAGAACTGATTGCATATATCCTTAAAACTCTTTGGATATCCGAAAAGTACAACCTTTAAACCGAGACTTCTCATCTTATTTAAAGCCATTGGGTTGATCATGCCGCTCACAAAAACGTAGTCAGGCTTCAATTTCAGTATATCCTCAATATCCGCATTTACCAAACTCCCCACTCTTTTCACTTTAAATCCCTTAGATAAAAGGGCATAGCTGCTACAACCGACAAGGCAATCTTGTGCTTTTAGTGAAAAGATTTCCTCTGTAACAACGGGAGACAGCGAAACAACACGCAAGTCTTTGGCATAAACGTTAACGGACAAAAAGATCAGTAACAAAAACACAATTCTTTTCATCTCAATACTCCATACTTAGATAGAATTTATCAAACCTTGCTTTGAAAAACTCTAACGCCCTATCAATTTTCTTCCTGCTATACCTGTACATGCCCCTATCAAATTCTAAATCCTTCAAGGCGCACGGCTCTTTATTTAACATATTTTTATAATCGTTCTTGTCAAACCTCAAAAAACCAACCTCAACAGAGTGTAGATGTTTGATATTTTTCGCAAAATCCAAAAGTTCATAGTAATCATCAAGATAATCAATAATAATCGGATCAAACCTTACACCTATGCGAAACCTCTTACTATCCAATTGCTCAATCGCCATTTTTCGCCTCTCAAGCGATGGCGTAAAAAACTCATATTCCTTAATTACACTCTCAGGAGAAAGAGAAAAGGCAAAAATCACATTTTTATAAGGTTCAAGATCCAAAAGACCCTCTACCCTATCCGACTTTGTCCTGATCTCCAAAAAAACATCATCATTGAGTTTGCCAAAATACTCGATCAATCCAACTAAAAAATCACTTGCAAAAGACAAAGCTAAAGGATCAGAAAACGTACCTGCATAAAAGTAAAGCGGACGCGTTTTATCCCTTTTAATAACCTCATCAATGGCCTTAAAATAATCCTCAAAATTCAAAAAAATCACGGGATTAAAGCTTTTAAAATAGCCCTTCAAAAAACAATAAGAGCAATCGTAAATACAGTTGTACTGACCAAGTATCGAATAGCCATGACCACCGTTTGGCGTGTAGTTATTCGGTGTTTTCCTTAAAAATTCGCCCTTTTTGTTGGCATAAATAATGGCAGTTTTATCCTTTAAATTGTGAAAAACAGGCACATAATCATTAATTTTATAAATCTTCTCCGTTTTAAACTTAGCCCTTCCTGTTTTAACCCTTTTTTCCAAAAAAACGGCTTTAGCTTTAAAAGTCTTCTTCTCGCATTTTGAACCATTGATTCTAAGCCTCTTATACAAAAACTGTCTTTGTGTAAATGTATATCTTCTTTTGTGAACAAGCCTTTTCAAACCATCGATTAGTTTTTTATTCATAAACCCCGTGTTAACAAAGATCTCTCTTGTAAGTTCATTCTTGTCAATCCACATTATTAACTTCAAAAGCTCCGCAAATTTGCTAATATCTACATTCTCTTTCTTAAAATCATTTATGGAAGCTCTATCGTTTTCATCGCTAATAACCTTAAAAACAAAACATGGCTTATCCAAGCTTTTAAAAGCTTTGGCAAAAAAGTACGCCTCTCTATCCAAAACATCACCAAACAGACCAATATATTCGCTATCGAAGTTAAAACCTGATAAAAGTGTAATACACTCGGCGGATTTTAAACCCTTAACAGTGATCAGCTCCATTGGATTGTATGCGGGTTTTAATGAGGTATCCATCAATTTCACCTTCGATACACTTACAAGATCGCCAATCGAAAAATCAGACACACTACCCGCAAGGCCAAAGAGTAATGCCATATCAACATTGTGGCTTAAAGAAAGCTCAATGCTTTTAAAGGCAAGGGGCAAAGCCCCTTTTCCATGATTTATGTATAGGATTAGGTTATCGTAAATATAGTGATCTCCCCTTTTTTCGAACGGGAATTGTTCTAAAAGAGGCTCAATTTCACCTTTGTGTTCGCTTGCAAGGAAAATCATTGAAGGTGTAAATCGTTTTATTGGCGTAGATATCGACGGTTTTTATCCTCTTAACCCTATCATTCAAAACAAACACATAAACAGACGAAATGTTGCTCTGATATTTAGGAGCAAGCTGATATGTAGAGTTATCAATTCTCCTCTCGAAAAACAGATCTTTTATGTCCTTTTTACCCAAGAACATGTTAAAAAGCACTTTATTGAAGCCTGAAAGCTTGTAAATGTACTTTTTATCTCCCTTTACATCTATAGCCTTAAAGTTGTCTATGGTTACCTTTTCATCCGGATAGTCAAACTCCATCTTTTTCTGGGCAATAATTTTCATAATGCCGTGCCTTTCAATAGACTGACCTGTCATGCCGTTAATAGACACCTGCTCAAAACAAAGTTCAATATTTTTGTGTTTGTATACATTGAATATGTCGTTTATATCAAAACCAAGTGCATTAGCCGTGAGCAGTACCAACAAGCTCAGAGATGCTATTAACACCCTCTTCATTCAGAAACTCCTCTATACCCTTGATAATCTGAATACTAATCGTTGGGTCAACAAAATTGGCCGTTCCAATCTCGATTAACGATGCACCAGCCATTATGTACTGAAGGGCCACATTGGCATTGTATATGCCACCGACACCGATTATCGGCATCTTAACCTTCTCGTAGACCTCATAAACCATCCTAACACCAACTGGATAGATAGCAGGTCCACTCAAGCCACCTGTTTTGTTTGCAAGAAACGGCTTTCTACTCTTGACATCTATAACCATACCCGCAATCGTGTTTATAAGGCTCACAGCCTCCGCACCGGCAGACTGTGCCGCCTGTGCAACAAAGGCTATGTCCTCAACATTGGGTGTAAGTTTCACTATTACAGGCTTTTTCGTAACCTTTTTTATGGAGACAGTCAAAACGTATACCATATCTGGGTCTTTGCCAAAGAGTGCACCACCTGCCGAAACATTGGGACACGAAACATTGACCTCTAAAGCCGAAATCAACGGCTCTTTATCCAAAATCTCGGCAAGCCTTACAAACTCTTCAACCTCTGTACCGTAAATGTTGGCAATGATGTGCGTATTCAAACCCTGCAACTTGGGTAGTTTTTCCTCAATAAACCTCTCAACACCCACATTTTGAAGGCCAATCGCATTGAGCATTCCGCACGGCGTTTCAACAATCCTAGGCGGCTTATTGCCCTTTTTCTCGTACAAGCTTAAACCCTTAACAATAAAACCGCCTAATCTATTCAAGTCAATGTATTTAGAAAACTCAATACCATAGCCAAACGTCCCAGATGCTGTTAGAACTGGATTTTTAAAGATTAAATTACCCAATTTAACGGCCAAATTTACATTTCCTGCCATTGTATCTCCTCATAATCAAAAACAGGTCCTTCGACGCATACACGCTTAAAATCACCGCTTACAGTCGGAACAACACAGCCCAAGCACACGCCAATACCACACGCCATACGAGCTTCCAATGACACCTGCATCTCACATCCGTATTCAAAGCACAGAAGTGCAAGTTTTTTTAGCATCGGCAAAGGTCCACAGGCATAAATGAGCGAATCTTTATCCAAATCATCTTGAACCATATCAACCGTAGTGCCCTTAAAACCCAAACTGCCATCCATAGTGGCTATGTTTCCTGTATTGACAAACACTTCATCCTTCGTATTAAAGCCAAAATAACTCTCGCATTTGAGTCTATACCTATTTTCAATTGTATACTTCAAATACAAAATTGGTGCTACACCTATACCACCGCCAACCAAGATGAGCTTTTTCGATGAATTTATGATAAAACCATTACCCGAAGGCCCCAAAATGTCTATGAATTCACCCTCTTTTTTTAACGACAAGATCCTTGTACCCTCGCCTACGACCCTAAAGATGAAATCGACTGTATTGGAAAAACCCGCAACGCTCAAAGGTCTCCTTAACAACGGATAGTTGAAATCGTTAACCTTTATCATAAAAAATTGACCCGGCAGAATTCCATATAGTGCTGGGTTTTCCACCTTAAGGACATACGTATCCTTTGCAATCTGACTATTTTCAACAATCTTCAGCCTCACTTTATCTCCTCTATCTCAAACCTTCTTGTGCCTGCAGGAACCTCAACCTCAACCTCATCGCCCTCTTCTTTACCCAGAAGTGCTTTTGCTATGGGACTATTGATGGAAATCTTCCCTCTCGCAGGATCCGACTCGTCCTCACCTACAATCATGTACTCGATCTCTTCATCGTTATCTATATCGTAAAGCACCACTGTGCAACCGAAATTGACTCTATCTTTAGGCACGGTTGCAGGGTCTACTACTTGAGCATTATTTATCTTTTCGGACAACTCCGCAATTCTGTTCTCAATTAAAGCATGTTTTTCTTTTGCTGCGTGATACTCCGCATTCTCACTTAAATCACCTTTAGCCCTCGCCTCTTCTATCTCTTTAATTATTTCCGGTCTTTGTCTTTTTTGCAAATCTTCCATTTCTTCAAGTAATTTCTTATATCCCTCAGGTGTAATCAATATTTTCTCAGACATTTATCTCACCTCTCTTGTAATAATCCTGTATTGGTACAACATCCAATTTTTTGCCTTTTATTATAGCCTCTATTGCTCTAACAGCGGCAACCGCACCGGAAATCGTCGTGCAATAAGGTATGTTCATCATCAACGCTGTTCTCCTTATGTAAAAAGAATCTGTTCTTGAACGCTTGCCAGAAGGTGTATTTACAAGAAATTGTATTCTATTGTTTTTCATCTTATCAAGTATGTTCGGCCTGCCTTCGCTGAGTTTTTTAACGTACTTTACACCGACTCCCTCTTTCGTTAAATATTCATAAGTTCCCCTTGTGCAAAACACATCAAAACCCAATTCTAAAAGTTTCGAAGCAATAAACACACCCTGAGGCTTATCCCTATCAGAGAGAGATAAAAATATATTACCTTTACTTGGCAAATGCATACCGCTTGCTAGAAGAGCTTTGTAATAAGCTATTGGAAATTCATCGGCTATACCCATAACCTCTCCCGTTGAGCGCATCTCAGGACCAAGCGTAATGTCCACATTCGGAAATTTAACAAACGGAAACACAGACTCTTTAACTGCATAATATTTAGGTTCTACTTCTTTAACACCGAGTTCTTTAATTTTTTTACCCAAAATTAACTGAGTGGCAATCTTAGCCCAATGTACTCCCGTGGCTTTACTAACAAAAGGCACAGTCCTTGAAGCTCTAGGATTAACTTCTAAAATATATATACGGTCGTTCTT
>WFYS01000086.1 GCA_015490005.1 Desulfurellaceae bacterium | reverse complement strand
GGTTTTATAGACAATAAATCGATTTATCTTGATAGACTCGCTGATTCAATCTTGTCTAATGCAAGAGAATCATTAAGTAAAAAAGAGAGGGGAATCTTTATTTTGAAGGACAAAATTAGAGCAAACTCACCTCAAACAAAGCTTGGATTATTCAAGCAAAGAGTAAATCACATAAGAAAAAACATGGATACGAGTATAAATACAATAGTTAAGAGAAAAATCTCACAATTGGATTTAGCAAAAGCGAAAATAGAATACCTTTCTCCTTTAAGCATATTGAATAAAGGTTATTCGATAACATTAGACAGAAATAACAAACCAATCAAAGATAGCTCTTCTGTTAAGATAGGCGAGCCAATAAAAACGCTGCTAAAAAGCGGAGAACTTATTTCAAAGGTAACACATGTAAACAAAAAAAGGGGCTAAAGAGCCCCTTTTCCCTTACAATCTTCAGGCTATTAATATTTTCTCTTGAGTATTTCCTTTTGGAGCACCGAAATTGCTTTTGTTGGATTAAGTTCCTTAGGACATGCATGTATACAATTCAAAATCGTGTGACATCTCCATACACCGTGAATGCTATTTACAGAATCCAACCTCTCATCAGAACCCTCATCTCTTGTGTCAAACACAAACCTGGCAGCATTCAAAAGAGCAGACGGTCCTAAGTAATCTGGATCTGCCCAGTACGACGGACATGAACTTGAGCAACAACCACACAAAATACACTCATAAAGACCATCCAATTTTTCTCTATCTTCAACGCTTTGTAGCCTTTCTCTTGCTGGTGGCGGTGTTTTTTCAATCAAATAAGGCTTTACCGCATAGTATTTATTGAAGAAATCCTCGAAATCACAAACCAAATCTTTAATTATAGGAAAACCTGGCAATGGTTTAATAACTAAAACATCTGTATTATAATCTGAAATATGAGCCATGCAAGATACCGTGTTCATGCCATTAATATTCATACCATCCGATCCACAAACACCCTCACGGCAACTCCTTCTATATGAAAGTGTTGGATCCTGCTCCCATTTGATTTGATTTAAACCATCGAGCACCATCATACCATTGCGGGTGATGGTTACTTCGTAGTCCTTATAGTAAGGAGCCTTGTCTTTATCCGGATCGTATCTGAAAACTTTAAATATTACTTTATCTCCAACATTTAATGCCATTATTCATCCCTCCTTACTTTTAGTAAACCCTCTTCTTGGGTGGGAAAGTCGGAGCTGTTCTCCCTTTCATTCTTACGGGTTTATAATCAAACCTTATCTTGCCGTCTTCATCCATATAAACAAGTGTATGTCTTAACCAATTTTTATCGTCTCTTTCTGGATAATCTTCTCTGTAATGTCCACCTCTACTTTCTGTTCTATTTAAAGCAGCTGTAGTTTCAATCCTTGAAAGTGTTAACAAAGACTTTAATTCAAAGTATTCGACAAGCTCACTATTGAAATGAAGGCTTTTATCTGCGATACCCATTTGATCAAATTTTCCCTCTAATTCATCAATAATCCTAAGCTCTTCTTTCATGCCTTCTTCTATTCTAAAAACTGTCATATTCTGTTGCATAGAGTCTCTCAATTGATAATATATGTCTTTGTACTTGTAGTTCCCGGCAGGACCATCAAATAACTCTTTTATCTTTTCATAAATCTTATTTCCATACTTTTCAGCCCAAAAATCATCTGCTGGCAGTGGAGCAGGCGCATTTTCTTCTATTATATATTTTGCAGCATTTTCACCTGCTTGTTTGCCCGAAACAACTAGGTCAATCAGAGAGTTTGTTCCAAGCCTATTTGCTCCATGGAGAGATTGGCAAGAGCACTCACCAGCTGCATAGAAACCAGGCACAGGAACATCCTTCTCTCCATCCCAAATGACAACTTCGCTCTTAACATTTGTTGGAATACCTGCCATATGATAGTGAGCCGTAGGCTCAACAGGAATAGGCTCTTTTGTACAGTCAACGCCTACAAATTTATAAGCAAGCTCCCATATACCTATCAATTTTGATTTAATAAGGTCTGCACCCAAATGATCAAGTTTCAGCAATATATGGTCTTTCTTCGGACCTACACCGCGACCTTCTCTAACCTCCATTGCCATAGCCCTTGAAACAACATCGCGGGAAGCGAGGTCAAGTACATGAGGCGCATATTTTTTCATGAATCTTTCGCCTTCAGAATTTAAAAGATAACCGCCCTCACCGCGTACACCTTCAGTAATAAGGTTGCCAACGCCGTATATGCCTGTTGGATGAAATTGTATAAATTCAACATCTTCAAGTGGTATGCCTGCCTTTAATGCCATGTAATGACCGTCACCCGTATTAATGTGGGCATTTGTATTTGTTCTAAAGTTCCTCAAAGTTCCACCTGTGGCAAAGATTATAGCCTTACCGAAGAACACATGTAAACCTCCGTTAACCATATCCCAGGCCACAACACCAATTACTTTACCAGTTTCAGGATTTCTCAAAAGCTCAAGAGCAAGATACTCAACATAATAGCTCACATAAGGAGCAATATCAGGTCTTAATGTTCTCTCAAAGAGAGCATGGAGTAATGCATGTCCAGACCTATCAGCTATTGCACAGCTTCTATGAGCAATAGACTCTCCAAAGTTTCTTGTTTGTCCGCCAAATGCCCTCTGATAAATACTACCATCTTCATTTCTTGTAAAAGGCACACCCCAATGCTCAAGCTCATATATAGCCAGTGGAGCATTCTTAACAAACTCTTCAATGGCGTCCTGATCGCCTAAGTAGTCTGAACCTTTAACAGTGTCGTACATATGCCAAATCCAATAATCCTCATCCATATTGGCAATAGCTGCTGCTATTCCACCTTGAGCTGACACTGTGTGCGATCTTGTTGGGAAAACCTCTGTTATAACAGCTGTCCTCAACTTTGCCTTACCAGCTTGAACAGCTGCAGCAAGACCAGCACCACCAGCACCAACTATCACAACGTCGCTTACTTCCCATCTATACGAAATATTAGCCATTGCTTAAAACCTCCTTATTTTTAACCTTTAAACGGTAGAATCGTTATGAACGCAACAACCAAATACAAGATACCTATCACCCAGAAGAATCCTTTCCAAAATACTCTCCAGCCGGAGTGCAGATAGTCTTCAATGTTCATAAAAATTCCATTAATTCCATGGTACAGCGCAAAAACAACAAATGTTAAGTCAAATGCCTTCCATAAAGGATTTGCCAACCTTGCAGCAACATGCTGATAATCAATAGGAACACCTGCAAAGTGTTCAATAAAAAAGTGGCCTAATAGCAATATCAACAAAGCCACACCAGAAACCCTTTGCAAAAGCCAGCTCAAATCACCAGCCTTACCGCTGCCTTGATACCTATCTATATAACCTCTCATATACATCATGGCTAACTATACCTCCTAAAATTTTACAGATGCATAAGCATTGGAATTGCGCCGGCTACGAATACGATTGCAAAGATAACCCAGAAAATCCATACATTTGCACTATAGTTATCTCTCTCTGCAGCACCGGCAAAGTTAACCAAAATAACCCTTAAACCGTTTATAGCATGATAACTCGCCACCAACCATAAACCGACCTCTAACAGCTTAAATACCGGATTCTCAAGCATTGCCATAGCTTTTGTGAAAGATGTCGGATTCTGCAGTGTAGCTATAACCCACTCATGCAAAAATAGATAAAAAATCAACAACAATCCTGTAATCCTGTGAAGAATCCATGCAACAAAACCCTCGTGCCACTTATACTGAATGTGATGCGGACGACCTCTATACCAATCCATCGTCATTCTCGGCCACACCCTACAATTAGGCTGCAGCCTCTGACCTCCTTTCCTTAAATTTTTCGCTAAATAACACAAATTTAACTATTTGTCAAGAATTGACAAATTAACGAGGGCAGGCTAAACCCGCCCCCATTAAACTACTCTTAAGCTAATTTAAACTTGCCTGCCCATTCCTTTTTAGCCATTTCATAAAGGTCGTTGCCATAGGAATCGAAGCATACAAACAACGGCATACCTTCGACAACAAGCTTTCTAACGGCTTCAGGGCCTAATTCTGGATAGGCAATAATTTCGGCTTCTTTCACCGCACTTCCAACAACAGCTGCGGCACCACCGATAGAGGCAAAATAGCAAGCTTTATATTTCATACAAGCCTGCTTGACTTCATCACTCATCTTGCCCTTGCCTATCATACCTTTTTGCCCTAAAGATATAAGTCTTGGGGCAAACGGATTCATCCTGTAAGCTGTAGTAGGTCCTGCAGATCCAATAGGCTTACCCGGTCTCGCAGGAGAAGGACCTACATAATAAATCACCTGTCCTTTAACATCGAAGGGCAACTCCTTACCTTCATCTAAGGCTTTAACCATCCTCATGTGAGCTGCGTCCCTTGCTGTATAGACAACACCTGAAAGATAAACAACATCCCCTGCTTTAAGCTTTATTATATCATCGTCAGTTAGGGGAGTAGTTAATTTATACTCAGCCATACCTTTACTCCTTTAAAGAACAATTTCTTTGTGCCTGTTAACGTGGCAGGCTATGTTTATACCTAATGGTAACGTTGCAATGTGGCAAGGCTCCATCTCAACATGAACGCCTAAACACGTTGTTAGACCTCCTAAACCAGCAGGCCCTACACCTGAATTATTAACCCTTTCATAAATTTCCTTTTCCATATCAGCCAATACTGGGTCTGGGCTCGGTTCGCCTACTTTTCTCAAAGTAGCATGCTTTGCCATAACTGCTGCACGCTCAAAATCCCCGCCGATTCCAACACCCACGATAACTGGCGGACATGGATTTGGGCCTGCTTGAATTACCCAATCAACAACAGTTTGAATAATGCCATCCCTACCGTCAGCAGGCTTCATCATCTGAACCTTGCTCATAGATTCACTGCCACCGCCTTTGGCATCAAAGATAATTTTTACTTTATCCCCAGGAACAACAAAAGTATGAACAATTGCTGGTAGGTTGTTTCCGTAATTTTCTCTCGTTAAAGGATTGCAAGAAGATTTTCTTAAATAGCCATCCTTGTAAGCCCTCTCAACTCCCCTATTTATAGCATCAACCAGATATCCATCTACAAAATGAACATCTTGCCCAACCTCTAAGAAAATAACGGCCAAGCCCGTATCCTGACAAAGTGGGAATTCCCCTTTAGAAGACACATCAACGTTCTGAAAAATCGTTTCTAGCACCTTCTTTGCTACAGGGGATTGCTCTTTCTCATAAGCCTTTTTCTCTGCCTCTAAAATATCCTCTGGCAAGTGATAGGCAGCATCCAAAGCCATTTTGTAAATAGCCTCTTCAACATCCTTTACGCTCACATTTCTTACTTCAGCCATTTTGGCTCCCTTTATTATCTTTTTTTATAATAGTTTCAATTCTTCAATTCTATTGCACAACTGCCTTACATGGTCAGCAGAAGCCTTTAAAGCACCAAGCTCATCTTCCGTTAGGTCAAGCTCAACTACCTCTTCTATTCCAGACTTTCCAAGTTTTACTGGCAAGCCAACAAACAAATCTGGATCAAGCCCATATTTACCCTGTGTTTTGACAGCGCATGGCAGTATATCGTTTGTATCCTTAACAATTGCCTCAACCATCTGAACAACTGCAGAAGCTGTAGCAAAAAAGGCAGAACCTGTCTTTAGGAGGGATACTATTTCTCCGCCACCTTTTCTTGTTCTTTCTACAAGCCTATCAATCGTCTCTTTATCAAATATCTTTGTTATTGGAACTCCTCTTACTGTAGAATAGCTTGTCAAAGGAACCATGTCATCGCCATGTCCACCCAATGTCATCGCTTGAACAGCTTTAACAGAACAATTATCTTCCCAAGCTATAAATCTTGCAAACCTTGTTGAGTCTAAGCATCCTGCCTGCCCCATTATCCTATCGTCAGCAAATCCTCCCACCTTTTTAGCTGTATAAACCATAGCGTCCAATGGGTTAGCAACGACAATAACAATAGCGTTTGGGGCATACTTGGCAACCTGTGCAGCAACATCCTTCATGATTTTAACGTTTTTTTCAAGAAGGTCATCCCTACTCATACCTGGTTTTCTAGGCATACCAGATGTGATAATCACGATATCGGAATTTTCAACGTCCTTATAATCGTTAGTACCGATAATTTCCGTATCAAACCCTTCAATTGGTGAAGCTTCCATTTCATCTAAGGCCTTACCCTGTGGCAAGCCGTCAACAATATCAACCACCACAACCGTCTTGGCCAATTCCTTCTCGGCCAACCTCTGCATGGTTGTACCACCAACCATTCCAGCTCCTATTACACTAATCTTATCAACCATCGGAATACCTCCAAACAAACTTATTTTAATTTCTGGCGCATTGTATAATTAATCTTTAGATAGTGTCAACATTTAATAGGGGAAATTTGGTCAAAGAAATCTTTTTTGAAAAACTGCAATTATCAAAAACACTCTACTCAGTTTTGCACAAACTTTTGTCTTTAGGGGGTGCGCTTTTCCTGTCTTCTTAAAAAAGCCACTACAAATCTTAGAAAAAGTCACTTGCTCTTAATAGTATTGTTGTCAAAAATAACTTTCTCGGTTCCCGGCAGTGCTAGTTTTTTAGTAATATTTCTATTTCCTTTAGAAAAAATGACTTCACTGTCGGTTATCTTTTTAATCAAATATCCATCTATTTTGTCGCCCTCTTTCAATATCTTATCGTTAATGAGCACAACCCTTTTCCCGTCAGATACAAAAATTCCGTATATGTTCATCTTTAACTCTTTGGAAACATAATTTAGCTTTTTGCTCTCCTGTTTATTAGATAAGCTAGGTGGTGTGTACGAATAGTTAAAAAGATTGTAATGTAGATTCGGCGGCAACTTAAAAATAGGAAACTCATCACCGTAGGTAGGCAAACTCGCTACGAAAACTAAAGATACAATAAACATGATTTTTTTCATTGCATATTTACCTGGACGTACTCTATTTTAATTTTAGCTTCATATTGGCCTTTCTTCAATGTCAAATCATAAGATGGAATTTGCATATTTTTAGAAAAATTCTCCACCCTATCCAAAAAATAAACTATGTTATTTAAAGAATCGTCAATTACCAAATCGAAATTGTAAATCAATCTACTCTTTTTCCTTTTTAAACCGGAAAAGTTAAAAGACACAACATTTATACCGCTTTGCAAAAATAGTGTTTTTATCATTTTGCCTACATCCAGCACGCTTACCTTCTTATTCTTTAAAAGCATCAATTTATCTTCTGCCAGCCTTATTTGCTCGTTTATTCTTACAATCTTAACAAAAACAGGCTTCTTTCTTTTTATAGAGCCAGCTTTTGACTTTATCTCACTTTCATATTTTTGGCATTGATTTAAAAGCGCCTCCCTCTTGTGCTTTATAGGCGGAAAAACGTATTTAAAAAACAATACATCGCAAGCGAGCATTATAAGAAAAACAAGAATAATAAATTCTTTATCTCCTATTCCTTCAATTTTTATACTTTTCAATATTCCACCCTATAACTAACCGTAAACTCAAATAGGTCTTTTTTCCTCTTCACAGAGAACATTCTCAATTGTTTAATAAACCTGTTTCTCTCAAGGGAGTAGTAAAACCTTTGGAAGTCCGCCATAGAATTAGCCAAACCTTTAATCTTTAAATACCCGTCATTGTAACTTATGTTTTCAAACCCAATACCTGAGGTAAATGCATTCAAACATACCACTGTAGAAGCAAAAGCAGAGCGTCTTACAAAAACAATACTTTTCAGTCTTTTCTCCTCTTCCTCCAATTTTGACAATTTTTTTAGCAAAGATTTATATCTGTTTTCATATGCAACAAGCTGTGCTTCTATAGAAGAAATTTTATCTAAGGTAGTTTTTCTATTAGTCACACATGTCTTCAAATTCCTATTAAAATAAACATTAAATCCATATACAGCCGCAAGAACTACTAAATTAGCAATAAGTAATCCTACAGAAATCTTTCTTAACAAATATTGCTTATAGGAAAACCTTTTATCCTTAGGTAATAAATTTATCTCTTTCATCTTACTTCTTTAAGAGCTGCTCCAATACACAGCTCAAGATAGTTCACATGTTCTAAGGAAGAAAAATCTATATCCTCACCAAACTCCACCAACTTTTGCGGTTGAAATTTTATAGTTTCCAAAGAAAACAGTTTAGCTATATAATTATCTAATTTATTTATCTTATTAATCTCTCCAATAGTGACAATCTTTTCTATTTTTCCCATTTTTTGAACAGTGGTTATATAATCTATAGTTCTCTGTATTTCTATTGCAAATTGGTCAAATACATTAGATATACCATCATAAGTCAACTTATCCTCTTCTTCGCCGTTTTCAGGCTCCTTTAACCCTTTGTTTCTTAAAAGCTCCTTAGCTTTATCAAGACTTACACCTCCAGAATTACCCAAAGACCTGACAAGCTCATCCCAAGAGTATCTCAACTTTCTCATAGCCAAGACTACATCGTCTTTTAGGGCAGAAATTATAGAATAGTCACTAAACATAGCACAACTCAGCATGTAACCATTACCTAAAAACTCTCTTATAGATCTTCTTAAAGATACGCTATGCGTCTCAAAACCATATAGTCTAAATTTCTTACTTTTTTCAAAGAAACCATAAAAAAACTCAAACACATTTCTTGGTATAGCAACAACATACACAATCTTTACATCTCCGGCCTTTCCTTCTTCAAAATCTATAATATAATTTTTTAATTCTATCTCATAATCCCTCTTCAAATCTTTAAACACGTTTGAACGTACATCAGCATTGCTCTTATAAAAATAAATATGTTCAATTACAGATTGATGCCTCAAGGAAATATTCGTCAGTATGCCTTTAGGTAAATGTTCAGAAACATTGTATATTATATCTTCAATCTCCTTTTCTTTATCAAAATCATAAAAAGCTACGCTTTCTACTAAATACTTTTTCCTCTTTTTCCTTAAAAGGCACACGTTGACCTGAGATGTACCTATAACAACCGCACACTTTAAGCTTAAATCCATAAAAACTACCTTACAAACCTTAAAATCGTGATTTTAGCTCTTATCATTCCTTTTACAACAGGGTCTTTTGACTTGTCATATGCAATCTTATAGTTCCGTATGGCATTTTTAACTAGGCCAAGCTTTTCAAGCACCACAGCTTTATCCAAAAACACTTCATATCGTTCAGACTTTATTTTATCGAGTTCATTAAGTGCATCTAAATATCTTTTTTCTTTTAAATACGCCAAAGCAAGGTACACCTCTGCTTGCTTATCTTTGTGGTTTTTCAAATAAAGCTTAAGAAATCCGGCCCCTTTTTCTGGTTTAGACGTTTTCACATAATAAATGCCCAAGTATTTAATGTTTTTTTCTTTTTTGGCAATTTGCTCCATTTTTTCTAAATCATCTGATTCAAGCAAATATTCCAGCGTCTGAGGCTTTTTGTTCATCTCTTTATGGACGGATAACTCCTCTACTTTTATCTCTCTTTCTATTTTATAAACCTTAGAAAAAAAATCTTTATCCGTCTGAGCATTAACAATCTTAAACAAATCTACAAAATAAATGCCCAAAAAAATCAACGCCAGCAAACCTATAACTATATAAACAGGCAGCTCCCCAAAATAGGAAAACCTAACCTCTCCTAGAAAATAATTAGTACTCTTTGTTCTATTGGATTGAAGTTTTTTTAGTGATTTAGCAATTAAACTCATCTAATAATTCCAGTAAGACCCAACCTTAAAAGCCTTTTCTTATCGAATTTGTAATACTCTTTTGCTGCAAGAACAACATCCTTTGGATAAACCCTTTTAGAATTCCTCGAGGCCGCAAAAATCAAACTCATTTCGGCAAGTTGATTTATCTCTCTTGGATTACCTTTAGTTAACTTATATATGTATTTAATTGCTCTATCGTTAAATATTGAACGTCTATATTTCAAAGCTTGGCTAACTCTAAACTCTATATATCCCTTCGTTTCTTCACGGTTCAAACCTTTGAGATAGACCCAATACGCTATACGCTGTTTAATTTGCCTCAGCTTATCTTGATTAAGTTTATTTATCAACTCGCTCTGGCCTACAAGCAAAATTTGGACAAGCTTGGCATTTTCCATTTCTATATTGGATATTTGCCTCAGCATCTCCAAAGACTCAAAGCTCAAATGCTGGGCCTCGTCAACAATAATCAAAGCATTGTTACTTTTTTTGTAAAGCTCAACAAAATACCCAACCAAATCCTGAAAAATCTCACCTTTATCCTTACTTTCTATTTTAAAACCAAAGTCCTTGGCAATATACTTAAGTATTTCATCCTCCGACAGAAACGGATTCAGGACCAAACTAACCTGTGTATCTATTAAATTATTCAGCAAAATCCTGCTCAACGTTGTCTTTCCAACACCGACGTCGCCCACCAAAACTATTATTCCTTTTCTTGCCCTAACCGCGTACTCTATGGTTTTAATGGCATCATCGTGCTCTTCTGAATCGTAAAAGAAATCAGGGTCAGGCGTTAACCTAAAAGGCTCATCCTCAAAACCAAAAAACTCCCTATACATATTACTTCCAAAACTTAAACTCTATTTTACGCTTAATATTGCCTATCTCTCCCTCGCTTGTTGCTGTATATAGCGTAGCTCTTGAGCCATTATCCAATGTTATGTTGTCTTTTGAGAGAAATGTAACAACCATTTTTCCATTGCCCAACCTATAGGTTTCATTGTAATCATTACAATCTTTCTTCCCATCAGCTATACACCTTTCAATAGCAATTTCTTTGCCACTCTCAGACAAATAAAAAGCCTGCGCAGAAAGCAAATCCTCAGACGATGAAACGCTGCTGCTTGACAAAAGACTTACAATCATTCCCCCAATAAACGCAAACAGTATAAGCAAAAAAACAACAAAAATCAAAGAACCTTTATTGTTAAGGGACATTTCTTATATGCACCTCTTTGTCATAAGTTAACTCAACATCGCCCTTACGCATTACAAGCTCAATTTTTAATACATCCTGCCTGTATGTGAATCCCTGCGTATATGTAAACTTTAGGCTTTTTATGTAATTTGCCATAATGTATCCACCTTCTCCTATTTTTGACTTGTTTGAAAGATCGGCAGAATCTCTGTAAATCTTCCCGTCTTTTAAATAAAAAGCAACAACCTGATCTACTTTATATATCCTGTGGTAAGGTGAATCGCTAATTATGTTCTTATTTAATATGCAAGTTGTATTATCTTTATTCACATTCACTTGTTCTATTTTATAGATCCTGTCTCCGCCATAGAAGTAATCAGGCCTTGTGTTATAAATGGACACATAATCACCAGCTGAAACGTTAATTTCAAAACACGAGATATTATCTAAATTCTGAATAGGGGAATAATAGCCCGCATCGCTAAACTCAGCAAACTCAATCTCACTATCATTTAAAACCTTTATTGTGTTCGGTATAGCGTTTCTTAGCTCAATCGCCATTCTACTTGTAGCATATTGAGCCTCACTAAAAAGCAGTGTTTTAACTTGCGTATCAATATATCCTTCCATAACAGGCGCAATTAGATTAGAGCCAAGATAAGCCACTATGCCCACAAGCACAATCGTTATAATTAATTCAACAAGAGTAAAACCCCCTGCTGACAATTTTGAATTATAAATTTTAGATTTTGGATTGATTTTTTTCCAATTAAATCCCATATACTCTCTCTAATTCAAAATTCAAAATTTAAAATCATATTAAAAGTTTCCTTTTAACGCTTTTAATGTGTACGTTTCATTGAGCCCTTTCGGTTTGACCTTTACAGTTATAAGTTTAAAATTTTGGGGGCAGCTTGCAATCTCAACGTTATTGCCATTCAACTTTGCACACTGAACAGTTACCTCTACATGATACCCCGGCGTAACGTCAGGAAAACACCCGCTTGAGCCTGTTGTGCAGCTTAAGCCATTAAAATCATCCACATCGTCAAATGTCTCAGTACTGTTTCCATCCGTACTCTCTTTACCTATATTAACTTCACTTAAAGGAATAACACCCCCGCCATTTGGCGTGTCGTTGTCGAATTTTTTTGACAGTATCACATCCATAACAGAACTCGTCACATCAATTGCCCTGTGCCTTACAATGGGATTAGACGTTCTGCCCAACGTGTTGTAAAAAACTACCATAATGCCTACCACACCAATGGAAAACACAACTATGGCAAGTATTATCTCAATAAGCGTAAAACCAGCTTTACTTTTAATCATTTAAGATCACACCGCCAGCAATAGGCGTAACAACAACCTTCTTACCGTCAACCACAATCGTTGTATTATCCATTATTTTGCTTCCATTGTCATAAACAGGCTCGCCTATAAAATCAAAACAAATTGGTGAAACCGAGCTATTTATACTTTCCTGCACCTGTATATTCTCACTTTTTTCACCCGGAACCAAAATCTTATTGCTTGAGCTATCTTCAACATAATAATAATGACTTTTGTCTCTGAACTCGATACAAACACCACCGCCTCTAACCATAGCCTCATGCTGTGCATACCGAACTATGGTAGCAAACTTTATCTGGTCAGCGCTTTGTTTGTATCCACTTGTAAATATCTTTGGTCCAACGGCAATGGATAGTATAGCTATCAACACAATAACAATAATAAGCTCTATTAGTGTGAAACCGCTTTTCATTTCAATGCCTTGATTGTTTCTGGGTTTATGTAAACAGAGCCCGTTTTGTTGTCATAGATATAAGCATGATTCAATCTATCAAACAACTTCTGTTTACTTTTATCTATTCTAAAGCCCTTGTAATACAAATAACCCTTATAAAGTTCTAAAAGGTTAGCAGGAAATTTGCCGTTTTTAATTTTATACAGCTCAACAGCAAGCTTAAGATTGGAAAGTTCGATTCTCAGTTGCGTTTTTATAGCTTTTTTTCTCAACATTTCATACCTTTGATAAACTACACTAACCATAATCGCGATTACAGCAATGACTATAACCTCTTCCCATGCCGAAAAGCCCTTTTTCATCAATGAACAACCTTGACCATATCCCACATAGGCAAAAACACGCCCAATGCAAGAAGGAGAACCATTCCCGCAATAAACATCAAAAGAATCGGCTCAAGTGCAGTGGAAAGATTAGTTATTGCATATTCTATTTCTTCATCAAAGTAATCGGCAACCTTAAACATCATATCATCCAATCTTCCCGTCTCCTCGCCTACAGCAACCATATCGCTCACAATATCCGGGAAAAACTCATTGTTCCTTATAGGTTTTGATATTGTCGCACCGCCTTCCACATCAGCCCTGATAACCAAAACGGCATCCCGTGCTATTTCGTTGCCCGTAACCTCAGCAACAATGCTCAAAGCAGTTGTTATGGCAAGACCGCTTTTATACAAAAGCCCTAAGATTCTCATCATTCTTGATATGTAGATTTTATGCACAAGCTTGCCTATTATTGGCGCTTTTAAAATTAACTCGTCTATTTTTCTTTTTCCAGTTTCTGTCATCTTATACCTTTTGAACGCAAAAATTCCACCTGCAATTAGCACTAAAACCAACCACCAGTAATGGTGTGCAAAACCGTTTACCCATATTAATATTCTCGTAGGCAATGGCAGTTTGGCATTAAATCTTTGAAATAGTCCAACAAACTTGGGTATAACAAATGTGATTATTATTGTAAAAGCTACAACAATAGCCGTAACCACGATTTTTGGATATCGCGTGGCCGTCTTTATTCTGTTCCTCGTTCTTAGTTCAGTCTCTAAAATCGTTGCAAGTCTCTCTAAAACCACATCCAATGTTCCGCTTTCCTCGCCAACCCTGAGCATGTTTATGTACAACGGTGAAAATACATTCTTATGAATAGTAAATGCCTCACTCAAAGACATTCCTCCGTCAACATCTTTCTTTATCTGCTCAACTATACCCTTTAATTTAAACGAGGTTGTCTGCTCACTCAAGCGCTCCAAAATCGTCGAAATAGGCACACCTGCATCAAACAGCGTGGCAAATTGGCGT
>WFYS01000085.1 GCA_015490005.1 Desulfurellaceae bacterium | reverse complement strand
CGCCTCATGGATGCTTGCAGAGGATATAAAACCGTTAGAGAAGGTATCTTTTCCTAAAGACAACGATTTAACCAGGTACTCTATTTGCCTGTATTTGCCGTCTAAAAAAGAACCTATCTCCATTCTGAAAGCACTGGTTCCTATGTTTATCACAGCAAAAAGACCGTTTTTCATCTTGCCACCGCCTTTACATTAAAGACATCTTCAAACAGATTCTTTTTACTGTTAAATGCATTAATCTCCAACAGCAGCTCCTTTTTAGACGTAAATTGAAAATAGACAACCCGATTTTCAATTCTAACATCAACGCAGGAAACCCTTGCATCATGGGTCCTGTCAACCGCATCTGCAATTCTCAAAATTGCAGAAAGAGCTTTTACAATAAATTTTTCTTCAACACTCAGAGAATTAAAGTTTTCGTGTGTGTTTTTTGGCGGGCTTTTTCTGTGGTATCTCGCTACATTGGCAATTAACTCCACATCTTTGGAAGAATACCCTATAAAATCGGAATTCTTTATCAGGTAGTAGCTGTGTTTGTGGTGTTTGGAATAGGATATATAGTTTCCGCAGTCGTGCAAAATTGCCGCCGCCTCCAGTATATTTTTCTCTCTGTCTTGGAGTTTATGCAATATTCTTGTCTTATCGAATATCGACAAAGCCAGTTTTTTAACCTGCATTGCGTGGATTCTCTCAAAGTTAAACTTTTTACCAATTTGGATTATTCTTGCCAGTCTCAAACTATGGTGCTTTTTTTGAAAATCCAAAACAATACCCGATTTGTTTATTGTGTCAATTGTCAAACCGCTTCTTAGCCCTCCGCTTAGAGTATAAAATCCGCTTTTTTGAGCTTTATACAAGATTTTGTCTATTAACAGAGCCGCAGGTAGTACTATATCGGCTCTTTTTGGCTCAAGATACCTAATCTTTTTTCTCTCTTCTATGCTCTTGCTGATAATTCCTCTCAAAAATCCTTTTAAAAACTTTCTGTCAACATACTTTACCCTTTCGCTGCTGCCCTTGCTTGAGATATAGGATATATTATTCAATGTTCCCCCAAGGCAAATTATATGCTCTATTTTGTCATCTATAGGCAAAGCGGAAAGCTCTTTATCCATATCTTCTTTAAATTTGATCACTTCGGATTCTCTAACAGGGTCGCTTTTAAAATACCTGTGCAAAAGTTTATTGCAGCCATAAGGCGTTGATTTTGAAAAAATAGGTTTTTCATTGTCAACTACCATAAACTCGGCGCTGCCGCCGCCTATATCTGTTATTAAAACCCTTGAGTTTTTCAGCTCAAAATTGGCACTGACGCCCAAAAAACCGAGATAGGCTTCGCTTTGACCGTCAATAATTTCTATTAGAATACCGGTTGAGTGTTTTATTTTGCCAACAACATACCCGGCATTTGAAGCCTCCCTGAAAGAAGCGGTGGCTATCGCCCTAACGGTGTTCACCGATTTTGAGAGATAAAGCTCCTTCATCTCGTTGAGTGTTACGATAAGTTCTTCCATTGTGGTTTCCTTGATTGTTCCCTCGGAAAATACATCGTCTCCCAATCTCAGCATTCTTTTATATTCTTCAACAACATCGTACATACCGTCTCGTACTTTAGATATCTGCATTCTAACAGAATTGCTTCCTATATCAATAACAGCAATGTTCATAAATACCTTCCAAAAACGATATCAAACTCAATAAAAATTTTATACCCTACATTTTCTCAATAGTAATTTTTGCATTTAAAACTTAAAAAATCAACAATAAAAAAGCCCGTCGCCTTTTTTCAAGACAACGGGCGGTTAACTGTATAAAGCTGCCTTATTTATTCAACATTACCGAAATATCCTCCAGTAAAGATTGCAAGTCCTCTTCGTGTTCGACCTCATCTTCAAGTATCTGCAAAGCGAGATTGTAGGTTACGTGGTCTTTTTGAGAAACCTCTTTTATGATATCGTTATAAACGTTGATGGCGCACTGTTCTCCCTTTATGTTCTGCTCCAGGATTTTTTTAACGAAATAATCGCTCGGTTGGTCATAACCGCAGTTGGTAAAATCAAACCACATCTTGGGAGACATAACAGGCTCACCGCCAAGCTGTATGATTCTGTTTGCCACCATATCGGCGTGTCTTAACTCGTCGTTGGCGTGTTCAATCAATTCGGCAATGG
>WFYS01000084.1 GCA_015490005.1 Desulfurellaceae bacterium | reverse complement strand
TGCAAGAAACATCTGTTAGCTGGAAAGATGAAAAAGCAGAAAATTTTGTAAGTGTTATACCTATTGCAAAGTTTGGCTATAACGGCTTTTTAGAAATAGAAATGTTTGATTGTATTCTAAATATGATACTTGAAGTTAAGAATAAATATACACTTGTAAATGCTGAACAACTTATGAGATTAAAGTCAAAGCATAGTGCAAGAATGATATTGCTCCTTGAGATGATGAACGGCTTTGATGAACACGTTCCAAAGTTAAAAAAATATGACCTCGAAGAGCTTAACCTTTTGTTTGGTACAAATTATAAAAGGCTTGGTGAGTTTGATAGAAAAATACTTAAACCTGTAAAAGAAGACTTGGACACAAATTCAAAGCTCTCTTTTGTTTACGATGTGAATTACGATAAAGAGGCTCATACAGTAGGAAGAGCAAAAGCCGTTGGCGTTACAATCCACTTGATAGATAATAATCCGCAACCAACACTATTTTAGTGTTGGAAATAAATCAATTTACTATATAGTAAATTATATGATAAAATACAAAAAACAAAGGAGCTTAAATGCTAAACGAAAACACGACAACGGATACACAAAAAGAACTAACAACACAGCAAAAAATAAATGCGAAAATAAAAGAGCTAAAGAAGCTTGCTACAATAGACAAACAAATTGCAACTATGAAAGCAAAAATCGAGAAGCTAAAAGAAGATAAAAAAGAGCTTGAAAATAAGTACGGTCTTTAAAATAAAAAGCAAATAGTTTACGATTGCTTTTTCTCATCTGATATCCCTTTAGGGTATCAGTGAGTACTCACTGATACCTTGGCAGGATATCAGATGAGTTTTTCAGTCGCAAGCTTAGTGAAAAATGATATAATACTCCAAAAGTATTTGGAGTATTATTATGGCGGAAGCGAAAAGTAGCGGTCATTTTGCAGTTGGTGGGAGTGGATATTTTTATCATAATGACCGAAGTCATAAGACAAAAAACTCAATTTTTTCAGATGAAAAAAATGATGTTTCTTGTAGTGCAAATGAGGCTATGAAAATGTATCGGCAAGAACTTCAAAAAAGAAGTGAAGCCTACACCGCCCGCACAAATCAAAAATTACAAAAGAATATTGCTACACACCGAAGCCTAATTATTAATCTACACCAACACCACACACTAAACGACCTTGAAGAAGTTAAAAAATATCTTGAAAAATATCTTGATACAAAGGTGCTACAAATTGCTATTCATCGGGACGAGGGATATGTCGATAAAGAGACGGGCGAAGAGCATAAAAATTATCACGCGCATATCGAACTTATGGGCATAGATAGTCACGGCATATCAATAGCACAACACCAGAACAAAAATAAATCAAAAAAACAAGTCAAAGCAACACGAGAAAAACGACTTGATAAAAAATTCTATTCCGACTTCCAAACTTTTCTGGCAGATAGCTTGAAAATGGAACGGGGAAAGCACAACTCAAAAGCGGTTCGATTGGATACATACGATTGGAAAAGAGAGGCGGAAATTAGAAGCGATTTGGTAGCAGAAGCCACGAAAGAAATCAAAGCGAAAATAAAAGACGTAAAGGCTCAATTCAATCAAGAAAAGCAAGCTTTGGTTGATAGTGGAACGGCTACAAAAGAACAGCACGCAATTTTGAAAGCAAAATACAAAGAGCTTGAAGCACTTGCCAAAGATAAGGGGTTAAACCTTGAACAGTTGAAGAAGCTCAAGGGTAACAAAGCGATAATGGAAGAGATTATTGAGGACTTTACAAAGACCGCATTATATAAGCCAGATGATTATAAAGTCACGACTGCTGCCGAAGTCAAAGAGGCTCAAGAGGTCGCAAAGGCTCAAGCCAAAGAGCTTGAAGAACTTAGAGTATTAAAACGACAAAACCGCAAAGAGATTGAGAAACTTAGAGAACAGGTGCAAGAGCTAGAAAGTGACAATTACTCTCTCAAAGAGAAGCTAAGAGAGCTTGAAAAAGAACTCAACATCAACAAGGCAGATAATCAAATATCAACTGAAAAAAGTTATCAGCATAAGCTATTTTTTGAAAAATACAAAGCTCTGATAACCTCTGATTTACGAGGTTACTTTGTTAAATCAGAGGGGTTACAAACGAACTTTTTTAACAAAAAGATTGGTGTGAAAGTTCGTGATTTAGGGGATAGGATAGAGGCAAATGGAACAAATACCGAAGAGCAAGTTAAGCTAATACTTGACATAGCCCAGGCTAAGGGTTGGGACTTATCTAATCTCAATATTAGAGGGGATGAGTATTTTATTAGCGAAGTAAAAAGGCAAATAAGTGAGAGAATTTTTAGGCAAATGAGAGACAAACAAATAGAAAGTGAAGAGCCTACTCTTACTCCTGAACCTGAACCTAATAAGCTTAATGACGCAGACTATCTTTTTGAAATGTTTGAAATGCTTGAAGAGACTACTCCTACTCCTGAACCTGATGAATTGAGTAATGAAGAGATAGCAGAGATAGCAGAGATAAATTACAAGAAATTAGACAACTATCAAGACCTGACGGACACTAAGGCAGTATCGGCAGGGCAATGGATGGATATATATAGACATATGAGAGATGAAATCGAAAAGAAATATGGCAAAGATAGCCCAGAATATGAGCTACTTATGCAAGATTATGATACTAGATACGATATAGAAAGTGAACTCCAAAAAGAGCAAAACGAACAGCAAAACGAACAGCAAAACGATTTTAATATGTAAATCGGCTCATATTTGAGCGTGAAGCTCTTTTTATTTCAAAGACAAGCATTTGTACTCAAAAACGCTTTAAAAGCGATTTAGGGCTATTTTTGTTAATCCTATCGCTATTTAAAA
The DNA here is from genome assembly GCA_015490005.1 of Desulfurellaceae bacterium. Classification (GTDB taxonomy): domain Bacteria; phylum Campylobacterota_A; class Desulfurellia; order Desulfurellales; family Hippeaceae; genus Hippea. Next base: position 939 of record WFYS01000084.1, on the reverse strand, counting down.
TTCAAAGTGAAGAGCCATCCGCAGGATAGAGGGCGTAGCCCGTTGATGTCCTACAAATAGCTACGGCATATCATTGAGCGAAGCGAGGAACTTATCTGCACTAGCTAATTTATGCACTAGCGAAGTGGAACACTTCTTCCTAAACCACTGTTCTTGCTCTTAAAAACTAAAAGCGACTAATCGACCTTGGTCGATTATGTCAAGACACCTTTTAATCAGTTCGCTAGAACTGCATCAAATAAAATGAAATATTGAGGGAGTGAAACGGACTCAATATTCCTATTGTTTTTTGCCCTTTATTATTAAAAACCTTTATTAGAAACAGTTATAGGGGTGTGAATAACTTTTTCATCTTCCCATTTTATGGGGGTTTGAGGCACTAAAAAAAAATAATAGTGTGTCCAAATGGATATGCATTTTGTGTCCAAATGGATATGCATTTTGTGTCCAAATGGATAAAATTGTGTCCATTGTTTAATTAAGGTCATATTAATATAATGTGTCTTATAATTCTTATAGGTCACAATTTACAAAAAGGGGTCACAAAATGGCAACAATATCAACAAAAAGAAAAACTGTAAAGAAGTCTAACTTGGTTAAAATTAAAAATGACCTTGTAGAAAGTTTTGTTAAATCAAATAATTTAACAGCTCTTAAGATCCTTTTCTTTTTAGCTTATGATTTAAAGAGTAAACCTACTCATTTAACAAAGATAAAAATAAATACTAAACAGCTTTGTGAGTATTGTAATATTAATGAGCAAACTCTTAAAAAGAATATTAAGAGAATGCAAGAAACATCTGTTAGCTGGAAAGATGAAAAAGCAGAAAATTTTGTAAGTGTTATACCTATTGCAAAGTTTGGCTATAACGGCTTTTTAGAAATAGAAATGTTTGATTGTATTCTAAATATGATACTTGAAGTTAAGAATAAATATAC
>WFYS01000083.1 GCA_015490005.1 Desulfurellaceae bacterium | reverse complement strand
TTGGAAGTGAGAAAGAAAAGTTGATTTTCTATAGCCCTTGACCTGCCTAGAACAAGCCAATGGTCAAGGCGAGTTTTAGGCCAAATAGCTGGGTTTAGGTGTATTAGTGCCCCGTCAAAGCTCGCTTTTCTAAAGAGTTCCGGGAATCTCAACTCATAGCATATGCTAACCCCAAATGTTGAACCCAACGCTTTAAATGTATTTTTTTGACCTAAGTCTCCTTTGTCGAAGTATTTGTCTTCACCTGTAAGTCCAAACAGCATCATTTTTTTGTATGAGAAAACTACCTCACCGTTTAAAATAGCATAAAAGGTGTTAAAAACCTTATCCGAGTTTAAGCTATCCGTTATGTATGTCCCGCAAACCATGATATCTTTGGATAATTTTTTAATTTCTTCCAATATTTGTGGAGTGGTATTGGATAGATCTTTTAGCTTTTTAAACGGAAACCCTGTTGTCCACACCTCCGGTAAAAGTATAAGTTTACATTCCTCATCTTTTGCCTGTTTTATTAAGTTTTCGCCTCTCTTAAAATTTCTATCAACGTCTCCAGGTGAAACATTTAACTGCCCAACAGCAACTTTCATAAAATCACCCCACATTGATATAATTGAACCTTTTCTCCCATTTGTAGTTCATAATTTTCAGCAACCCTTCGCTGAAAGGATAATCCTTTTCAATTAATGTTTCAACATCACCTTTAACGCTTTTTATCAATTCTTTGTCTTTTATAATATCTGTGTATACAAGGTCTCTGCCATGTTGCTTTACTCCTAAGATTTCTCCTGAGCCCCTCAGCTTAAAGTCCATTTCCGCTATTTCAAATCCATCGTTTGTTTTTAAAAGCGCTCTTACTCTTTTACGGGCGTTATCTGTTAATTTGTTGTCTGTTATAAAAATGGCGTAACTGTCTAAATTGCTCCTACCAACGCGTCCTCTTAGTTGATGAAGTTGAGATAAACCGAATCTTTCGGCATTTTCTACTATAATGACAGTTGCATTAGGTGAGTCAATACCAACTTCTACAACAGTTGTGCTCACAAGGCAGTCTATTTTTCCTTCTTTGAACTCAAGTATCATTTTTTCTTTATCTTCACTCTTCAACTTTCCATGGAGAAGCGATATTTTAAAGTTTTTAAAATAGGTGCTTTTCAAAGACTCAAACAGTTTTCTTGCCGCTTCCACATTTTCAAAGTGCTCAGATTCTTCAATTAACGGTGCTATTACATAAACTTGGTGTTTTTTTCTAATCTCTTCTATTGCTATTTTATAAGCTTTTCTTGAATCTTTCTTGAAAAAGTGCAGTGTCTTCAGTTTTCCTCTGTTTTTTGGCTTTTCTTTTATTGTGCTTAGGGATGTTTTTGAGTAGAGAATCATAGACAAGCTTCTAGGAATAGGGGTTGCACTCATTATGAGAACATGTGGAAAGCTTCCCTTTTTTGACAATGTTTTTCTCTGTTCAACTCCAAACCTATGCTGCTCGTCTATAACAATAAAACCCAATTTTTTAAATTCCACATTTTCCTGCAAAAGAGAGTGTGTGCCTACTATGCAATTTATTTCGCCGTTTTTTAACTGTTTATATATCTTTTTCTTGTTTTTAGTTGGGCTAATCAAAAGTTCTACAGAATATCCAAACTTTTCAAAAAGCGATTTTGCTTGCTCGAAAAATTGTATAGCAAGGGGCTGGGTTGGTGCCATTATGGCTGTTTGATAGCCGTTTTTCACCACAATTAAGGCTGCAATTAAGCTCACTATGGTTTTGCCGCATCCGACATCGCCCTGCAAGAGCTTAAGCATAGGTCTGTCGTTTTTTAAATCATTCAATATCTCTTCTAAAGCCTTGGCTTGTCCATTTGTTAGCTGAAACGGCAGGGTTTTTTTGATTTCTTTTAAAAATTCTTTATTAACTGTTATAGACGGTGCTGTGTGGCTTTTGAGTTTCTTCTCCTGTAATTTTAGCGCAAGCAGAAGCAAGAACAGCTCCTCGTACTTTAATCTTTTATCTATATTGTCAAAATTGCCTGCAGTGTGCATCTGCTCTAAAGTTTCACTAAAAAAACATAGGTCGTTTTTTACAATGGATGAGTACGGCAACCATTCATAAGGTTTTTTAGGAGCTATTTCCAAAGCTTGGCTTATGACTTTTTGAATTGTGGAATTTCTCAAATTACCTACAGATGGATATACAATTTTCTTGAATTCATCAAAATCTTTTGGATTTTCTATCTTTGGATGATTGAGCTGCCTGATAAACCCATCAACAATTATTTTTCCCAAAAAGACAAGCTCATCCCCAAGGTTTATAGATTTTATTAGTTTTCTAAGATACGGTGTGATATTAAACCAATTACACCTTATGTGCATGCCTTGAACATTGACTATTAAACTTAGAACCCGGTTTCCCCTATTTTTTGAGACGACAATGCCTTTAATCGCTACATAATCGCCGTTTTTTATCTCTTTAGGATTTTTAAACGTATAATCTTCAACTCTTAAAGGTTTTAGATAAACTAAGTCAAGTATCTTGTCGATACCTCTATTTTTAAGTGTTTCTATTATTCTTTTTGATAGGCCTAATGAGTTTATGTCTTTCAAAAGCCATCTTACGCTCTTGTCGAATTTTAAAATCGACTCTTGTTTTTTTAAAAGTTTTTCTGCTTCTTTTTTGTTATTAAAAAAAAGCTCCCTAAACAGGGAGCTTTCCAGTTTATTAAGTGTTTCTATTAAAATATTTTTGGTCATCTATTCGTAGAATGTAGCAAATTTCTCAACCTCATCGCGCGGCATTCTGAGCTTGTTGATATGGGCATCCATGTCTGGGTATCCAAGAACAATGGCATAAACTATCATTTTGTTTTCTGGAATTCCCAAGACATCCCTGATTACATAGGGGTACGCTGCAACGGAGGTTTGTGCGCATGTGGCTAGTCCAAACTCCAATGCAGTTAGCATAATTGTTTGGCCAAATATACCCAAATCTATATAAGATGGATCTCCTAACTCTTTTTCTCTCATAATGATTAGAGCTACAGGTGCTCCAAAGAACCTAAAATTTTCGAGTATGTGCTCCATAAGCGCTTCTTTATCGTTTTTAGGGTCTATTCCTTTGTGTTCAAAAACGAGCGTATTACACTGTTTCCTTCTTGCATTTATATGCTCTGGCAATACTTTTGGGCTATAAAAATAATCGTATTTTCTCTCAGATTTGTTTTTTACAGCTTCAATCAATTTCTCTGATAATTCATCTTTCTTTCTACCCATTACAACAGCTACTTCCCACGGTTGCAGGTTATGTCCAGATGGAGACCATCGCGCAATATCCAAAATTTTATACACCAATTCTTTATCAACAGGCTTATCCAAAAATTTTCTCACAGAAAATCTTGTTTTCACAGCATCAATTACATTCATTTTTGACCCCCTTTCCAGTATTTTTTCAACAGCTTATCCATTTTTAAAACTACGTTGCTTTCCATTTCTATGTCGTCTGGCCACTCCCTTGAAAACCCTTCACTTTTCCACTTCTTTGTTGCATCTATGCCCATCTTTGAACCTAAAAACGGTATGTCTGAGGCATGTTCTAAAACATCCAGCGGACCTTTTGTAAATATTATGTCTCTCTGTGGCTCTATATTGTTGCCTAATCTCCAAATTACCTCACCTATATCTTGTACGTTAACATTTTTATCAAAGACAGCGATAATTTTTGTTAAGCTCATCATGCCTAAGCCCCAGAGAGCGTTTATGACTTTGAAAGCATG
>WFYS01000082.1 GCA_015490005.1 Desulfurellaceae bacterium | reverse complement strand
TGAGATTCCCGGAACTCTTTAGAAAAGCGAGCTTTGACGGGGCACTAATACACCTAAACCCAGCTATTTGGCCTAAAACTCGCCTTGACCATTGGCTTGTTCTAGGCAGGTCAAGGGCTATAGAAAATCAACTTTTCTTTCTCACTTCCAATGGGGTTGGATTAAGTGACAAATGGGAAATAGGTGGCTATTCTGCGATATACGACCCATGGGGTGAGGTTAAATCTCAGATAAAAAACGAAGAAGGTCTGGCGATTAACGACATAGCGCTGGAAACAGTGGAAGATACAAGGGAAAAGCTTTCTTCTCTAAAAGACTCAATAGCAGCCTTTGGAAAATTGTATTTCTAAACACAGAATGAATCTTTAAAAAAAATAATGGCCGCAAAACATTTGCTTTGGCTTCTTTTAAACTTTACAATAAATAACGATTAACTTAATTGCGAAGGATTGAAGATGGATATATTGAAAACCACAAAGAAAGTCAAATATTTAAATGTTATTCTAAACGATAAACCATTCGAAAAAAACATAGATGCCCTGTTTGGCGGGTTTCGTGAGCTATTAGCTATAACATTTGTATCATCACCTAAGTTTTTCTTCGACTTTGTTATTAAACACAGGTTCCAAGAAGTAAAACTCATAATTGGCATAGAAGACAACGACATAAATGATAAATTCAACTTAATAAACCCCGAACCCCAGTTTGAATTTTTTAAATCGCTACCACAGGAAATCATAGACAAGATTAAAAATGACGAAATACAGGTTAGATATAGCAAATTAGGCATAACCATTCACTCTAAACTATTTATACTGAAAAATGATCAAGAAACACGGGCAATTATGGGTTCTGCAAACTTAACCCAAAAAGCACTCTCGGGCAAAAACCAGTTTGAAGAGGTTATTGCATACGATAAAACCTACAATCCAGATTTAGTAAAACTCATGACTGACAGATTTGAACACATATGGTCTGAGTCTATAGATTATGTGCCAGAAAGGCTTAAAAAAGAAAATAAAACTACAATACAAGTATTCTCAACAAACACGGCGTTAGATTTATTAAAAGAAAACCTAGGTAAACTGAGTATAGCCGGTGTCTCATCCCAAGCATTAGAGGAGCTGATGAACGAAAGCAATGTAGAAACGGACATGGTAGAATACAAAAAAGAATATTTAACAAATAGCAAAGATATAATAAACACACTAACCAAAAGAACTAAAAAAGGGGTTTTGGTAGTTTCACCCAAAGAAATCCCAAAGAAACAGCAACTTATATCAGTTAAAATAACGCGACTCAGCAGGAAATCTGATGAACTGGACCTAAGGAGAGAGATTGTTTATAATGAAACGGATGATATACTCTACATAGGAAATAGAGAAACAGATGATTTTGAGCAGTATTCGAAACCTATTGACGAAGAAACTATAACAACTTTCATAAAGAAAATAAATATGTTTGTCGGTGCATACGAGAAATTCACTATAGGAACCAAAAAACTGTATTCCAAACAGAGGGTTTTTGAGGCAATACTTTATGCTTTCAGTTCACCATTTATATGGGAAATTAGACAGATACATGCAAAAAACAAAGGAAGGGATACGGCACTATCCGACATACCGCCGTTTTTGGTCATTGCAGGCCAAGCATGGACGGGCAAAACCCATCTACTTGAGTTTATCAGCAGACTACTTGGAACACAGGGTAGATACTTTCACTACAACACTGACATAAAGCCAGCAAATATCAGAGACTACTTCTTCTCGGAGAATATTTTCCCTATTTTAATAGACGAAATAACGAAGGATTACTTCACTAGTTCATCTGCCTCAGCAACCAAAGGTGAGAGTTTCGTTAAAAGCATAACAAATTCATTGAGCGGAAAACACCCATGCTTGATAGCGACGACAAACACAGAATTCAACGCAAATATGCAAATAATCAGGAGAATCTACTACCTGCAAATTAATAAACCTTTTGATAAAACCAAAAAATCTCAAACTGATGACTATTTTAGCGACGTTATAGAGGGAATTGATGATTCCTTATTCAAAGACTTCTCATTTAGATTCTCACAGCAGGTCAAAAACGAAGATAATGTTGTAAGAAACGGGGATTATCTGAACTTAACCAGAAAAATATTTGAAGGATACTTCAAAATAGCAAAAATGGAAAAGCCAGATTATTTCATCGATAAACCGCTGCTCGACTACTACTACAGAGGAAGTTTTATGTGGAAAAACCTATTCCAAACAAAAAGAGAGGGCTTTAAAATTCAAGAAAATATGATCATTGTTGACCCAACAATAGTTTTCAAGGGTGATAGAATAGAAAAAGAAAAAGCTAAAAAATTCTTAGATATAGGAGTTATATTGGAAGATAGTGTGGTGCTGGTTTTAGACAAAGACAAATTTTTCGAGTTTATAGATTTAAATGAAAAAACCAGCTTTCTTCGGAAAATAAGCAGATTATTTAAAACTTAAAAAATAGTTAGAGGCGAAGACCTCAAACTTTAAGAGGCCTGCGCAATTTTTTTGTGATATCTCTTATAAAGGCGGGAAACCAAGCGTGAGGCTTTATTCTCATGGATTATGCCTTTGGAGCAAATCTTTCTTATTGCCCTTTCTGCTTCTTTGAGCTGTGCCTCTAAATTTGTTTTATCCGTCTCCGTTTCTATTTTTGTTCTCGTTTTCTTTAAAATGTTTTTAAGTTTCGTCCTGTAAGCTTTGTTTCTCATATATCTTTTTTCGTTTTGTCTTGCCCTTTTCTCTGCAGACTTGTGATTAGCCACTTACTAAACCCCCTTCTACCAAAATTTAAAGCAACATTTTATTATCACAACACTCCATGTTTGTCAAATTTTTACTAAAAATAATATTAAATCTGACAAAAATTGACTTTAAATGAAAAAACGAGAAATTACATATTATTTATATTTATTTTGGTTTATTTTCTATTATTTTACAATATATTGACTTGAAAATTGAAGAAAAAGGAGTACTGTTAGCACTCGAGAACAATGAGTGCTAACAAAAACTAAAAGGAGGTGGGAAAATGGCATTCAAGCCTTTAATGGACAGGGTTTTGGTAGAACCACAGGATTTAGAGCAGAAGACGGAGAGCGGAATCATTATTCCAGACACAGCAAAAGAAAAGCCACAGCAGGGAGTTGTAGTGGAAGTTGGAGATGACGTAGAAATCGTAAGCAAGGGCGATGTTGTAGTTTATGAAAAATACGCTGGCAACGAAATTAAAATTGATGACAAAAAGTATGTGATTCTAAAAGAAGACGAAATCTTGGGTAAATTTGTTAATTAAAATAAGGGGGTGATAGGATGACAGCAAAAATTTTAGAATTTAGCGATAGTGCAAGAGAGGCAATCTTAAGAGGCGTAAATAAGTTAGCCGATGCAGTTGCCGTTACAATGGGACCTAGAGGTAGAAATGTAGTTATAGACAGAAGGTTTGGTAGCCCAACCATCACTAAAGACGGCGTTACTGTGGCAAGGGAAGTAGAGCTCAAAGACCCTTATGAAAACATGGGGGCACAGCTAGTTAAAGAGGTTGCATCTAAGACAAGCGATGTTGCAGGTGACGGTACGACAACAGCAACAGTATTGGCAAGGGCAATATACAGAGAGGGCTTAAGGAATGTAACAGCTGGTGCAAACCCAATAGAGATAAAAAGGGGAATTGACAAAGCTGTAGAAAAAGTTGTTGAGGAACTCAAAAAGATATCCAAAGAAGTAACCGAGAAAAAACAGGTTGCTGAGGTTGGTACAATTTCCGCAAACAACGATAAAGAGATAGGTGAGATAATTGCCGAAGTTATGGATAAAGTAGGTAAAAACGGAGTAATAACAGTTGAAGAAGCAAAAGGAACGGAAACAACACATGAAGTTGTTGAAGGTATGAGGTTTGATAGAGGTTATTTGTCTCCTTACTTTGTTACGAATACAGATAAAATGATAGCTGAGCTTGAGGATGCATTTATCGTAATAACAGACAAGAAAGTAAGCTCAATGACAGAGTTCTTACCAATCGTAGAGAAAATTGCAAAGACAGGCAGGCCATTCTTGGTAATAGCAGAAGAGGTGGAGGGTGAAGCCCTAGCAACACTTGTTGTTAACAAACTAAGAGGAACTCTGCAGTGCTGTGCAGTTAAGGCACCGGGATTTGGCGATAGAAGAAAAGAGATGCTTAGAGATATAGCAATTTTAACGGGTGGTCAAGTAATCAGTGAAGAGACAGGAATGAAATTTGACTCCGTTGACTTGGATGTCTTGGGAAGAGCCAAGAAAATAATCGTTGACAAAGAGAACACAACAATCGTTGACGGTATGGGATCAAAAGAAGAAATACAGGCAAGAATTAAACAAATACAAGCTCAAATTGAGCAGTCTACAAGCGAGTATGACAAAGAGAAATTGAGAGAAAGAATGGCAAAACTTGCCGGCGGAGTAGCAATTATTAAAGTTGGCGCTGCAACTGAGACAGAGATGAAAGAGAAAAAAGCAAGGGTTGAGGATGCATTGAATGCTACAAAGGCAGCCGTTGAGGAAGGCATTGTGCCTGGTGGTGGTGTATCACTATTAAGATGTCAAAAGACCCTTGAAGATTTAAAGGGTGAGAACGAAGACCAAGAAATTGGTATAAGAATAATAAAGAAAGTATTGGAAGAGCCATCAAAAGTAATTTCAAGTAATGCTGGATTTGAAGGCTCAATAATCATCAACAAGATTAAAGAAAACAGTGATGTATCTTACGGATTTGATGCAAGGAACGGTGAATTCGTGAATATGTTTGAGAAGGGTATCATCGATCCAACAAAGGTAGAAAGAACAGCAATTCAGAATGCAGCTTCCGTTGCTGGACTGATGCTCACAACCGAATGCTTAATCACCGATGACCCTAAAGAAAAAGAAAAAGAAGATAAAATGATGGCCGGCGCTGGCGCAGGTGCTGGTGGCATGTATTAAAAAACAGATTTCAAAGTTGCCCGCTACTTCTTAAAAAGATGTGGCGGGCTTTTTATTTATTTTACAAAAGGATTGTGCTTTTTCTCATGGCCTATTTGGGTTGGATCTCCGTGACCAGGATAGACTATAACATCATCTGGTAGCTCAAATAGTCTTTTGAGACTACTCATTAAAGCAGCGTAATCTCCACCTGGCAAATCCCATCTACCAACAGATTCAAAAAACAAAGTGTCTCCACTAAATAGAATTTTTCCCTTTGGTTCATATAAGCAGATAGACCCAAGCGTATGTCCTGGTGTGTGAATTACGCTAAATTTAGAACTGCCAACATTTATCACATCTCCATCATCAAGGGCACAATCCGGCTTCGGTGATTCCTTAATGTACACTCCAAAAATTCTGGCCTCTAAATGAGCCCTTTTTAAACAGTCCACATCATAATAACCAATTGAAAGTAAAACGCCGTATTTTTCCTTGTAATAAGCATTTCCGCCCACATGGTCGAAATGACAATGGGTATTGATTATGGCAACAACACTCAGACCATTTGAGTCAATAAAAGAGTCTATAGAACTATCATTTTCAGATGGGTCTACTATTATTGCTTCTTTTGTTTCGTCATCCACATAAACATAGCAATTTGTTAATAATCCGCCAACAATAAACCTTTTAACCATAATTCACCCAAATAAAAAAGCCCCTATAAAAGGGGCTTTTTGTAAGTAACACGATAAAAATCTTTTTTTAGCCAAATTTATAGGCTACACCAAAACCACCACGTGGATACTTCCAAGTTATATAATCACAGGCAAACCTACAAGTACCGCACTCTAAACAAGCATCGTAGTTAATATTAATTTTCTGTTCCTTTTCGTCCCAACTATAAACACTGGCTGGGCAAACATATGTGCACTGCTTCTTCTCGCAGGTCTTGCACGCCTCTGAATCAGAAATCCCTAGATGGCTATATTCATGGTCAACATTATAGCCTACAAGGTAAAGCTTATCTTCTATTCTAAGCTTTTTCATCTTAATTTCCTCCAAATAGTGTATAAATCTTTTGCAAGTCCAATATACCCAAACCTACTCTTAAGTTCACCCTTTATTTTCCTAAACTTCTCTGGTTTTGGAACTCCATCAACCGTATATATTTCAGTCATTGCATCAATTAAGAACTGTGGGTATTCTGTTAGTAAGTATCTCTTCTCCTCAAGTAGCTCTGGTAGGTTCTTGTAGTATCTCAAATCTTGTAGCACATATGTTTCTTCCAATTTTTCTTGATATCTCGAAAGAGTTTTTTCAGAAAAATCACCCGATTCTCTGGCTTCCAAGTATGTCTTTGCTGCCAATTTACCACTCTCTACAGCCAAGTTTGAACCTTCTCTATGTACGCTATCAACAAGCATTGCTGCGTCACCTGCAACCATGAAGCCATCTGCATACATCCTAGGAACGCTCTTGTAGCCGCCTTCTGGTATTACATGGGCAAGATACTCCCTTGTTTCTCCACCTTCAATCAAAGGTAAAACTGAAGGATGATTTTTCAAGGATTCAAGTAAATCGTTAGGATTCATGTTATGGTTAATTAAATCATCAATTATTACACCTATGCCTATAGACACAGAGTTTTTATTGGTATACATCCAAGCCATTCCTTCCATTCCTTTTAAGAATGGACCTGTGATTTCTATAGTCACACCCTCTTTGGAATCCTTTATACCAAATCTATCGTTAACCTGTTCTTCACTTAAACCTATAATCTCTTTTACACCCAAAGCAACTTTGTTTGGTGTTATCTTTTTCCTTAAACCTAAAGATTTTGCTAAAAAAGATTGAACGCCGTCTGCCGCTATAACACAATCTGCATATAGGTCACCTTGTGGTCTATCAGTTCTAACACCTACAACCTTTCCGTTCTCAACGATAGGTTCTGTAACAACCGTTTCATTAATTAACAAGGCTCCTGCCTCAACAACCTTTTTAGAGAACCACTTATCGAATTGGGCTCTTAATACACTAAAACAGTTGTAAGGTTCAGAGTTGTGCTTCTGAGTTTTAATCCCCATACTAAAGTGAGACACATCGTCCATAAGCCACATTCTCTGCTCAACTATATGTCTTTCAATGGGGGCTTCCTTGTAAAATTCAGGAATTAGGTCATCCATAGGCTTTCTGTAGAAGATACCGCCCATTACGTTTTTAGAACCAGGAAATTTTCCTCTTTCTATAACAATAACATCAACACCAGCTTTAGCCAAAACGTAAGCAGCTGCCATTCCAGCTGGGCCAGCACCAACCACTATTACATCAAAATCCTTTTTACTCATTTCGCTCTCCTTTTTAAGCCTTTCCTAATTTTTCCTTAAACATTTGTGTCATCTTCGGAAGAACTTCTATAACATCACCCATTATTCCGTATGTTGCAATCTCAAATATGGGGGCATCTGGGTCTTTATTGATTGCAATAATAACCTCTGAAGACTTCATACCAGCTTGGTGCTGTATCGCCCCAGAAATACCACACGCTATATAGATTTTTGGGTGAACAGTTTGGCCAGTTTGCCCAACCTGTCTTGTTTGGGGAGCCCAACCAGCCTGTACTGCTTTTCTACTTGCAGCCCATGTACCACCAAGAACATCGGCTAGTTCTTGTATTAACTTCATATTCTCTTTAGAACCCATTCCAAAGCCGCCAGACACAACTATATCATAGAACCCAAGATTTACTTTTTCGCCTTCTTCTATAATCTTTTCAATAATTTGCTTCGTGTACTTGGATTTATCAAATTCAAATTCCTCTTTTACAACTTGCCCCTTAGCTGGCTCTTCAATGGCTTTGTAAACGCCTGGCCTTGATGTTGACATCTGAGGCCTGTTGTCTGGACAGAAAATCGTAGCCATCAAGTTACCACCAAAGGTAGGCCTTGTCATCAATAGATTCTTTGTCTTTGGATCAATATCTAAAGCAGTCGTATCTGCAGTCAAGCCTGTCTGCAAAACAGTAGCAATTGTTCCTGCCAAATCTCTACCCAAAGTTGTAGCACCTATCAGAACCACTTCTGGTTTATGTTTTTCTATTAAATGAACGATTGCATCCCTGTAAGGCTCGGTAATATAATCTTTCAAAAATGGGTCTTCAATTACAAAAAATTTCTTAGCTCCATATTTGAAGACCTCATCTGCGAACTGCTCAACCTTATCTCCTACCGTAAACGCATGAACTTCGCACCCTAAGTCTTTTGCAAGCTCCCTTGCTTTTGTTAAAAGCTCAAAGGAAACCCTTGCCACCTCACCATTTTCATGCTCAATGAAAACCCAAACATGCTTATACTTACTTATATCTTGTTTAATCATTTCTCAACCTCACCCTTATTGTACTTTGCCCATAGTTTTCAATACGGGCTCGATTTTTTCATAAAGCTGGTTAATGATGCCATCCACAGAATCACCCTCAATCATCTCGCCACGCTCTCTCTTTGGAGGGGTAAACGCTTTTCTAACTTTTGTAGGAGAGTTCTTTAATCCGCAATACTCAGCCTCTATTTCAGTATTTTTAGAGTTCAAAACCTTTACAGAGGTTTTAGCAGCTCTAATTAAATATGGCAAAGGTGCATAGCTCAAAGTGTTCAGCTCCTCTTCCACTGTTAAGAAGCAAGGCATTGTAGTTTGAATAACTTCTTGCCCACTCTCCAAAAGCCTTACCAATTCCAAAGTCTTCTTTTCGGGGTCAACATTTTTAATATCAACAACATAGGTTATTAAAGGAACATTAAACCTAGTTGCAATACCAGGACCAGTCTGCGCCGTATCACCATCGATAGCCTGTTTTCCAGCAAAGAAAACGTCTACCGGTCCCTCTTCTTTTATAATTTGTTTAGCTGCAGCCCACAAAGCATAACTTGTGGCTAGTGTGTCAGATCCAGCAAAAATCCTGTCACTCAACAGGAACGCTTTATCGGCTCCCATGGACATGGCCTCTTTTAAGGCATCCTCTGCCATAGGAGGGCCCATGCATACAACCGAAACCTTGCCTCCAAACTGATTTTTTAATCTTACAGCTGCTTCAATAGCGTGCTTATCGAACGGATTAATGATAGCTGGCACCCCTTCCCTAATTAAGGTACCAGTCTCATAATCCACCCTAACCTGGGCAGCATCAGGCACCTGTTTGATAAATACTAGAAAGTGCACTTGAGCCTCCTTTCAAAAATTTTTATTCATTTCCTTCATCATTTTAAGCCGTATATTTATTATCATAATTCATAAATAAGTCAAGATTTTATCACAACAACATTTCTCGAAAATTAATGCTTAATCTCATTTTAATAAACTAATTAACAATGCTTATCATATGGTTATAAACTACCCAAAAACAATAAATATTAAGACAAACATAGTCAAAATGTAAGATAGATAAAAATATACTTTTCCATTCATAACGAGCTTACTTATCAGATATGTAACTCTGTTAGCTATTCCTACAAAATAATTATAGACATCATCAAATACGTCTCTGATTGAGACAAATACTCTGTTTCCATCCTTTATCTCTTTTGTCGCATAAACAAATCTCAAGATGTACTCGATTATAAAGGAGAATGCATTGGCAGTGAAATACTCCTCTTCTGTTAAGTTTAAACCTCCATTCCAGGAGATGACCCTTTTTGTTGTTGCCCTGCTTTTTAGATAGATAACAAAAGGAACAACAAATAAAACCGCCAAAACTATAGCCAAAAATGCAGGTGATATGACTCCGAAAACAGGTTTAGCACTTGCAATGAGCCAGCCCTTAGGAACAGCTAATGCTCCTATTACAAACTGAGAATACCCAAATCCAAAGAACAATCTAACTGCAAAAAAGCTAAAGAGCGCTATTAAACCAATCAAGAGGAGCTCTGCAGAGTGCATGAATACTCTATTCATCGGTTTGGCTTTTTTGCCGTGTGAAAAACCCAATGCAGAGTAGCCTATTAATTTTATCATAGAGAATGAGGCAAAGCCCATACCCAAAGACAAAAGAACCCCTCCCGTTGAGGTTATTACCCTGTTAAACACGCTTGTGAATTGATAAGATTGGAATATCGACTCTAACATCATCCACTCAGCTACATAACCCAAAAGTAGAGGAAACGCACTAAACGACAAGCCAGAGATCACAACACCTAAAGCTGGAATTTTTCCTACACTCTCATGTATTCCTCTTACATTATCAATACTCTCCTCATCCAACTGCTCCTTAGCCTGTCCAATTGATAGGAAAAGAAGTGTTTTTGCGAGTGTATGTGAAAGCGAAAGCACTATCGCAGTCAAGTAAGCAAATTTAAATAGAGTCGAGTTTGTAGAATACTCATGGGCGCAGGATGCAAAACCCAGCATAGCTAAAATCATCCCATTATTTTCAACGGTTGAATATGCAGGTAAAATCTTTAAACCCTTCGAGGCAGCAGCAGATATTGCTCCCCAAAAAGCAGAGACACTACCCAGAATAACAGCAATTATCCCCCACAAATGATTATATCCAGCAAGGTCAATAACCCTAAACAAACCGTAGACACCCATTAATGTTACAGGCGCACTCAACAGTGCAGAGGCATTGGAAGGGGCTTTGGAGTGTGCATCTTTTAGCCATGTATGGAATGGAATAATACCCATCTTTATTATGAAAGCAAGCGATGTAAAAAGAACAAACACTAAATTGTTAGTACTGCCTGATAGTGCAAAGTTACCCTTTGAAATGTAAAGTGCTAAAAACCCAATAATAAGTAAAACCGTTGAAAGTTCACTAAATGCCAAGAACTTAAATGCCTCCTTATAAGCCCCTTTGTGTTCAACAATCAAAAGATAGGAAAAAATGGTCATTATCTCCCACCCAATTAAAAAAGTTATTCCATCGTGGGCAAGAAGAATCAACACCATTCCAAGCATTGATAAATTCAAGAAGATTGCCATTCTTTTTCTGTATAGCTCGCCAAAATCTAAAGAAAACAGTGTAACAGCAATAAAAGACAACGATGCAATAGCCAAGAACATGCCGTTTAATTTATCAACATTTATACCAACAGTAGTATTGTCAAAAAAATGAAATAGAGCAGTACCTGAAAAGCCAAAAAATGTCGCCTTTACACCCACATACAAAGCGAGCAAACTAGCCAACAAACCCAGAAAATAACTTAGCTTTCTATTCAAAAAACCAGCCAAAGCACCGATTAAATACAATACAACCATCATTTCACCTCCATGATGTTTAGCAAAACAGAAAGAACCTCATCTGCAGATAGATATTGCTCATAATAAGCCAACACATTATCTAAATCCAACTCTTTCGGTTTTATGCCAAACGGTTGACTACCCTCTATAACGACTATTCCATATGGACTGGGTAGTTGATTTATCGTCTCCTTCAAAGGAGAAACCATCTTTTCCGTACACCTACCGAGAATTAGCAAAATATCGGCGTGTCTTGGAGAGTCTGTAAAAAAGATGCCGAACCTGTGGATATTGTACTGTGCAGACTGAAGAGCCTCTATCTCAAAATTCAACTCATTGTCATTTCCCACATCAATTGGAAATATATGGAGAGAATTCCTAAACACAGGACTTAAGCCCTTGACCTTACCATCTTTCTTTTTAAACCTCTCCGTCAATCTATTGGATAACCCGTAAAAAACCCACGACTTCATAAACACCCCCTACCTCGCACAGTCTGAAAAGTGGACTCCAAAGGAATCAAAGGCAAAGCTGAAATCCGTAAATATAAACCCTCTAAACGCCTCAGAAAACGCCTTAAAACCAAAAACAGATGGAGTTGATATGTAAACATTTTCCAAAATGCCTCTATTCAGTTTCACATAGTAAACCAATAACCCACTAGGTGACTCGCTATATCCTATACCTTCACCATTTAAATCTTTTAAATCTACGCCCTTGAGCTTATCCAAAGATTTAACCTTAGCCATATTGTCAACAATCACATCTGTAGAATTTAAAAACTCTTTTACCCTTACCTCCATCCTTGCAAGAGAGTCTCCATCTTCCTCTACAACAACGGAGAGCTTTTCGTATCCTTTTTCCTTTATCCTCAAATCCTCTTTCACGCCACACGCCCTCAACGTCGGACCTGTAACACCTATTTTCAAAGCAAGTTCCCTATCAAGCGGCGCCGTGTTGTGAATCCTATCGATGAAGTTATAACTTTTAAGTGCATGTTCGTATAGCTCTTCAAACTTATCCTTCAAACTCAGCAGTCTCTTAGACAAATCCTCAAAATTTGCGCTTTCGTTCACGCGAACACCACCCGGTACAACCACACCCTTCAAAAATCTGCTCAGCCCAAAATCTCTATTTATTCTGAGCAACTCCTCAAATACGAAACTCAAATGAGAAGTCAAAACATTTTGAGAAGCTCCTCTTGCAAGTTTCAAGAAAACAGTTGTATGGTTGTATAATCTTTCAAGCTCAAGTGCTACAACTCTCAAACGAACGGCATCCTCAGGCAAATCAAGTTTAGCGCAGTTTTCTAAAGCTCTACAAAAAGCAAGTGAGTGCGAGACAGAAAAATTCCCACAGACAGATTCAGCAAATTTTAGCCCCTCATCTATATTCTTTTTTAGTATAAGCCTCTCAATATCTCTTTTCTTATAAGATGGATCAATGTTTACTGATAGAATTCTTTCACCGTATGTATAAATATTGAAAACACCAGCTTCTTTAACGCCTGCTGTAACAGGACCATATCTAAAGTTGAAAACACCCTCTCCTTCTACAGGCTCTGAACCAATTGAAACATCCCTGTTCTTTATCAAATCATAATTAGAAAATTCATCTTTCAAATTCTGAGCATCTGACTTAAAAAACTTACCTTCATCCTGTAAGAGAAAAAATTCTCTATTATCCTCTTTAAATACACCCAACAACCTCATTTTATCATCCCCGCTATAAGGATTTTTTCAATAAAGCCAATCAAAAATACAATCACGAATGACACAGTTACATTTAGAAGTGGCACAAAAGCACTCATTCTAACCTTTTCTACCCTATCAAACTCGGAGGACGAAAAAGCCATTCTGGCAACCTTGTAATTTACAGACATAAATGCAACAACCAAAAATGTTGCTAAAACTAACACCCAAAATAGTCCGAATTTTATATAAATACCGTAGATAATCAGCAATTCTCCCAAAAATGTTCCAAAAGGCGGTGCTCCAGTCACGGCAAGGGCTGAAAAAACCAGACTGTACGCAGTAAAAGGCAACCTTTCAACCATGCCCTTTACCTTTGAAACCTCCCTTGTTTTGTAAACATTTAGAACATTGCCTGTTGAATAAAATGCAGAGGATTTTGCAAATGCGTGTGAAACAAGCAAAACAACAGCGCCCAAGAAGGCATATTTATTGAAAAGGGCTAAACCTATCAGAATCATACCCATATTTTCAATGGACGAATACGCAAACATCCTTTTGTAAAATTTTTGATTGACCAAGAAAATACTTGCAAAAATCACACTCAAAAAGCCCAACACAATTGCATATAGATGTAGAGAATCCATCCCAACACTGGACAAAACCCTATAAACACCAAAAAGGGCAACGGGTAGCAAAATGGATGAAAATATGGCACTTATCGGGGCTATAGCTCTACCGTGAACGTCTGGCAACCATGTATGCAAGGGGAAAATGCCCGCCTTTGTTGCAAAACCCGTAACAACAAACACAGAACCCAAAAGGAGCAGTTTATAGTTTGCACTCTTCAACAACGCAATTTTTGTAATATCCAGAGTGTGACAAGCTCCATAGACAAATACAACACCGACAAGAGACATGATAAGTCCAACGGAAACTATGATAATATATCTCCAGGCAGACTCTATTGCCGGTTTGTCATTGTCAATCGCAACAAGCAAGGCGCTTGTTATAGTGGTAGCCTCTATACCCACCCATATTAAACCCAAATTCTTAACCACAACACTAAACAGCATGGAAAGGACAAATAGATTTAAATAGAGAAAATAAAAGTTCTTCTTAAGAAGAGGCTTTTCCACATGTTTTAGATAGGTTATGGAAAAAAGCGCTGTTGTCAGATAGATAAACGAAATTAAAACTACCATGATTTTTGAAAAACCGTCTATAAACAGATAACCTGCAGTCACATTGGGCTTAAGGAGAATAACTATGGACAAAGCACTTACAATTAAACTCGATAAAACACTTACGAAAGCTGCAAGTGCATCTCTTTTAAAAACACACAAAAGTGAAGCAAAAACAAGGATAATAAAAGGAAAATAATAAACAAACATGCCCTACCCCCTGAACTCATCAAATTCATCTATAACTTCTGAAACAGAACCTTCCCTCAGCTTCATAACCACACCTGAAATCATAACAAGACCTAAAAGGTCTAAAAGAATGCCAGCTTCAACTATGAAGGGTAAATCTGGAAACATATACCCAGCCATAAAAAACAGGCTATTTTCCATAATCATATAACCAATAAGCTGAACAAAAGCATTGTTTCTTGAAATTGCAAGGAAAATACCCTGAAGTATTATTGCTATCGGGATAGAGCCCGCTTCCACAGAAATGTATCTATAAAGAGTTAGCCTGTAAATAACATACGCTAAAATCACAAGGAGAAAAGAAATAATTATTGATGCGCCCGTAGAAACAACTTGTTTAGGATTTTTCTCCTTATAAACCTTTCCAAGACGGTTAAGCATAAAGTAAGGTATGAATAAAAACCTGACTAAAAGCGTTAAAACAGCTAAAATTATCAGATTTACATTGTTTTGAAAGCCACCTTGCATAAAAAGCAACAATCCAATCAACAATGAAGAAATAGCAAATGTTACTATGATTTTCTTTAAGTAATACTGCCACTGCATAAAAATAACCAAAACAATCTCTGCAAAACCCACAAGAATAAACAGCTCTTTCATAACCTACCTCCCGTTGCATAAAAAACAACAATAGCCAAAAATGCAAATGAAAAGGCAACAGCCACATACTCAAAGTTTTTGAACAGCTTATACTTAGATATTGTTGATTGAATTATGGCAAAAATTAGCACAAGAACGAACAATTTAACAAGATGGATTAAACTATACAAAAGCACAGCCACAAAAGAAACCTTCATAGGAACGAAAAAAGGGAACAGAAAGTCATTTAAAAATACACTCATCAATAAAAACTGTTTTATGTATCCACCCCACTTCATTAGGGCAAGCTCGCGCCCTGAATACTCCATCTCAATTGCCTGGTCTATCATTCCAAACTCATTTGATGTATGGGATTCAACAGGCAACTTTCCTGTCTCTACAATTAAAGCCATAAAGAAGGCAAAAACCACGAACCAATGTATAAGCGACAAGTACCAATCGGTTGAGGTCTGTAAAACATTGTTAACCACATAGGGGTTATTTGTATGCGTAATAACGCCAAAGGTTATAAATATCAACACAACAATTGGTTCAGACAATGCACCGATGCTTGAAGCCCTTGACACGCCTAAATGAGAGTAGTTGTTCCTGCTATCAATGGCAGCAAGCTTCTTCAACCCAGCAATGGCACCAAAAATCAAACCGCCACCTATAAAGTCAACAACAGGACCAAAAGAGAGTGGAAATCCCGTTATTATAGGAAGGACAAGAGTTAAAAACAGATACATAGCAAATGTAACATAAGGAACAATTTGAAACATTGGCGATGCAACCTGAGGAACAACGCTCTGCTTGTGAAATAACTTGTAAAGGTCGTAATACGGCTGGAAAATCGAAGGACCTTGCTTAGATTCTAAAATCTCACATAATTTGTTAAATACACCAACAACAAGTGGAGCAAAAACAACCACGAATAGTAGTTGCAATGCACTTAGCAAATACAACATAGACACCTCCTGCCAAAAAACTATATAAACCCTTTGCAGGGGTTATCGGCCCTTCTGGGAATTAAAAGAAGAGCGGTTTAAGGCGAACCCCACCGCCTTCAACCTTGAGGGGGAATTATACAAAAAAACGTGTCAACGTCAACATATAAGAATTAATAAATACTTTGACATATAACACATAATGTGGTAGCTAATAACTTAGCATTTATTTTGCTAAGGGGGAGGCAAAATATGAATTTTATATCTGTGAGTCTTGTGATTTTTTTGGTTTACTTTTTGATAATACTCATTACCTATTTTGTTGCAAAAGGGCTTATTCTAGGAGCTTTCGTTATATTAACACCATTGTTCTTCTCAATCTTTTTACTATATTACTACAAAACCTTTATAAAGCCACTTAAGGATCTGAACAAATTTTGCAATACTAGGCTATGCTCAACATTTGATTTAACAGATAGGCTGCCCAAACCTCCAAAGCCATTACACTTTTTAAACCTAATGAACGCATTTATACACGGAGTGCAAGACGCTTTAAAAGAAACATTAAAAGTGTCAAACAATGTTGCAACTAAAGCTGCCAGAGTCAGTTTTAACGCTGAAAGAATTTCTTTAAACGTAAAAAGAGAAGCAGAAGATATGGAAGAAATCAAGACAATGATGTATGAAATCAAGGATACGATAGGTAGCGTTACACAAAACATCACAAATACGTCGGATTTTATGCAAAACGTGAATGAAATCGCAAAAGATGGGTCTGATAAAGCACAACTTGCTATCCAAAAAATAGAATCTATAGCAGAAGAAACAAAGAACAATGCCGCTATGATGAAAAAACTGGGAGCTTCCTCTGAAGAAATAGGAAAGATAGTGGCGGTTATTAATGAAATTACCGACCAAACTGCACTGCTTTCTTTAAACGCAGCAATTGAGGCGGCCCGTGCTGGAGAAGCTGGTAGAGGTTTTGCCGTTGTTGCAGATGAGATTAGAAAACTCGCAGATAAAACAGCACACTCCACAGAGCAAATTAGGCAGATTGTTTCCAAAACCCAAAACGAAACACAATCAACCATAGAGGCGACTCTCAGTTTAATAGATAGAGTGGACGAGGGCAAAGAGCTGATAAAAACACCTCGGATTCACTTATCGAGATAGCAAGTGGCGTACAAGAAGCAAGCAGAATGATAGAAGACGTAGCCACTGCCGCTGAAGAACAGTCATCTTCTATAGACATGATAGCAGAAAGAGTTGATAAGATGACAGAGGACGTAACAAAATCTGCCGATAGAATTGAAAAAATCAGAGAAGATACATACAAGATTTCAAAGACTGCCGAGGAGCTATTCACGTTTATGATCAAGTTCAGAACGGGGTCGTACATTGATAAAGTCTATTCAATTTTGCTCAACGCTAAGAAAGAAATAGAGTATACATTTGAAGACGCTGCAAAAAAGGGAATTATTTCGTCTGCTGATTTGTGGGATAGAAATTACGTTCCTGTTCCAAACACTAACCCACAAAAACACAGAACCAGATTCACCGATTTTACAAAGAAATACATACAACCCATAGAAGATAAGTATTTAGGAATGGATCCGAATTTTAAATTTGTAGTGTTGGTGGATAACAATGGATACCTTCCATCACACAACACTATCTACGACAAGCCACTAACTGGCGACTACGAAAAGGATTTAGTAGGCAATAGATCAATGCGAATATTCAACGACCCAACGGGACTTGCAGCAGCAAGGAACACTAATCCGGTGCTCTTGCAGACGTACATGAGGGATACGGGTGTTGTAATGAATGACATATCAGTTCCAATTTATTTTGAAGGTAAGCATTGGGGTGGTTTGAGAATAGGCTTTACCTGGGAGAACAATGATTAAATGAAAGTAGTTAAAGCAGGTGGTGAAGTAGAAGAATTCCAAGTGGATAAACTAATAGAATCGCTTACTCGTTCAGGCACAAACAGGAAAGAAGCAGAAGAAATAGGAAATATAATAAAAGAAAGAGTGCCTGATTATGTAACAACTAATTTAATATATAAATACGCCAAGGAACTTTTAAAAAAGCTTAATCATTCCTATGCGGCACGATACTCACTTAAGAAAGCCATGCTCAGATTAGGTCCAAGTGGCTACCCTTTTGAGCGTTTTTTTGCAAATCTTTTGAATTTTTACGATTTTGAAACACATGTTGATGTTGTAGAAGAGGGTAAGTGTATATCTCACGAGATAGACGTTTTAGCTTTTGAAAAAGACCTTGTCGTAGCCGTTGAATGCAAGTACCACTCCTCTGCATCAAGGGCATCGGATTCTAAAGTGGCAATGTACGTAAATTCCCGCTTCAAAGATTTAGAAGAACCATTAAAGAAAAAATACAGAAAAGACAACTTCGAAGGATGGCTTGTCACAAACACAAGATTAACCAACGAAGCAAAAAGGTTTGCGCGATGCTATAACTTTAAATCGATAGCTTGGAGGTATCCGGAAGACAGCGGATTAGAAAAGATGATTGAGGAAAAACATCTCTTTCCTGTTACAACACTTATTGGCATAAAACAAAATCTTTTAAAAACTCTGCTTGAACACAATATAGTCTTAGTAAGGCATCTTTTGGCTACAGACGAAGACACCCTACTCTCTTTTGGCTTTGAACAAAGGAAAATAAAACAATTAAAAAAACAAGCCGAAAACTTAATTAAATCTAATCACTGACCCCTATTTGATAATATTCGAACCCAAATTCTTTTAGGAAATCTCTGTTATACTGGTTCCTGCCATCAAAAATTACCGGCCTTTTCAACCTCTTTTTAACCTCGTAAAAATCAGGGCTCCTAAATTCTTTCCACTCGGTAATCAAAATCATGGCGTCTGAGTCGTTTAGTGTATCATATTTATTGTTTAAGTATTCAACATCATCATTTCCCTTTAGCCAGAAGTTCTTGGCGTTTTCCATTGCTTCAGGGTCGTAAGCTTTTATCTTGGCACCCCTTTTTGTCAGCTCGTTTACAATAGTTATTGAAGGCGCTTCCCTCATATCGTCGGTTTGCGGTTTAAAAGCAAGTCCCCAAACAGCAAACGTGAAGCCTTCCAAATTTTCACCAAACCTTTTGTAAATCTTACTCAAAAAGTAAAAGCGCTGTTCATAATTGACATCCTGCACAGACTTTATGATTTTTGGCTCTATTCCTGCATCCGTTGCCATCTTTTCCAAAGCCCTCACATCTTTAGGAAAGCAACTTCCACCATAACCAACCCCTGGATAGATAAAGTGGTATCCTATGCGTCTATCACTCCCTATACCAGCTCTAACCTTATTAACGTCAGCGCCCAAAGCCTCGGCAATACGAGAAATTTCGTTTATAAATGAAATTTTAGTAGCTAAAATAGCATTTGCTGCATACTTTGTCAGTTCTGCGCTTCTTACATCCATCTCAATAAAGCGTTCGTGGTTTAGCGTAAAAGGCCTATACAATTCCTTCATTATAATCATCGAGCTCTCTTTATCTGCACCAACAATTACTCTATCTGGCTTCATAAAATCACTTATTGCATCACCCTCTTTCAAAAATTCTGGGTTTGATACAACATCAAAATTAAATGGCGCGCCATCAGGAAACCTCTTCTTAACCTCTCCTTCAATAGTCATCTTAACTTTATCTGCCGTCCCAACAGGAACAGTAGATTTATCGACAATTATCATTTCATGGTCAATAAACTTACCTATGCTTTTTGCTGCTTCCAAAACGTGGTTTAGATCTGCACTGCCATCTTCTGACTGTGGCGTTCCTACAGCTATAAACACAATATCGCTATTTTTCACGGCATATTCTGTATCTGTTGTAAATGATATATTGCCATTTTTAATATTTTTCTTAATCAGTTTATCTAGACCCGGTTCGAATATAGGCACAATACCATCGTTGAGCCTTCTGACTTTCTCCTTATCAATATCTACGCATATTACATTATTTCCCATCTCTGCAAAGCAAGCCCCTGTAACAAGGCCAACGTATCCGCTTCCAATAATAGATAGCTTCACCTACATCTCCTCCTCAAGCAAACAGTTTTCTAACAGCCGTATAGTATTCATCTTCCGTTTTTCTAACCTTTTCCAAGTCTATATCAATAGCTGCATCTAATATTTCCTTGTCAAACAACTCTATATCCCTAAAATTTCCCAAACCCTCTTTTATTTTCTCGTCGCTACGAGCTCCTCTGTAAGGCCTGTCTTGCATAATAGCTGCAACGATTGTTGCCAAGCCCAACACAGCAGCCTCTCTTTCTGGTTTGATTCTACAAGGGTAACCCTCTCTTGTGTTGTTTTCATGGTGCAAAAGAACAAGCTCTGCCTCCCTGTCAAAACCCAGACGCTTCAGTATATGATAACCCTCAAACGTATGTGATTTTACAATATTATACGTTTCCTCGTCCAAAGAAGGCATTTTAAAGGTGTCATAGGGAATTTTTAAGTTTCCCACGTGGGATAGTAACGCCGCATTGTGCAAAACTCTTGTATCCAAACCCAATTTATAGCCCAAATTAACAGATATATTCTTCACATAGAGCGAATATTTATCGTAAAATGGGGCAATGTTATCTGTCATATAAGAAATCAAATAAACAATGGCCGTTTTTAGCTTATCATTCATATCTTCCTTAGGTAGTTGGTCTACAATTTCTAAAACAGCATCATCAACATGATTTTCCAACAGGGAAAACCAGAAACATTCCTTTTTTGCTATATTTTTTAAAACGTCAAACATCTCGGGGTTGAATAGCTCTCTCTTTTGCTCAAGAAAATCAATCAAATCATCGTAAGCATAAGGATTTGTCAAACTTCTATAAGCAATTTCAACATTATCCGCTAAAAACAGTATATTGCCAATAACCGAAGTGTTGTTTTCATGAGGTGTGTGGTGTAAAGTTATGGCCAAACCAACATCTAAATGCATATTAAAGAAACGCGCAATCTTTCCACTAACAATTGCATGTTTATTCAAAAGCTCAAAATCCTCATAAATAATATTTCTAAACGTCTCCACCTTTGATTCATCGGTAAGCAAACCTATATCGTGTAAAAGAGCGCTTTTTACGACTAAATTCAAACCTTGCTCATCGAATTTTAGCTCTTTAGCTATATTGTAAGCGATAAAACATACTCTTCGTTGGTGGAATGTATCCTCACCTTCCAAAGAATCTGATAGCTTACACAGCTCAAATAATGCCTTATTTACCCACATAATACACCTCCAAAGCTGATTTTATCAATCTTATCTTGCAAAATCCAGATAAATTGGTAATCTTTTTATTAAAGGGAGGGGAAGCATGCCTAAAATTGCCATTGTAGGAAAACCAAATGTTGGTAAATCAACGATATTCAATGCCCTAATCAAGAAAAACAAAAGTTTGACGCTGGATATTCCAGGAACAACAAGGGACAGAATTTTCGAATATGGAAACATAAACGGCAGAGACATACTATTTATCGACACAGGAGGATTTGAAAGAAGCGGCGATTTTCAAGAAAACATAAACGAACAGATACACCATGCAGTAGACTCAAGCGATGTTGTAATAATAGTATTCGACTTAACCACACCGCTAAGCATTGAAGATGAGGAGATATTTAAATATGTTCTTAAAAAAAATAAAAAATACATACTCGTTGCCAATAAATCTGACATAAAACAGCAAGAATTTGAATATGACTACTACAAATTTGGCGACATACTGAAAATATCCGCAGCCCATAAGAAAAACTTTGATATTTTGAAAAATAAAATTACTAATTTAATTGACAAAGAGGAACAAAGAATAGAGTTTGACGCAAGGATAGCCGTTGTAGGTAGGTCAAACGTTGGCAAATCATCACTAATTAATGCGATTTTAAATGAGAACAGAAGTGTTGTTAGTGACGAAATTGGAACAACAACGGACAGTATTGATACACCGTTTGAGTATAAAAACAAATGCTTCTTAATTGTTGATACGGCAGGCATAAGGAGAAAGTCAAAGATAAAGGGGGCTCTAGACAAGATTGCAAGTATATTCTCACTCTTTGCCATTGACAGAAGCGATATCTGCGTTGTGGTCATCGATGCAGGTGAAGGCTTAACATCGATGGACAAACATATCATAAATATCGTCGCAGAAAAGCACAAAGGCATAATCATAGCCCTGAACAAATGGGACTTAGTTAAAGAAATAACGTTTGAGGAGTATTCGAAAAAACTAAAAAGGGAGTTACCATTTGTAAATTATGCAGAAATTGTAGCAATAAGTGCAATAGAGATAAAAAACATAAACAAACTACTAAATAAAATCTTAAACGTTTACAAAATCTGTTCAAGGCGTATCCCAACACACGAATTAAATAAAAAGCTTCACTCGATAATCAGACAAAACGCCCCTTTCTCTAAAAGAGGCAAGGAGATAAAGTTGAAATACATGACACAGGTAGATACAAATCCTCCACACCTCGTTATCTTTACAAACAGACCAAACGAGATTGAGGAAAATTACAAGCGTTACGTGAGAAATAGCCTGTATAACCTATTCAACTTCAAAGGTTGCTCGATAAAAATCACTTACAAGGAACCAAAAGATGAAAGAGATGGTTGAAAGAATCAAAGAATTATACCCAAAGCCAACGGTAGAGTTAAAATTCTCAAATTCATTTGAACTTTTAGTTGCCCTTATTATATCTGCGAGATGCACAGACAAAAGAACAAACATCATTACAGTAGAGTTGTTTAAACACTATCCAACGCCAAATGATATGGCTAATGCACCAACTGAAGAGATAGACAAAATTATATCATCGTGCAGCATGCACAACACAAAAAGCAAAAATCTAAAGGCTTTGTCGGATATACTGGTTAAAGATTTTAACAGTGAAGTGCCAAAGAACTTGGATGAGTTGACAAAACTCCCAGGTGTCGGAAGAAAAACGGCAAATATCCTACTGTCAATGGCCTACGGCATTCCGGCAATAGGCGTAGATACCCACGTAAAGAGATTGGCATATAGATTGGGTATATCAAAGTCGGAAAAACCTGAAGAGATTGAAGAAGACATAAAAAAAGTCATACCAAAAGAGGATTGGATTGTCTTCTACACAGGTCTAATATTGCACGGAAGAAGGGTGTGTAAAGCCAAAAAGCCCAATTGCGATGAATGCCAATTAAAAGATATATGCCCAAAAATCGGTGTCAAATGAGTAAGAATGAGGGTTTTAACTTCTGTTTTGACAAAAGTGCCTGTAAAACATGTAAAGGTAAGTGTTGTATAGGCGAAGGATATGTGTTTTTGACAAAAGGAGACATAGAAGATATTTCTAAGTTTCTAACTATAGAGAAAGAAGCATTTTTAAGACTTTACACAAGAAAGGTTAACGGTAAAACTGCCCTCATAGATTTGGTAGTAAAAAACGAAATTAGGTGTGTATTTTTAGATGACAATTACAGATGCGAAATCTACGCAAAAAGGCCAAAACAGTGCAAAAGTTTCCCTTTTTGGGAAAGCTTAAAAAACAG
Source organism: Desulfurellaceae bacterium (assembly GCA_015490005.1). Taxonomy (GTDB): domain Bacteria; phylum Campylobacterota_A; class Desulfurellia; order Desulfurellales; family Hippeaceae; genus Hippea. The sequence continues at coordinate 28,299 of WFYS01000082.1, read as the reverse complement.
AAGCCTTGATGACGTCAGAAAACTGTGTCCAGGAATAGTATCGTGTTCATAACAAAAACAAGCTTGAATTTAAAAATATCAGAATTAAAAAATATAAAAAACATTTTGAGAGTTGGACAAATTGTAGAGGCAACAATCGTTGAGAAAAAGGGAGATTTAAAATATACAGTTAGCATAAGAAACAATCTGTTTGAGGCTCAGTCAAACATCCCAATAACGAGCAGTAAGCTAAAATTAATGGTAAAACAGATAACACCTCAAATTATCTTGAAAATTGTAGAACCTGAGGAGAATATAATAAACTTCATAAAACACAATCAGCCGATAATTATAGAAGATAAAAACGAGCTCATAAAACAAGCAATAAATCAACTAAAAGAGTCTTTAATCACTAATGATAGACTACAAGCCATTGTCCAAATAACAAAACTTTCAGGGGCAGTAGATTCAGACGAACTAAAAAACTTTACAAAAAAATTGGAAGAAAAATTGGTAAAACAGCGTATTTTTGATAAAGACGAGATAAAAAAGCTTATAGACAAGTTATCATTAAAAGAACACAAAAATTCTAAAAATTTTATACATCTTATAAAAGAAGGCTTAAAAAGTGTAACATTCAATCCAAAAAATAACGAAAACTTTTTCTTACAACTGCCATTAATTATTAACTCAAAACAAGAGGAAATCTACATAAAAAAGGAAACCAAAAACGAGCCACAAGCTGGAAAATCCTTTAAAATCTCATTAATTTGGAATCACAAAAAGTTTGGAATAGTACAAATAGACGGCATATACACTAACGGCTCTATATCTTGTAACGTTTATTTTAAGAAGGAAGAAGCCCTTAAAATGTTTCTATCTAAAGAAAACGAACTAAAAAACTTGGCAAAAGGGATAAATATATCTTTAAATTTAATGAAAAAAGAACCCATTCTTAGATGCAAACGCCTAAACATCAAAATTTAGTTTGATTGAAAAGTAGAATTATGCTAACCTTGACGGCGTGAAAAAATTTAGAAAAGGGGAGTAGACAGATGAAAAAAGGTATTCATCCAAAATATGAACTTACAACAATCAAGTGTGCTTGCGGAAACGAGATAGTAACACGCTCGACCGTTCCAAACCTAACCGTACAGGTATGTTCAAAATGTCACCCTTATTTTACTGGCAAGCAGAAAATCGTTGACGAAACTGGAAGGGTAGAAAAGTTTAACAGGAAGTACAGAAGAAATAAGACAAACTAAATCTGGGGGTATAAAATGGACGGAAGAAGTGATACCTTCAACATCGATAAAGAACTAGATTTAAGAGGAAAGCAAAGCGATGCAATAACGGAAAAGGTCCAAAGTAATCTGGAGTCTGTAAATAAGGGCAATTACATGCTTATCTACGTAAACAAGTATGAAGATATTTCTGTCGTTGCCCAAGCGGCATTTGCGAAGAAAGCCACCGTGGACAATGTTTTAAAGAAAAACGAGAGAGATTGGGTGGTAATGGTAAAGAATGAAGTGCCCGTAGCTCAAGCTGGATAGAGCATAAGACTCCGGATCTTAAGGTTGGGGGTTCAAATCCCCCCGGGTACGCCATGACAAAAAGTGTAGGACAAATTATATTCAACGACCTTGCAAAAAGTGGTGTTTACGAAAAGTTAACGGTGAGTCAGTGTGTACTTGAGGTTTTAAAACATGTTTTTGGAGATTTGTCAGGACACCTAAAAATTTTAAGTTTTAAAAACGGTGTCGTATGGATAGGGACACCAAATCCGGTATTTAGTCAAGAATTATCTTTCATGGAAAGAGAGATAGTGAATAAAGTAAATGGAATTATTGGAGAAACAGTTGTTAAGGAAATTAGGTTTAAAGAGGTTTTTAAATAAACATATGAGAACTTAAATAAATTAGAGAGAGCAACTGTTTTGTCTCAATAATCTTATTTTAAAAATTTGGGGTTTTTAGAATGAAAAAACTAGTTTGGATAAGTATGATTATATTTGTTTTCTTGGTATCTGGGTGTGCTTCTCACAAAAAGATTATACCCCATGAAGTAGAAAAGCCGGCGTTTGAATGGTACAACGAGGGCATACAAGACTATATTTACCACGACTATAACGAAGCGGAACACGCTTTAACAATGATAAACGCCCAACATCCAGGAAGTATCTATGCAAAAAGGGCTACGCTTATTCTTGGCGATGTGTATTTTGCAAAAGGCGATTATATGTTGGCAAGGGATTACTATAAAAGATTTATAAAACTCTATCCAAAGAGCAAAAATGTAATATATGCAAAGTATAAGATAGCTTTAAGTTGGTATAAATCGAGAAATGGGTACGAACTTGATGCAACACCGGACAGAGAAGCTATAAAAGCCTTCCTAGAACTATTGAAAGAGTATCCGAACAATCCATACAAAGACAAGATTTATTACTTTTTAACGCAATGTGTAGAGGAACTTTATAGGCATGAATTATTTGTAGCTAAATTCTATGCAAATCTAGACGACTTCCAAGCTGCAGAAAATAGGCTTGAATACATGTATAAACATTTCAAAAATGTAAACTTCAATGACGATATGTTATTTTTAATGGGTAAAGTTTACTTGACTTTAGGCAAAAAAAAGGAAGCATTAGAATTTTTTAAAGAATTAAGAGAAAAATACCCTGAAAGCAAATATACCAAAGAGATAAAGAAACTATTAAATGAGCACAATAAATGAAATCTTAATATTTCTATTAAATCACGATTACGCATTTGAACCTTTGTGTGACGTTAGCGAACAAGGGGGTTGCGTATTTATAGAGATGGAAATTACAAATCTTGACCTTAACCATTTGTGTATTAATATCGTTGATGAATCAAAAATAGAAATAACAGGAACTAAGAGAAGCAAAAACTTAAAGGAAGCTGTCTATCTAAGAGCAGAAAGGGTTTTTGGGAAATTTAAAAAAGAAATGGAGCTGCCTTGTAAGATAGAAAGAGTTAAAGACGTGGAATACAAAGATGGACTTTTACAGATAACACTTATAAAGGGGTGATAGTATGACAGAAAACGACACTCAAGAAATTATGAAACTACCTGATACACTGCCTGTTCTTCCATTACGAGATATGGTGGTTTTTCCTTATATGATAATTCCTCTATTTGTAGGAAGAGATTTTTCTATAAAAGCTATAGACGAGGCACTATCAAAAGACAGAATAATAGTTACAACAACCCAAAAACAACCCGAGGTAAACGAGCCCAATGCTGATGATTTATATAAAGTCGGCACTGCATGTCTTATTTTGAGAATGCTTAAAATGCCAGACGGAAGGGTTAAGGTCTTGGTTCAGGGATTAAAAAAAGTAAGGGTAAAGGAGTTTACGCAATTTAAGCCCTATATAGAAGCAGAAGTAGAAGAGAAAATAGACTTAATGCCAATTAGCGAATATGAGAATATGGAAACCGAGGCCTTGATGAGAACCGTTAAGGACCAATTGCAACAGCTAGCTACGTACAACAAAAACATACCCAACGACATAGTTGTAATAGCAAACAATATAGATGAGCCGGATAAGTTTGCCGACATTATAGCAAGCAATATACAACTAAGAACACAGATAGCACAGGAACTTCTAGAGATAGATTCTGTTGAGGTAAAGCTTAGAAGGTTAAACGAAATTTTGGACAAAGAACTTCAACTGCTAGCCCTTCAAACCAAGATACAAAACCAGGCAAAAGAAGAGATATCAAAAACACAGAAGGAATATTTTTTAAGGGAACAGATAAAAGCAATAAAAAAAGAACTCGGGGAAAGTGACGTAACGGACGAGGTTGAGGAATTTAAAGAAAAAATTAAAAAGGCCAGAATGCCAGAAGTTGCAAAAAAAGAGACAGAGAAACAGTTATCAAGATTGGCAAAAATGCATCCAGATTCAGCAGAGGCTAACGTTATTCGTACCTACCTCGACTGGATGGTCTCAATGCCTTGGAGTAAAAGATCAGAGGAAAAAATCAACATAAAAAAAGTCCAGAAAATACTAGACGAAGACCATTATGATATAAAGGAAGCAAAAACAAGGATATTGGAATATCTATCTGTTAAGAAACTTAAAAAGGACATGAAAGGTCCTATTTTGTGTTTTGTAGGTCCTCCAGGAGTAGGTAAAACATCTCTTGCTAAATCGATAGCACGAGCCATAAATAGAAAATTAGTTAGAATCTCCTTGGGTGGAGTAAGAGATGAGGCAGAAATAAGGGGACACAGGAGAACCTACGTTGGAGCCCTGCCAGGAAGAATTGTGCAGGGATTAAAACAAGCTGGAGTAAAAAACCCTGTATTTGTATTAGATGAGATAGACAAGCTATCAAGAGACTTTAGTGGTGACCCAGCAAGTGCCCTTCTTGAAGCTTTAGACCCAGAGCAAAACAGCGAATTTGAAGATCACTATCTAGGTGTGCCATTTGACCTATCTCAAGTGTTTTTTATAACAACTGCAAACACAACAGAGACCATACCTCCACCTCTTCTGGACAGAATGGAGATTATTAGGCTTTCAGGTTACACAACGGAAGAGAAGATGCATATTGCTAAAAAATATATAATACCCAAACAAATAAAAGAGCACGGATTAGAGAAATTTAAGGTAACCTGGACAGATAATGCAGTAAGAAAAATAATTGAAAATTACACCAGAGAAGCGGGTGTTAGAAATTTAGAGAAAACTATATCAAAGGTTTTAAGGAAAATAGCAAGAAAAATAGCTGAAGGTACGAAGCAAAAAGAGTTTCACATAACCGCCAACATGGTTACAAACTACCTTGGAGTTCCATCTTTTACTGTTGAAGAGAAGCTGGATAGAAGCTATGTAGGAATAGCTACTGGCCTTGCGTGGACGCCTGTAGGCGGAGCAATTCTGTTTATAGAATCACAAAAAGTAAAGGGTTCAGGTAAATTAATTCTCACAGGTTCTTTAGGGGATGTTATGAAAGAATCAGCGCAGGCGGCAGTAACGTTTGCACGCAGTAAATACAAACAGTTAAACTTAGAAGAAGATTTCTACGAAAAATACGACCTACATATACATGTTCCAGAGGGTGCAGTACCCAAAGATGGTCCAAGCGCAGGAATAACCATTGCAACCTCTATAATATCATGTTTAACGGGTATTTCTGTAAGACACGATATAGCCATGACAGGGGAAATCACATTGACAGGCAGGGTTTTGCCAATAGGCGGATTAAAGGAAAAAACACTTGCCGCCTTAAGAGCTGGAATTTACGATATTATAGTGCCCTTTGATAACAAAAAGGACGCAAATGAAGTACAAAATCAGATAAAATCGAGAAAACTTAAATACTACTATGTTAGAACAATGGATGAAGTATTACATAAGGCTTTAATTAAACCAATACAGTGAACTTTGAAACATTTTTGGCTTTAAAATACATAAAATCATCTAAAGGTAAAGAAAAGTTTATATCGTTCTCTTCTTTAATGTCTGTTTTAGGCATTATAGTAGGCGTCGCTGCACTTATTATAGTAATGGGTGTGATGAATGGCTTTGATAACGAGCTTGAAAAAAAAATCATCGATGTTAACCCCCACGTTTTAGTGAAAAATACAAGCGGAGTTTTCCCTTACAACAAAAAGCTCTTGCATACCATTGCACACCTACGAGGTGTGAAACTGGTTTATCCACTGCTTGTAACTCAAGGCATGATTAGTGCAAATGGGTATTCTAGCGGAGTGGTTATAAACGGATTGGAAATTAAAAAGAACAATCCTGTCTTCAAATATATCATAAAAGGCTCCATAAAAAAGAAGGGTGTGGTTTTAGGCTATGAACTGGCAAAGATGTTAGATGTTACCGTAGGTGATAGAGTTAGAATTATCTTGCCATTTGGCAAAACGACCCCATTTGGATTTGCTCCCCTATCCTTTACAGAAACAATTACAGGGTTTTTTAAAAGCGGAATGTATGACTACGATTCAAGTTTTGTGTATCTATCTTTAAACGAGATATGGTCAAAAACAAACATGAAAGGGCTAATAAATACGATAGCAGTAAACCTTAAAGAGCCTTTTAAAGCGGATAAATTCACAAACAGGTTAAATCCTCTTTTGCCTTACAAATTTTACGCCTCGAACTGGATGGAGTTAAACTACAATTTTTTTACTGCTTTAAAGTTAGAAAAGATTGCAATGTTTATAATACTAACACTCGTTATAATCGTTGCTGCTTTCAATATTACAAGCTCTTTAATGATGTTAATCATGGAAAAAACCAAAGATGTCGCAATATTAAGGAGCTTCGGGGCAACATCAAAAAACATAAAAAATATATTTATAAAACAATCTGCGATTATAGGCGTCGTAGGAGTATTGATAGGTGATGCCCTAGGTATATTATTAAGCCTTCTTTTAAAAAAGTATCACTTTATAGAACTTCCAAAAACCGTTTACTATATAACAACAATACCTGTCGACATAAATGGGCTCTACATTGCAGGAATCACTCTCCTATCATTCACTTTGGTTATACTTTCAAGCCTCTATCCTGCGTACAAAGCGTCAAAATTAGACATCATAGAGGTGTTACGCAAATGACAATAATCGAAGCAAAGGGTATTTCACAATCATTTAATAGCGGCCAAAAAACCATTAAAGTTTTGAATAACATAGACATAAGTATCAAAAGAGGTGAAATGATTGCGATTATGGGTGTCTCTGGAAGCGGTAAAAGCACACTTTTACATATCTTAGGCTTACTAAACAGGCCAGACAGCGGAAGTTTATCTTTTTTAGGTAACTCAATAGACTTTTCAAACGAAAACCTGCTAGCAAAAATACGCAATAAGCACATAGGATTCGTGTTCCAATTTTACTCCCTCATTGGAGAACTCACCATTGAAGAAAATATAGGACTACCGTCAATGATATCTGGATTAAAACCAGAAAAAGATAGAATAGGCATTATAATGAACCTCGTGGGACTATCTCTTGATAAAATGAGCAGGTTTCCATCAACTCTTTCTGGGGGTGAATTACAACGTGTTGCACTTGCAAGGGCTTTAATCAACAATCCAGATATAGTGATAGCAGACGAACCAACCGCTAACCTTGACAAAGCAAGCTCAATTGATATAGTTAACAATATGAAAAATATCAACTCTCAAGCTAATCAAACGTTCATAATAGCAACACACAATAAAGATGTAGCAACAAGATGTCATCGTACTCTATATCTAAGCGGAGGAAAATTGGGTGAAAAAACTTAGCATTTATACTTTTATCTTTTTTCTCTTCTCCATTCCGGCTCTTGCCCAACAAATTATATCAATAAAAGTCGAAGGAAACTTAAGAACAGACAAAGAAACTGTACTTAGCGTTGTGAATTCCAAAGTTGGAAACGAACTAAATCCTAAAACAATAGATGAGGACATCCTAAATATCTACAGCCTGGGTTTTTACAAAACAGTTTCTGCATGGATAGATGAAACATCGGTAGGTGATATTCTAATATTTAAGATAAAAGAAAAACCATCCGTGAGATACATAATGTTTGAGGGAAACGAAGAAATAAGCGACAAGAAACTACAAAAGACACTAAAAATAAAACCTTACAATATACTAAACAAAAAATTAATAGAAGAAACTATTAACAACATAATTGGGATGTACGCAGCGAAAAGTAGATACTTAACAAGTGTGAGCTACACACTCAAGAAAGCTCCAGGAAATAGGGTAGATATAGTGTTTCACATCAGAGAAAGCAAAGAAGGTGTCATTAGAGATTTAAACATCATTGGAAACAAACATATATCTATTTCAGATTTAGAAAATGGTTTATCAAACCACGTAAAAAAAGGGCCATATATTTTAACATTTTTACCATGGTTCTATACAGGAAAATTAAGAATAAATGATTTAGAAAAAGATAGACAAAAAATCATAGACAAATACTTATCAAAGGGTTACTTGGACGCGAATGTAAGCGAGCCACTTGTGAGCATAGAGCCCGGATACGGGAAATATACACATAGACATTCATATAAAAGAAGGTGAACCATATATCTTAAAATCCATAAGCTTTAAAGATATAAAACCTTTAACAAAAAAAGAGTTGCTTGAAGCCTTAGATTTAACATTAAACAAACCGTTTAACATGGTAAAGCTTAGACAAGGAATTAAAATAATAACGGATATGTATGGAGATAAAGGATACGCATTTGCAGACATAAATCCTGTCATACATAGAAACAAGGAAAATCATACAGCTACACTAGAGTTGGATGTAGACAAAGGCCCGAAGGTTTATATTTCAAGAATCGAGATAACAGGCAATGTAAGAACCCATGACAATGTTATAAGAAGGGAATTGGAGCTTAAAGAAGGCGACGTTTATTCAACATCCAAAATCAAAAAATCGAAGCAACACCTAATAAACCTGGATTATTTTAAGGATGTCAAGATACAGACTAAGCGCGTTGGCAAAAATAAGGTTAAAATGATAGTGCACGTAGACGAAAAGAGAACAGGTATGCTGTCATTTGGTGTGGGTTATGGAACATACACAAAATTCGGGGTACAAGGTTCAATCAGCGAGACAAACCTATTCGGCAGTGGAATTCATGCAAAGCTTTCTGCAAACTTGACGACTAAATCTAGCTACTTTAATTTAAATTTAGTTAACCCATGGTGGAAAAATAGACCAATTTCCATTGGGGTAAACATTTTTCATGAAGAATACGACAACTACGATTATTCAGAAAGAACAACAGGCATAGTCCCCTCTATTGCAAAAAGGTTCTGGGATCAAACACTAATAGTAGGAGTCAAATACTCTCTTACAGCCACAACTATTGATTTAGACACCGATTATCCAAGTTATTATTTAGAGCAACAAGAAGGTAGCTACATAGAAAGTGCCCTTATACCATTTATTACTTACAAAACGCTTGATAATTATATACTTCCAACAAGGGGTGTAAACACCAGCTTAAGCACAACTCTCGCTGGTCTTGGTGGAGATAGGAAATATGCAAAAACAGTACTATTTGGAGAATATTTCCATCCACTGTTTTGGGATTTTGTAGGTCACATAAAAGCTCAAATTGGGGTCGCACAAGGATATGGTGGAAAAGATGTTCCTATAGATAAGAAATTCTTCTTGGGCGGTATCAATGATATGAGAGGATTTGAGGTGGACAAGTTATCCCCAGAAGACAATGAGGGTAACTACATCGGTGGTGATAGAGAAGCTTATGGATCAACTGAACTAATCTTTCCAATTATAAGTGGCCTAAACCTATACGGGGCTTTGTTCTACGATGTAGGTAATGTTTGGACAAGTGGTTTTAACTTTGATGATTTAAGATACGATTCAGGTTTTGAAATAAGATGGATATCGCCCCTTGGGCCAATCAGGATTTCCATAGCCAAAAACCTATCTCCGAGGGACGATGAACAATCTACGGTATTCCAATTTTCTATGGGTGCTTTATTTTAAAAACAAATTTAGGAGGATAGATTTATGAAAAGATTGTCGATTTTAGGTTTAACGGTGTTAATGGGTTTAATTATTTTAAGTTCAAACGCATTTGCAACAAAAATAGCTTTTGTTAACCTAAAAAAAGTTATGCAAGAAAGTAACATGGGAGTTCAAGCAAAAGAACAGTTAAAAACACTCATAGATGCAAAAAAGTTGGTTATTCAAAGAAAGGAAAGCAATCTTAAAAACTTAATGAAAAAATTAAATAACAAGAAAATTTCAAAAGCAGAAAAGGACAAATTGAGACAACAATATTCAAAAGATATGGCAGATTTGCAGCAATACCAAGCACAAGCTTCTGAAGAAGTTAGGCAAAAAGAAATAAGTGTAACAAACAAAATACTTACAAAGGCAATCGGCATAATTAAAGACTACGCTAAAAAACATGGCATAGACGCTGTATTAGAAACAAGCCAGGGCAATGTTATATATTGGAATGATAAAATGGATATAACGAAAACAATTGTTAAACTTATGAATAACCCAACAAAGCAGAAATGAAAATAGAGAAAATAGCCAATCTTCTGGGTTGTAAACCCATAATAAGAAACGATATAGAGGTGAAAAATATTTCGCCTATAGATAGGGCAACTTCTACAGATCTTGCATTTCTTTCAAACCCAAAGTATGAAAAATACCTGCAATCAACAAAAGCTGGGTGCGTAATTGTTTCAGATAAAATCAATCCAGACAATTACCCGACTCTAAACCTAGTTATCTGCAAAAATCCATACCTAGCCTTTGCCAAAGTGTTAAGATTGTTATTTTTGCCAGGGACACCAGAGCCCTCAATAAGTAAGAATACTTTTTTAGGTGAAAATGCAACGATAGACGAAACTGCAAGAGTTGAGGATTTTGCTTACATTGGAAGGGGTGCTGTAATTGGTAAGCAAACACACATAATGCCATTTGTTTACATAGGCGAAAACACAAAAATAGGCGACAACTGCATCGTATACCCAAACGTTACAATTAGAGAAAAGTGCGTTATCGGAAACAACGTTATCATTCACTCTGGTAGCGTTATCGGCAGTGACGGGTTTGGCTATGCTGACACCGAAGATGGAGAGCATTTAAAAATCCCACAAATTGGCAACGTTGTAATTGAGGATAACGTAGAGATAGGCGCTTGCGTTACGATTGATAGGGCCGCACTTGACAGTACAGTTATAAAAAGGGGCACAAAGATAGATAATCTCGTACAGATAGGACACAACGTAGAGATAGGGGAAAATTCCATACTGGTTGCCCAAGCCGGAATATCCGGCTCAACAAAATTGGGTAAAAATGTAATCTTGGCAGGCCAAACAGGCATAGCTGGACACTTAACCATAGCAGATAACGTCATAATAACAGCAAAATCTGGTGTAGGGTCAAGCATAAAAAAATCAGGCGTCTACAGCGGTATACCAGTATATGACCATAAAAACTGGCTCAAAAGCTCGGCAGTAACTCCAAAACTGTACGAAATGTATAAAAAAATAAAAGAACTGGAAAAGAGATTAGAGGTGATTGAGAATGCTAACGATTGAAGATATTAAAAAAATACTCCCTCACAGATACCCCTTCCTTTTGGTTGATAAAGTTTTAGATTACGAGAAGGGAAATCGGATAAAGGCGATAAAAAATATAACTTTTAATGAACCTTTTTTCCAAGGGCATTTCCCCAACGCCTCTGTCATGCCAGGGGTTTTAATAGTAGAAGCTATGGCTCAAGCAGGTGGAATTTTAGCCTTTTTATCCATGGATAAAGATGATTTTGAAAAATCTATCGGTGGAAAAAGAATGGTGTACTTCGTCGGTATAGATAAAGCTAGATTTAAAAGACCTGTGACTCCGGGCGACCAACTGATTTTGGAGGTTAAAATATTAAAACATAAAATGGATGTGTGGAAAATAGAGGGAAAAGCATTTGTTGGAGACAACCTTGTAGCGGAAGCAACAATGGCAGCAAAAATTGATAGGGAGACTGGATAAATGGCTACAGATATCCATCCAACAGCTATAATAGAAGATAAAGTTGAACTGGGAGAAAATGTTAGAATTGGCCCCTATGTAAACATAAAAGGTAACGTAAAAATCGGAGATAATACAACCATTGAACCCAATGTGCATATTGCTTCATACACAAAAATAGGTAAAAACTGCAGGATATTTCCATCAGCCGTTTTAGGCACAATACCTCAAGACTTAAAGTTTAAAGGTGAATTTAGTGAACTGATTATTGGAGATAACACGACCATAAGAGAATTTTGCATGATTAACAGAGGAACAAAAGGCGGTGGAGGTCTTACAAAAATAGGAAATAATTGCCTCATTATGGCCTACGTTCACATAGCTCACGACTGTATTTTGGGCAACAACGTTATCATTGCAAATGCCGTTCAATTTGCAGGACACGTATTTGTTGAAGATAATGTGGTTATAGGCGGTATGACCGCGATACACCAGTTTAACAGAATAGGCAAATTTGCTATGATAGGTGGAATGAGTGGAATTGCTCAGGATGTGGCTCCATTTTGCCTGGCTGCAGGCAACAGGGCAACTTTACACGGCCTAAATTTAATTGGCTTAAAGAGAGCAGGATTTACAAATGAAGAAATCGAGCATTTGAAAGAGGCCTACAAAGCCATATTCAAAAGTAAATTGAGATTCGAAGAAGCTTACGAAAAATTAAAGAATAGCCCCTCAAAGAACGTTATACACATGATAGAATTTTTAAAAAAGTCAGACAGAGGATTTGTAAGAGATAGATGAATACCCTCATAATAACGGGAGAAAGGTCCTCAGAAAACTATGCATCTTTACTGATTGACGAGCTAAAAAAGCTAGGCAGTTTCAAGTTTTTTACTATCTGTTCAACAATATTGGAAAGTAAATCAGAAAAACTAGCAGATTTTAGAGACATATCTGTCATAGGAGCAAAAGAAGCTTTGCCCATTCTAAAAAAAGCCGTAAAGATTTTAAAAAATACAAAAGAAGCAATAAAAAATAGAGAAATTGAGCTAATTATACTCCTAGATTTCCCAGAATTTAACCTAAAAATCGCAAAATATGCAAAGAAACTTGGCAAAAAGGTTGTTTATTACATAACACCTCAAGTCTGGGCGTGGAGAAAATACAGAATAAAGCAACTTGCCAAGTATGCAGACATGATTATCCCCATATTGCCTTTTGAAAGGTTTTTTTTTAAACTTAACAACCTAAGTAAAGTTTCATACTTAGGGCACCCATTAGTAGATATACTACACGACAAGATTGGAAAGCATAAACAGGAAAACGTTATTTTGTTAATGCCCGGATCAAGAAAAAGTGAAATAGAACTAAACAGTGAAGTAATTTTTAAAGCGGCGCAGATAATAAACAACAGGACAAATAAATTTAAGTTTGTCTGGATTTATCCAAAGCATCTACCAGGCAGTTTAAAAGAGAAAATTCTAAAAAGGTATGATTTTATAGAAATAGGGGAAAATCCGCATGAATACATGGATAAAGCTTATTTCGGTATATTAAAAAGCGGGACAACTACGCTTGAGGCTGCAATGTTTGGTCTACCAATGGTGGTTGTATACAAAGTCAGTCCTTCAACATATAGAATAGGTAAAATTCTCGTTAGAAATGTGCGTTTCATATCATTGCCAAATCTGATTTCTGGCGAAGAAATAGTAAAAGAGCTTATACAGAACGATGCAACGGAAAAAAAGATAGTAGAAGAGTTCTTTAAAGTCCATAATAACACAACCGTGTACGAAAACATGAAATTAAAACTCAAAGGCTTAAAAAATATACTAGGCGAATACCCCGTAACTGAAAAAATCGCAAAAAAAATTGTATCTATATTGTGAAGTTAAAGGCTTTTTTACTTTACATGTTGATAAAAATATATGCAAAATTATGCAAAATAGAAGTAGAATACGAGCAACCTATAGAACGTGAGCCATCGATATTCGCCTTTTGGCATGAGATTATCCTATTTTTACCATTTGCCCACGATAGAAACAGAAAAATGAATATTTTAATATCAACCCACAGAGATGGGTTGCTAGCCAGCTATACGATAAAATACTTCGGCTTAGGAACCATTGGTGGCTCAAGCCACAGAAACCCACAAAAAGCATTCATGCAGATGTTGAAGGCGATAAAAAATGGTATAAGCATAGGTATAACTCCTGATGGCCCTAAGGGACCAAGAAGAAAGGCAAAAAAAGGCGTTATTGAGTTAGCATATCTTTCAAAAAAGCCAATCTATCCTGTTATTGGTAAATTTTCGTCTTATTACAGACTCAACAGTTGGGATAAATTTATTATACCAAAACCGTTTTCCAAAATTACGTTTATTTACAAGAAACCCATCCACGTCAACAAAAAATCAGAGTTTAATAAAAAAACAAAGGAGTTAGAAGAATCTTTAAATGAATCCGGATGAGATTAAAAAATTACAGAAGAAACTGAAACCAGTATTACTGCCACTATCACTCGCTTATGGAGCTTTTTTATTCTTAAGGGACACTTATTATTCTAAAAAACCAAAAAAAGTGTTTGAAGATGCAAAAATTATAAGTGTTGGAAACATTGTGGCCGGTGGGGTTGGGAAAACACCCTTTGTGATTGAGCTTGCTAAATTTTTTAAAACTCGAGGAAAAACAACGGTAATAACAAACAACTACCCTCTAAAAGACAAGCAGGTTCATCTGGTTTCTGTAGATGGGAGCATATTTAAAAAACCACCAAATATCAGCGATGAACCATATATGATAGCAAAAAAGGTAGATGTAAACGTCATAGCATCTAAAAAGAGGGAAGCCGCAATAGAGTTGGCATTAGGCCTAAAATCTAAGTTTATAATACTAGACGACGCCCTACATAAAAGAAGTATAAAAAAAGATTTGGAAATTTGTGTTCTAGACAAGCATAAACCCTTTGGCGATGGATTATACCTGCCTGCTGGCATGTTGAGAGACTCAAAAAGATCTCTAAAATTATGCAACTTAACAGTTTGCATAGATAAAGGGACAGCTTTAGAACAACCAAAAGAACCCCTAGATTGTATAGATGTTAAAATGGAAGCCGTTGGGGTATTGAACAAAAACGGTGAAAAGGTGGATGTGCAAGACAAAACGGCTTTAGCCTTCTGTGGATTGGGAAACCCTGAAGGTTTTAAACATACTCTTGACAGCTTAGGCATAACTGTAAAAAAATTCGTAGCCTTCGAAGATCATCATTTCTATACGCATGAAGAAATAGAGCAACTAAAAAAAGAAAAAAACGCTCTTGACGCAGATTTTTTAATAACAACATTAAAAGATTTTGTTAAATTGGAGAGTGAAAACGGAATTTTATATGTTAATATAGAACTAAACATAGAAAATTTAAAAGACTTTTTAGAAGGATTTGTGAATGAATAAAAAAATAATTGAAAGAATGATGGCTTACTTAAAGCCATACTGGAAAAGATTGCTATTCTCATTTGTTTGCATGGTCGGTGTTGGTGCACTATCAGCTCTTGTAGCGTATCTAATAAAACCTGCATTAGACGATATTTTTATACATAAAAACAAGCATATGCTTATACTACTGCCTATTGCCATAGTACTTACGTACTTCTTCAAAGGTCTTTTTACATATCTTCAAGGATACCAAACCCACTACATAGCAGAAAAAATTCTATTCGACATTAGAACTCAACTATTTGAGAATATTCTTCATATGCCTACCAAATATTTTGATATAACCCACAGCGGAGATTTAACTTCAAGATTGTTAAACGATACAGAACAGGTGCAAAACAGCATTGCAAACATCATTCCAAATACCGTTCGTGAATCTTTTAAAGTTATCGGCCTTGCAGTGGTACTCTTTGTAAATAATTGGATGCTGGCACTTGTCGCTATTTTGGTGTTTCCTATGGCTGCATATCCCGTCGTTTACATCGGCAGAAAGATGAAAAAATTAGGAAGAAAAAGGCAGGTATCCATAGCCGAACTCACTACAAAAATGCAGGAAGCACTTACAAACTTGAGACTAATAAAGGCTTTTTCTACTGAAAAACAGGAAGCTTGCGAATTTGAGAAAAAAAGCAATGACCTGCTAAACATCAAATTAGAAGCCATAAAGATAGATGAGGCAACAAGCCCTCTTATGGAGTTTATAGGTTCCATCGGTGTTGCTTTACTTATTTGGATAGGCGGATATATAGTTTTTAAAGGATTATTAACAGTTGGAGGTTTTTTCTCATTTTTGGCAGCATTGTTTATGCTATATAGACCTTTTAGAACTATAGCAAAAGCAAACAACGAGATAAACACTTCTCTTGCGTCAGTAGAACGTATATTTAGCATAATAGATGCGGAAAAAGAGAAGTATTCTGGCAATATAAAATTTACTGGTGTTAAAGACAAAATAGACTTTGAGCACGTGTATTTCTCATACGAAGATGACAAGAACAAAAGTGTATTAAGAGATATAAATTTAACTATACAGGCAAAATCTATCGTGGCTTTGGTCGGTGAAAGCGGAGGAGGCAAAAGTACAATTTTAGAGCTTATACCGAGATTCTACGACCCAACAGAGGGGCAGATAACGATTGACAACATAGACTTAAAGGAATTTGACCTTAAGAGTTTAAGGAGGAAAATAGCCATTGTATCTCAAAGGGTTCTGCTATTTGCAAAAACAGTGAAAGAAAACATAGCATATGGAAAAGACAATCTTTCTATGGAAGAGATAATAAAAGTAGCAAAAGATGCTTATGCTCATGACTTTATAATGAAACTAAAAAACGGCTATGATACAAACCTCGGAGAGCAGGGTGTTATCCTATCTGGTGGAGAACGCCAAAGAATCGCTATAGCAAGGGCGTTAGTTAAAAATCCAGATATATTAATACTCGATGAGGCAACAAGTGCACTTGATTTAGAGAGTGAACAAATTGTCCAAAAGGCTTTGAACAACCTAATGAAAAATAGAACTGTAATCATGGCAGCACATAGAATATCAACAGCCGTAAACGCAAATAAAATCGTGGTCATGAAAAATGGCATGATAGTTGACCAAGGCAAACATGAGGAACTGTTAGAACGTTGCGAATACTACAGAAAACTTTACAAAATCCAAGTGGCCGATGATAGTAGTATATAACTTACTATTAACACTACTTTTATTGATTTTTTTACCGTTTTTATTGATTAAAGCCGCAACAAACAAAAGGTATAGATACCACCTTTTGGACAGATTCTTTCCAAAACCCATAAACAAAAGCAACTACTTTCTTATTCATGCATCTAGCTTTGGTGAAATTAAAACCGTTCTTTCTCTTTTAAATGAGTTTGAAAACGAATTACAATCTGAAGCTGTGATTAGCGTATTTACTGACACAGCACATAAATTTTCAGATAAAAAAGACACATTTATTATGCCTATGGATTTAATTTTCATGCATAAAAGAGTGCTATCAAATCCACCAAAAATTGCACTGTTTTTCGAAACCGAAATCTGGCCTTCCTATATTCATACACTTAAAAAAAACAACACAAAGACAATACTCTTCAACGCAAGGATGTCAGAGAATAGCTTTAAATCCTACAAAAAGTTTGGTTTTTTATTTAAAAAAACCATAGGAAGCTTTGACCTAATCATAGCAAAATCAAAAACTGATGCAAAAAGATATAAATACTTCAACGACAAAGTCATAGTATGCGGCAACATAAAGTCCTGCGTATTTAACAAAAAAAGTAAAAAACTCGCATCAAAAGAGACCTTCTCAATAGAAACAAGCAAACCAATCTTAACACTCGCAAGTTTCCATAAAGAAGAGTTGGATATTACTTTAGAAATAATATCTAAACTTAAAAATGACTTCTTTATAATTTTAGCTCCTCGCCACCTTGAAGACCTCAGGTTTTTTGAAAGCTATCTAAATAGCAATAAAGTGTCTTACGTAAAAAGGAGTGATAATAAGATTGCAAAATCTATATTAATTCTCGATACGATGGGTGAGTTAGAAAAAATCTATTCGTTTTCAAATATATCTATCATTGGAGGTAGCTTTCATGAGAGCTTAAAGGGCCACAATCCTATAGAACCAGTTTTTTATAACAATTTAACCATCTGTGGGCCATACATGGAAAGCTTTAAAGATGAAGTTGTACTTTTAAAAAAATACAATTTAATTCATCAAATTAGTGATAAAAACAACCTAAGTAAATTAAATGAACTAGTTAAAACAAAAAACACAGCGAATCCCAAAGTTTTCTTTAACGCCTTATCCTCTATATTAAATTGTCATCTATCTAATACAATTAATATACTAAAAACAAGTTAAACATAGATAATTTTTTACTTGCAATTATGATAAAATAATGTAAAATTGAGCTGTAAACAAAGGTTGTTGCCTCACTCCCCCTTAGGTGGGGCCTCCCCCCTGTTCTCTCGCCCGAGAGAGCCCTGTTGAACACGGCGCCGCAAAGCGGCGCTATTTTTATTTTGAAATCCTAGAAAAAATTTCGAGTAGGCTTGCATGTATCTGCTTCAAACTTTTCCCCAAAAGACCAAAAAATACTGTAGTTTCAGATAAAAATCTACCTTTTTTTTCATTTACAACTTTTACTAATTTATCCGTATCTATAGTAGCATCCACGTAAAACTCAATCATTATGCCTCGGCTTGAAAGGTTCAACTTCTTAATATAAACACTCTTGGATAGTATTTTTAAATCAACAATCATAAACAGATTTTCAACTGTTGAAGGTATATCACCAAACCTACCCTGAAATTCTCTCTTTAGCTGCTCTAATTCCTCGCGCGTTTTAACTTGGGACAATCTCTTATATATCTCTACTTTCCCCTCACTTTTAGCAAAATCATCAGGAACATAGGCATCAAATGCGTGTTTTATCTCAACATCTCGTTCAACAGGTTGATTTTTCATTTCACATATAGCTTCTTCAATTAAAGATATATAGACATTGTATCCTAATGATTTTATCTTGCCCGATTGGTCCTTTCCTAGTAGATTGCCATATCCTCGCAGCTCCATATCCTTTAAAGCCAAGTTAAAGCCCGAGCCCCTTTCAATAAACTCACTCATATATCTCAACCTCTTGACTGCATTCTCTGTTAGCTTCTTTTCATAGAGCAGGTATGCGTAAGAAACCCTATCCCCTCTGCCTACCCTACCTCTAAGTTGATACAAATCAGATAACCCAAACCTATCTGCATTGTCGATAATTATCGTATCCACAGATTTAATATCCAATCCAGATTCGATTATTGACGTAGAGACCAATATATCTATCTCGCTTTTATTAAAACTTTCGAAAACAGACTTTATCTTGCTTTTAGGCATTTTCGCATGGACAACAGATTTTCTAGCAAAAGGCAAAAGGTTATCAAGCTCCCTTTTTACATCTTCAATATTATCGATAGAATTATGTACAAAATACACCCTACCATTTCTGGACAACTCTCTCAAAATCGCGTCTCTAATCACATGACTTTTTCTCTTAGATATAATTGTTTCTATGGGTTTTCTTTCAAGGGGAGGAGTTTTAATAACGCTTATATCCATTATACCGTTTAAAGACATATTTAACGTTCTAGGAATAGGTGTAGCCGACATATACAACATATCAACACTTGGATATCTAGATTTTAGATGTTCTTTGACCTTTACACCAAATCTATGCTCCTCATCAATCACAACTAAACCAAGATTTTTAAACTCAATTTTATCGGAATATACAGAGTGAGTGGAAACCAAAACGTCTATTTCCCCATTTTTCAAGCCATCAAGTATTATCTCTTTCTCCTTTTTAGTTGTAAATCTATTCAAAAGAGCAATTTTTACAGGGAAATTAGCAAATCTCTCCTTTAATGTCTTAAAATGCTGAAGAGACAGAAGAGTCGTTGGAACCATAAATACGGCCTGTCTAAAGTTAAAAACGCTTATAGCAATAGCCCTCATTGCAACCTCTGTCTTTCCAAAGGAAACATCGCCGCAAACCAATCTATCCATTGGTGCATCTTTCGACATATCTTGTTTTATATCCTCTATAGCCTTAAGCTGGTCATATGTTTCATCGTATTCAAACATCGCCTCAAACTCTTTTATTTCATACAAATTCACATCGTAAGGTTTCCTTTTTACAAGATGTCTTTTAGCATAGGTACCCACAAGTTCTGTAAGTATTTTTTTAATGGATTTTTTCGCCAATTCTTGAGCTTTAGCCCACTTATTGTTTCTCAAAGAGCTTAAAGGTTCACTACCATTATACTCACTCAATTGCTCTGCATTATAAACAGGCAAATAAATCTTGTCCCCACCCTCATATTCCAATTCAAAGTAATCCTCTTCACTATCGTCAATTTTCAGCCTTTTCAATCCATTAAACAGGGCAATACCGTAGCGCTTATGAACAACTCTATCCCCATCCCTAAAAGAGACGCTCCTATTTAGCTTTCTCTTCGTTCTTGGTATAAAAAGCTCCCTTTTGCCAAACAAATCTGAAAATGTGACAACAGCGAATCTATTTCTTTCATCCATAATGCCATCAAAAAGATAACCATCAGACAGATATACGCCAGGGGTAAGCGTTAATGGGTTTCCATTAGGTTTTTTATGGTCTATGTTTTTCTCTTTTAGAAATTTAGATACATGCTCTACTCTAATTGAAGAACCACAGGCAATTACAATCCTAAAAAACTTAGACATATCGGCAATTTTTTTTATTTTCTCTCCAATGGAATACGTATCGGGAAATAGCTTGCCAATCTTAAATAACTCCCCCATACTTTCGCACTGACTCAAGAGAGACTCTATATTTTCTTTAGAGTTAAAAAGCCTATCCTCTTTGTAAAAACTAATTAACCTATAGGCGGCTTGAAGGTCTTGTTCATCAACCACAGTATATTTTTTAAAACCATCCAAGTTATATCTATCAATATATGTTTTATCCTTCAAAAGTACATAACCCAACTCATCGTTATCGTAAGAATATTCTTTGGCAGGCAAAATTGTCGCCTCTTTAATCTCTTGGAAAGTCCTATAATTTTCAAGGTAAAACAATCTTATACTATCAACCTCTGTATCAAAAAACTCGATCCTTAAAGGTTTTTCGTAAAATGGAACAAAAACATCAAACACATAACCTCTCTTTGCAAATTCTCCAACATCCTCTACATGGTCCACGCGCTCATAATAAGCTTCCACAAGTCTTTTTATCAGATTATCAAAATTCCAATCATCTCCAACCTTAATATTTATAAGCCTATCAACAAACGCCTCTTCCTTCATTACAGGTTGTAAGAGAGCACTTAAATTAGTTACAAAAACTACATTCTCATCTTCATTCAACAACCTATAAATAGATGCAAGCCTACCAGATATTATGTATGATGCAGGTTTAATGGATGAGTGAGGAGGTATTTCGTATGAATAAAAAGGGCAAATAAAACCTCTTTTGCCAAAAAGTTTTTTAAAGAATTCAACTGCAAGAACAAGCTTATCTATTTCTATATTATCCCTTAAAACTATGAATTTTTTGCCTTCACTTTTTGTCAATTTATAGGAAAAGGCTGAAACGTTCATTTTTCGGAAATAATAAAAGACGAGGTTATAGGGTTAACGTATTTGGAAGCGTATTTAAGAGCATCGTCCTTAGAATCAAATGACCCCAAAAGAACCTTGTAAAACACCTCTCCTCTGATAATCTTCTTTTCAATATAGACACCTTTAAAGAAATGTAAAAGTCTATCTCTCAACCTAAGAGCATTATAAAGATTTCTAAAAGCACCGAATTGTACTGCAAATTGCACACTTATTGCTGGGGTATCGGCGCCAATGTTTGTATCTATGTCAATATGTTCAAGTTCTTGCATACTGGGTTGTTTTATTGTGTTTGTTGTATATACATTTGACTGGGCATTATAGTTCTTTGCATTACCCAAAACAATTATTTTAACAGGAGCTGTCCCTGTACCTATCATTCCCAAATCCTTGGCTGCAGAATAGGATAAGTCTATTATCCTATTTTTTACAAATGGCCCTCTATCGTTTATCCTAACAACCGTCGATCTGCCATTATTTAGATTTATAACCCTAACAATGGTGTTGAAGGGCAGCGTTTTATGTGCTGCTGTATGGGCATACATGTTGTATATCTCGCCATCTGCCGTTCTTTTCCCATGAAAATTAGGCCCATACCAGGAAGCTATGCCTTCCTGAGTGTAACCTGTTTGAACAGTTTTCATTACAGGATATGGATAATAACCCGTTTCTACCACATGCCTTGAAGAACAAGAAGATAAAAATACCAACAAAATAGCAAATGGCAACAATTTTTTAATCATAGATTAATTCCATAACCTTTCTCTTTATATCTTCCTGAGAATGTAAAGATGCATCTAGTGGCTCAAAAATCCTAACAAGCACATTTCCTTTATTTAAAGCCACCTTCCCAACGGGCATAATTTTACCCGTGCCATTTATTTTAACAGGATATATTGGCAAACCTCTTTTCTTCGCTAAAAACACGCCGCCCATATGAAAGGCACCTTTCTCTATTCTACTACCTTGAGGAAAAATAACAATACCACCGTTTTCAAAATTCTTTAAGAGCCTCAAAATAGCCCTTGCGGATTTAAAATCATCAAACCTATCCACAGACACAGCGTCAAGATCTCCCAAGGCATGTCCAACAATAGGTATTTTAAACAACTCTTCCTTTGCAACCCAAACAAGTTTTTTGTTACAACACTTATAAAGAGCAGGTATATCAAAATAACTCTCATGATTTGCCAATACCACAAACTTGTCATGTTTAAATTTTCCGTAGCATTGGATTTCAATATCAAATTTTCTGCAAACATCATTAGCCCACTTCCTTGCAACAGTTTCCGTAATCTTAGCATTCAAATAATAATATTTCATAGAAAGGCCAACAAGCCCCAAAAATCTCAAAAAACCGCTCATAGAATAATTCTAAAAATAGTACCATTGTCAGACGTTTTTACTTCTATCTTTCCATTTAACACATCTATCGCCTCTCTAACAATGGCTAATCCCAAACCAGTGCCATTTTTCTTATCTGTATAGAAAGGCTCAAATATTTTATCCAAATCATTTATGCCTTCACCGTCGTCAATAACCTCGAACACAGCTTTTTTATTCCTATAAACCTTAAACTCTACAGAACTCCTTGCTGCGTCAAAAGCGTTAGACAAAACATTAACTATGGCACTCTTCAAAAGGTTTTTATCGCTTACAAACTCGAATTTCTCTATATTTTCTACAAATTTAGCATCTCTAATTTGCGTCATCAACTCAAGCTTTACTTCATTTGCCAACTCAATGGTATCTATTTTTTCAGGCGTATAATTTATCGTCTTTGTAAAAAGCAATGTATTGTTGATGATGTTGTTTATCCTCTTGATACTAACCATGATATTTTCAACTATATCCTTTTTTGCCCCATCATCCAGAAGAGGAACGAGCAGTTCTATACTTGCAAGGGGATTCTTTATGTCGTGAGCGATAGATGCGGCCATCTGACCGATTACCGCAAGTTTCTCTCTTTTTGCACTTTCTTCTTTGAGTTTTTCTACCTGAGTAATATCGCTAAAAACTATTACAGCCCCACTTTCTCTGCTTTCTTCAAGAACAAGCGAGGCAGAGACATCCAAAATTTTTAACTCCCCTTCAACGTTAATATTTACCTTTTTTCCACCCTTAAAAAACTCAACAATGTTTCCAGCCGAGGCATACTCAAGTTTATCAATAGCAAATACCTCACCAAAATACTTGCCCTTGGCCTCATCTTCACTAATATTAAAAACTAGAGTGGCCTTTCTGTTAAAGGTGGTAATCTTTCCCTCTAAGTCAACAGCACACACACCACTATCAATACTTCTTAAAATATTCTCAAGGTATTTCCTGTTTCTCTCTAGTTTACCTTCTAAAACTTCGAATTTTCCCTTTAGTTCATTGTATGAATTTTCTATTTTCCTGCTTGTATCAAGCACCGTCTCAAACATTCTTTGCAGATTTTTGAGCTTATCATCCATCATGACATCAAAACCTTTAAAACCCTTAGATAATCACTGTTAGGATAATTGAGCTTGAGTTCCTTAAAATACTTCATAGCATTGCTTTTATCATTCAATTTGTAATAGGACATCGCTAAATAGAAAAGAACCTTTTCCTTGTAATCCAGGTTGTTTATTAAGTTTTTAAACGTTTCTATTGCATTTTTATAATCACCTTTCTTGTATAGACACAAACCTTCAAGGAACGTAACCTCGTTTATATAAATAGAAGTTTTTACACTCTCAAGAACCTGCCTGGCTTTATTAAATTCTTTAAGTTGCATCATAGACTTTGCTATTCTCAAACGCAGATAATCATCCATAAGGTTGTTTTTAACTTTTAGAGCATTCTCATACAAACTCACAGATTTTTCATAGTCACCATTAAAGTAATTCACATCTCCAAATATCATGTTTAGATAGTAAATGTAGGGCTCAACCTTCTGTAGGTTGTTTACAATATTCAAAGCCTTAACATTATCTCCCATTTCAATAAAGAATTTAGCTATAACAGACTGCCTACACTCGTTATCTTTTATCAAATGCATGATTTTCTCGACTTCTCCAACCTTATAAGAAAAGATTAGCCCCCAAGAGAGCTTGCACAAATTGGCTTTCTTTGGCTTCAAAATAAGAGAGGTTTTGTATAACTGTTCTATCAAATTTCTTGATGGATTTGCGTAAAACTGTCCCAGCATCTTATTTATACATTTAGCAGCTATATCATCGCCTTTTGAACTATAATCACTATTGGGGTAGGTTTTTTTAAGCTTAACAAGGTATTTTAAGGCCTCATCGCAATTACCATCCCTAAAATTCTTTCTTGCATACACGTACAGAGCCAATGAGACAACCTCTGGATCGTTTCTATACCTTGCCATTATCTCATCTATTGTCTTTTTGCTAACCTCTCCTTTCTTAAGCTTTGCCTCATCCATCAATTTTCTCGCTTGTTTTCTCAAAACCTCATCTTTAGAGTATTTTAAGATATATTTGCCTCTATAATTTAAATCGTCAAAATCACCTTTCTTTAGGTCACACTTCATTCTATAGATATAGGAGTGTTCTAAAATCAATTCATTTCCTGAAGACTCCAAGTAATCAAAGACCTTTCTGGCCTCTTTGTAGTCCTCAAACTTACACAAAGAGACACCAACATCCCCAAGCTCTTTGTAGTATTTAGTTGGATTTATGCTATCCAATTTGTTGGACATGTAATAATATGCAAGCACGGCCTTTGCATAATCTTTAACCCTATAAAAGCACTCAGAAGAAAGCACCATGCTCAAAGGATAATAGGAATTTGCCTTTGGTATATTTAAAAAGTGCTTAAGCGCTTGCCTACATCTGTTTTCTAAATAATAACTGTATCCAAGCATAAAAGACGCCTTGTCTGCCCATTTAGTTCCTGTATAATCCCTTAAGATTCTATTGTAAATATTCCTGGCTGCCATAAACATATTCTTTTTCTCATCAATCTTTGCCATAGAAAACAGGGTTTGTGCAACGGCTGAATTCTTAGGTGCAAGCTCTATAGCTTTATTATAAGTCTTTATAGCCAAATCGTAGTTATTCATGTTTTTATAGCAATCGCCGAGCAAAAAGTAGGCGCTTATAAAAAAAGGGCTTCTTGGATATTTCAATACAATTTCTTTAAAGAAAGCAGCGGCAAGCTGATAATTTTTTATATAAAATGCTCTAACTCCGCTAAAAAACAGCGTTTCATCATAGCTAGCTTTAGTTTGTTTGACAGGAGAAAACGTGTTTTCAGAAACATAAAAGGGAATAGCAAGCATGCTTTTAGGCGGAGGAATGAGGTTTTCCTGATTTTTCTTAAAAACACCCACTTTTGGTACAGGCTCCACAACCACAGAGTCACCTTTAATTTCGAACTCTGGAGTAAAACCTTCATTACACTCCACCACAATCATGGACGAATTATCGGCATTCTCAAGATAAAACCCTTTAAAATATTGGTCTTTTAAGTTCTCATCAAACAGCTCTTTCTTTAAAAGTTTATCAGGAAAATAAGCAACAAGATACTCACCCTTCGTATAAATTTTAGTTCTATTGTCTATGCCTGTAATTTTAAAAAACGAAACGCCGTTTTTCCTAAAAAACGATAACTCAGCACCAAAGGCATTTATGGTTAATATTAAAATTAAACAGAGTAAAACATAAACTCTTCGCAGAGCTTTCTCACCTCTTCTCTGATTATTGCGTATTTTTTCTCATCCCCTATGTTGTTCAGTGTTTCTGAAATAAATTCCCCAATCTTTTCCATCTCATTTTCTTTCATGCCACGAGTTGTAATAGCAGGCGTTCCTATTCTTATTCCGCTCGTCACAAATGGGCTCTGAGTATCTCCAGGAACTGTATTCTTGTTGACAGTTATTCCAACTTTACCCAAAGCCTCTTCCGCCTCTTTGCCTGTTATCTTTTTATCGGTCAAATCCACAAGCATCAGATGGTTGTCTGTTCCACCACTTACAAGCTTAAAACCATTATCCATCAATACCTGGGCAAGTTTTTTGGCGTTTCTAACAATCTGTTTCTGGTATTCCTTAAACTCATCGCTCATCGCTTCTTTAAAACACACAGCCTTCGCTGCTATTACATGCATCAAAGGTCCACCCTGCATGCCAGGAAAAACCATTTTATCTATGGGCTTCGCAAAAAATTCCTTTGTCATAATCATGCCACCACGTGGACCCCTTAAGGTTTTATGTGTCGTTGTCGTAACAAACTCGCAATATGGAATGGGGCTTGGATGAATGCCTGCTGCCACGAGCCCTGCTATATGGGCAATATCAGCCATCAAATAAGCGTCAACGCTGTCTGCAATCTCTCTAAATTTTTTAAAATCTATAACCCTAGGGTAGGCACTTGCTCCACACACAATCAATCTTGGTTTAAACTCCTCAGCAATAGCCTGAACCTCATCATAATCAATCAAACCCGTTTCCGGATTAACACCATACCCAAAGCTTATATAAAGTTTTCCAGAAAAACTCACACGTGCACCATGCGTAAGGTGCCCTCCGTTCGATAAATCCATACCCAACAGTCTATCTTGAGGATTAAGCGTTGCCAAATAAACAGCCATGTTAGCCTGAGAACCAGAATGAGGTTGGACATTCACGTGTTCAGCACCAAAGAGCTTCTTAGCACGCTCAATAGCAATATTTTCAGCTACATCAACATATTCGCAACCACCGTAATATCTTTTGCCTGGATAACCTTCAGCGTATTTATTCGTCAATATGGACCCTTGAGCCTCAAGCACAGCTTCAGATACCAAATTTTCACTTGCAATAAGCTCAAGGCCATACATTTGCCTTTCTTTTTCTTTCTCTATAACATTAAAAATATCTGGGTCAAACTCCCTCAAAACGCTCATATCTCCTCCAATTCCATAATTTTTTTCACTCTTCTCTCATGTCTTCCACCGTCAAATGGTGTGTTTAAAAATATCTCTACCATCTGCTTAGCAACCTCTAAACCCGCTGTCCTACCGCCAAATGCAATGATATTTGCGTCATTGTGCCTACGGGCAAATTCAGCAGTGTATGCATCATGACATAATGCACATCTAACACCTCTAATCTTATTCGCAGCTATACTCATGCCAATTCCTGTTCCGCAAATTAGTATACCTTTTGAATTAGAACTTGCAACCTTAAGGGCAACTGCTCTCGCAATATCAGGATAATCAACTGATTCTGCACTAAAACACCCCACGTCCTCAATTTTAATGTCTTTTTCTTTCAAAAATCCCTTTATTTGTTCCTTTAGCTCAAAACCGCCGTGGTCTGAACCAATAAAAATCATAACTCCTCCCCAAAAAACCCTTTTATGCCGATTTATACCAAAAAACAAGCATTTTTCCAAACTTATTACCTCTAAAATTTAAGAGCATCGATTATTTAATAGAAGCCATAATTTTATGCATTTCTCTTTATATCAAGATTATCAATTAACAATATTTCTTGTATAGGTTTTTTTGACTTATTTTTCTCTTGACTTTCTTAAATAAATGGCGTAGATAGTAGAGGAAACTTAGAAAAGCAGGTTTTTTAATGTTGTTAAAAAACCTGTTAAAAAGTGTTCTTTTACAACTAAATATGGGTTATTTCTCGTACAGCAGGAAATGTTGTTTTTATAGGGGATTACGAAAACTTTATAGCATTGCTATCAAGTTTTTGCCTTATAGAAATAGGCTTTTTGAGAGTCCTGTTGCACTATTTCCGTTTTTGAAGGGAATTACGACTTCATAGTGCCTCCTTTTATTTTTTTAATTATCTCAATACTCATGTTGCACTATTTCCGTTTTTGAAGGGAATTACGACAGGTTGAACCTTTCCTTTAAATCAATACTTTTCATCTTACAGTTGCACTATTTCCGTTTTTGAAGGGAATTACGACCCTACTACAATAGCATTCTTTAAAAGCCAATCTTTTTTAAATGGTTGCACTATTTCCGTTTTTGAAGGGAATTACGACGAGATGCTTGTTGAGTCTTTTGAGGTTGTGGCTCTTCGGTGTCAGGTTGCACTATTTCCGTTTTTGAAGGGAATTACGACTTGTTGGATTCTTTCCTTCATGTAATTTTTCAAACTTTAGTTGCACTATTTCCGTTTTTGAAGGGAATTACGACTTCGATAAAACCACTTTCCTCTCACAGTTC
>WFYS01000081.1 GCA_015490005.1 Desulfurellaceae bacterium | reverse complement strand
CATTATGAGTATAATCTTAGCTCTCTTTATATTCGCTTTAGGAATCAAAACTGGAGCCATTTACAAAACAAAAATTAGAACGATTAGTTTATCTAAAAGCTTCACAGAGTCAACAAGGGTTGTTCTCTCGAATGTCGGCTTCTACATAATAATAGCTATAACTTTCTTTATATCACTCAAAGTTATCGGAATAAACCTGTCCTCTCTAACCGTAATTCTTGGCGCCCTTTCTGTTGGTGTGGGCTTCGGGCTACAAAACATCGTCTCAAACTTTATAGCAGGTATAATATTGATGCTTGAAAACAGCATAAGGATTGGTGATTACATAGAGATTTCCGACGATTTGAGAGGCATTGTAAAAGACATTCATATAAGGTCAACGACAATACTTACAAACGACCATATAGAAGTGGTTGTCCCAAATCAGACGCTCTTTCAGAATAGCGTTGTAAACTGGACTCTCTCAGAAAGAGTCAGACGGTTTAGAATCCCGTTTAGCGTTGCTTACGGCACTAAAATAGAGAAGGTTGAAAATGTTATATTAGAAGCTTTAGAGAAAAGCGAGCTCAATTACATAAGGGACAATCCGTCGAAAAAGCCCATGGTTGTGTTTATCGCAATGAACGACAGCAGCATAGACTTCAATCTCGATGTCTGGGTAAGTGGAATTGATTTAATCTATCCGAGAAGGACAGTCTCCAAATTTTTAAAGCTCATCTACAACGCTTTATACGAAAATAATATTGAGATACCGTTCCCACAGATGGATCTGCATTTTAAAAACGAACTGAAAATAAAAAAAGAGGGGTAAATAGTGAAAAAACTGTTCAACATCTCAGTGTTAGCGGGTCTTCTCCTGACTACCCTTGAACTTATACTAAAATTTTCACACTCGAGCATCTGCAACTCAACAGGGTGCATCCTTGCAGAAAACAGCCTCACAATACCCGACAAGGTGCTTATAATTTTGGGTATTATAACATTCCTAACGCTACTTGTTTTATCAGTCCTAAACGAAGAAAACCTCATAGATGATATTTTGATCGTTGCCTTCTCCTTAGAGGGCGTTTTAGTGGGCTATCAACTTTTCAGGCTAAATAACATCTGCTATTTCTGTATATCTGTCTTTTCCATATTTGTTTTTCTGGCTCTTTTGAGGGTTTTACAGAAAAGGTGGTTGGTGCTCGTGGGCTTTGCTTCCTTTTTATCCGTTTTCTTAATGTTTGCTGTTTTGAAACCCACTGCAAGCTCTAACCTACCAAATTCAAACGCCGTATTAATCTATAAAACCTCATGCCCTCACTGTGAAAGGGTTGAAAGATTTATAAAAGCTAAGGGTTTAAAAATCAAAAATGTAAATGTTACAAAGTGTGTGGGCCTTTTGAAATCTTTGGGTGTAGAAGCCGTTCCTGCCCTAATAATCCGAGGAAAAGACAAGATTGAGATATTGATAGGCGATAACAATATCATAAACTTCTTTTACAGACATAAAGCCACAAAGCCAACTATTAACTTACTAGATAACTCGACACAACTATTTAAAGGCAATGGTGGATTCTGTACGATAAACTCAGAGCACTGCCGTTAATCCAAAAGCTTCCTCTCCCACTCAATGGCAGTTCTACAAATTACTTCAAGGTTGTCATATTTGGGCTTAAAACCCATTTTTTTCTTTATTTTTTCGTTGTTTGCAACCAAAACAGCGGGGTCTCCGGCTCTGCGCTGGGCAATTTCAACCTTAAAATCCACACCACTGACCTTTTTCATAACGTCAATGACTTCTTTTACTGTATAGCCACTACCATAGCCCACATTGAATACACCACTATCATTTCCATTTAAGTAATCTATGGCATCTATATGGGATCTTGCAAGGTCTACAACGTGTATATAATCCCTAATGCACGTGCCATCTCTAGTGGGGTAATCATCTCCAAAGATTAACATTCTATCCCTTTTTCCTAAAGCGGTCTGGGCAGCAACCTTTATAAGATGCGTTGCATTCTTAGTTCTCTGTCCTATTTTTAAATCGGGCGATGCTCCCGCTACGTTGAAATATCTAAAAGCTACATATTTAAAACCTTGGTTCGCTGACGAAGCATCTTTTAACATATTTTCAACAAATAACTTACTTTTTCCATAGGGATTTATAGGGTTTTTAGGAAAATTCTCGCTTATACCGTTTTTGGCATCCTCAGGTGAGGGCTCTCCATATACTGCTGCTGTGGATGAGAAGATAAATTTACCAACGCCGTACTTCAAGCAAAGGTTAATTAAATTTGCACCGTTTGCCGTGTTATTTAAATAATACTCAATTGGTTTTTCTACACTTTCAGGTACAATCAAACTCGCGGCAAAATGTATTGCAACATCAAAACTCCTTGCCTTAAAAATACCTTCAATTTCGCCCCAGTTGCTCAAATCAGTTTCAATAAAGTCAAAACCCCTTATATCTTTCAAAGTTTCAATGGTTTCATAAAATCCTGTTGAGAGGTTATCTATTATAACCAACTCATGGTCTGAATCTTCAAGTAAAAGTTTTGCAACGTGGCTGCCAATATAACCCGCGCCACCAGTTATGAGAATTCTCATGCCCATCCTCCATAAATTTTTTAGCACAACGATAATATCAGAAAACTTGAAAAAGACAAATTTTTCTGGCACTATTTATGAGATGCAGAGGATAGTAAAAGATTATCTAGAAAAAAACGATAAATTTGCAAAGTACAACAATATAAAAGTGATTGAAGTTAGAGAGGGGTATGCTGTAACGGAAATGGAGATAAATGAAAACCATCTGAACGCGGCAGGAACGGTCCACGGTGGAGCTATATTCAGTCTAGCAGATTTGGCGCTTGGGGCAGCTGCCAACTCATTTGGAGTACTAAACTTGAGTTTAAATGCAACTATTTCTTACATAAAAACTGCAAAATCTGGTAGACTAAGGGCAATTGCTAAGAAAATATCAGAAAGTAAAAAAATTTCAGTCTATAAAGTTGATGTAAAAGACAATAAAGATAACCTTATTGCTGTTATGCAAGGTTTGGCTTATTCAAAGGATAGGAATACACTTTAAAAGCTCAAAAATATTGACAACAATAGCTATTTTTAATAGGATTGTGCGCTACTTGGGGGTGTTTTTATGTTCTCGGATTTGTCCGACAAACTCAACGATATTTTTAAAAAGATAAAATCTAAAGGTGTTATAACAGAAAGTGACCTCAATAACGCCCTTAAAGAAGTAAAGTTTGCACTTTTAGAAGCCGACGTTAATTACAAAGTCGTCAAAGATTTCATAAACGACATAAAAGAAGAACTCAAGGGCAAAGAGTTAGAAAAAAGTCTAACACCAGGGCAAATAATTATTGAAGCCGTTCACAAAAAACTCACGGAAATATTGGGCGGAGAAGCGTTTCCACTTATAATAAAAGAAAAACCGTTTATTATAATGCTTGTAGGCTTGCAAGGTTCAGGCAAAACAACGACAGCCGCCAAGTTAGCAACACATTTAAGGTCAAAAGGTAGACAACCGCTTCTTGTAGCCTGTGATATTTATAGACCAGCAGCGGTGAAACAATTGCAAGTGTTGGGGAAACAAATAAATATACCGGTCTTTAGTGAAGTAAACAGAAAACCTGAAGACATAGCGTATGATGCACTAAATCTTGCAAAAGAGAATGGCAGAGATGTTATAATTATAGACACAGCAGGAAGGCTACATATAGATGATGAATTAATGGAAGAGTTAACAAGAATTAAAGAAAAGGCTAATCCACAAGAGATACTGTTTGTAGCAGATGCAATGATTGGCCAAGAGGCTGTAAATGTTGCAAAGGTGTTTAATGAAAGGGTTGGCATAACGGGCAACATATTCACAAAGCTTGACGGCGATGCCCGTGGTGGTGCAGCACTATCCATAATGAAGGTTGTAGGAAAACCCATAAAGTTCGCAGGCGTTGGCGAAAAAATCAGCGACTTTGAACTGTTTTATCCGGACAGAATTGCATCTAGAATCTTGGGGATGGGCGATGTCCTTACACTTATAGAAAAGGTAAGGGAAACAGAGACAGAAAAAGAAGCCAAAGAACTTGCCAAAAAGTTAAAAAAACAACAATTTACATTTGAAGACTTTTTGAGCCAACTTAAAAAAATACAAAAAATGGGTTCAATAGCTAAAATAATAGGCATGATACCAGGCCTAAACAAGGTAAGAATAGACGATGAAGAAACATTTAATAAAGAGATAAAACATATAGAAGCAATAATTTTGTCAATGACAAAAAAAGAAAGACAAAACTATAAAATCTTAAATGCAAGTAGGAAAAGACGCATTGCCAAAGGTAGCGGCACACGAGTAAGCGATGTCAATAGATTAATAAAACAGTTTATAGAGATGCAAAAGATGATGAGGGGAATGAATAAATCTAAAGCACTCAATCTAATGAAAAAATTGGGAATAAATGGATAAGGAGGATAAGGGTGGTAGTTATAAGATTAAGAAGAGGTGGAGCGAAAAAGAAACCGTTTTATAGGATTGTTGCGGTTGACTCACGCAAAAAAAGGGATGGAGCAGTTTTGGAGATTTTGGGTTATTATGACCCAAAAACTGAGCCTACCACAATAAAGGTAAACTTAGAAAAATACAACAAATGGGTTGAAAGGGGCGCACAAGTCTCGGAAGCTGTAAAAAACCTTGTGAAAAAAGCAGGGTGATAAACCATGAAAGAGTTGATTAGTTGCATTGCAGAGAATCTTGTTGACAATAAAGAAGCCATTAGAATTAAAGAGATTGGTGGTGAGAAGACTACCGTTATAGAGCTAAGTGTTGATAAAAACGATTTGGGAAAGATAATAGGCAAAGAGGGAAAAACCATCAAAGCCATTAGAACAATCCTCAACGCTGCAAGCAAAAAGTCCGGGAAAAAGGCTGTTTTAGAAATAATCGAGTAATGGAGCTTTACATTTTGAGTATCTTTCCAAACATGTTTGAAAGTGTATTTGGCGAAACAATTATAAAAAGGGCACAAGAGAAAGGGTTTCTAAAAATTGAGCTTGTAAACATTAGAGATTTTACGCATGATAAGCATAGAACAACAGATGACTATCCATTTGGCGGTGGCGCAGGTATGGTTATGAAGCCTGAACCCATATACGAAGCAATGGACTACGTAAAATCAAAAAATCCTGATGTTCATACGCTTTTACTTACACCGGCTGGAAAAACATTTGACCAGCAAAAGGCAAAAGAGTTATCTGGGAGGAATGCTATCGCAATAATTTGTGGTAGATACGAAGGATTTGACGAAAGAGTCAAATACTTAGCTGACGAAGAAATATCTATAGGTAAATTTATATTATCTGGCGGTGAAATTGCAGCAATGGCGATAGTGGATGCTACAACAAGATTGATTCCAGGAGTGTTGGGTAACGAAGAGTCTTTAAAAGAAGAGAGCTTTGAAAACGGGTTAATAGAATATCCCCAATACACAAGACCAAGGGAATACAGAGGCATGAAGGTCCCAGAAGTATTGCTTTCTGGAAATCACAAAAAAATCAAAGAGTGGCGAGAGAAAGAAGCAAAAAAAAGAACAATAGAATGGATGGGAGAAGAAGATGGATAAGTTGAAAGCATTTAAGGACGAAATGACAGAATCCTTAAACAAGGAAATACCTGAAATTTGGCCAGGCGACACCGTAAAGGTATACACAAGGGTCAAAGAGGGTAACAAAGAGAGAATACAAATATTTGCGGGTGTTGTAATCAGAAGAAGAGGCGGAAGAGGGCTTGATGGAACATTTACTGTGAGGAAGGAATCAAGTGGCATAGGTGTAGAAAAAATCTTCCCTTATTACAGCCCATCTATTGAGAAAGTAGAGGTTGTGCAACGTGGTAGGGTAAGAAGAGCAAGGCTGTACTACTTAAGAGAAAGAAGAGGAAAAGCTGCTAAAATTAGGAAAAAGGGCTACTAAAACAGATATTGGTAGGCAGTTTGAGGAAAGAGCCGCCTACCTTTTAGAATCAAAAGGCTATACCATACTTGAGAAGAATTTCAGATGCAAGGGCGGTGAGTTGGATTTAGTTGCTAAAAAGAGTGATTTATTGGTTTTTGTTGAAGTAAAAGCGAGGAAAACTTCTAATTTTGGATACTCAACGGAATTTGTTAACGGAGTTAAAAGAAAAAGAATCTTGAAGTGCGCAAAATATTTTATTCAAAAAAACAATTTAGACAATCTAGATATAAGGTTTGACGTTATCGGTTTTGAAGGTGAAAAATTCGAGTGGATAGAGAATATTTTAATGGAGGAAGTGTAGAATGAGCGTAAAGTTTGTTAAATTAGTAACGGGTGAGACAGTAATTGGAACATATAATTCAGAAAAAAATGGGATTGAAGATGTAGCGCAGATTCAGGTTATACCAGGCTCAGCAGGAATTCAAATAGCAATTTTACCGTACGGGTTTCCTTTCGAAGAAAAAATCTCAGGGTTTATAAACATGGATAAAGTTGTTTATGAGTTTAGCAAAGTGCCAGAGGATTTGGAAAGCAAATACCATGAAGCAAAAAGCAACATAAAAATAAGTTCTACAATGCCAAATGCGGGACTAAATGTCGGAATGGACGATCAAAGAAACCAAGAAAAAGTTGTTGACATAGAAAATCTATTTAAAAAATCTTAATCATCAAAAATAATTAAAGGTAGTTGTTGTCCTGATTCAACGCTACCTTTTTCTTCTTCTATTCCCACAAGTCCATCAGCAATAGCAGTTGAGTAAAAATTATCTGTCTTTTGTGAACCAGATGATTGGGCATAAAACATGCCATTATCAAAATCCAAGTTTACCCTATTAAAGTAAAACTTTCCCTGCTTTGACTTCATAGTTTCCGATAGCACGCATGTAAAATCACTCTTTCTCTTTTTTAAACCAGCTAGTTTAAATAATATAGGCTTTAGGTAAACATAAGCAGTTGCATAAAGGGCACTTGGCCATCCAGGCATACCAAAAAACAACTTGTCTTTAATTCTTGCTAAAATAGCAGGCTTCCCTGGTTTTATTGTGGTTTTGTCAAATAAAATTTCAGCATCCTCATAATCACTCAAAATAGACTTTATAAAGTCTCTGCTTCCCATACTCACGCCACCAGTTGTAATCAAAAAGTCGCATCTGTTAAGGGCGTAGAAAATTGTTTCTTTTAGTTTATTAGCACTATCTTCTACATGTCCAAAATAAACAGAGGCACACAGCCACTCTTTAACCAACCCATCCAATATGAAATAATTTGCATTGTAAACACTATTCCCTTTTTTGGTATTGCCCGGAAATACAACTTCATCACCTGTAGTGATTATGCCTACAATCGGCTTGCGTCTCACTTTTATTAAACTGACTCCACAGTATGCAAGCAAAGCCCTTTTTCTAACAGAAATTCTTTCACCTTTTTTTAAAATTACCTGCCCTTTTTTAAGCTCAACACCTTTAACAGTAAAATTTCTTTTCTTTTCAACCGGTTTTAACAGCTTAAGATAACTATCTTTTACTTCAACTATCTCAACCTCTGCTACAGCCCAAACTTTTTCCGGTATTGGAAAACCTGTATTAATCCTAATGCAAGTGCACTCTTTCAACTCTCTATCCTCTTCTACCAATCTATATTCACTACAATTTCCAACTAAACCATAGCCATCCATAGCAGAGCGCAAAAAATCTGGCACATCTATAGGTGACAGCACATCTTCATAAGCAATCCTATTTAGCGCATCATAAACATAAACAAGCTCAAATCCATCAACTGGGTTTGTATTTCTTTCTATCAAATTCAAAGCATCTCTAACTTTAAGCATCACACCTTACCAAAAGGACATACTGGGTATACACAAACCTTACAAAAATGGCACAAACCACCTATTGCGTATTCAGCTATTTCTCTTCTTGTAATTTTATCTTTCGCTAACAGCCTCGGCAACATCACATCAAATGCACTTGCTTTGTAAAACAGAGCTCCAGCAGGAACAACACAAACGGTGGTGTCGCCAAAATAGCCAATTGTTAGGTTATTCGCAGGCTGTATAGGGTTTCCTTCACGGATAAACTTGACGCCTGCTCTCTTTAAAGCCTTTTTTGTTACATCGTCTGGATCAACACTCGAGCCACCGCTAACCACAACAAATTCATATTCAGAAAAGCTTAAAAATGCTTTTTTAATTTCATCAATGTCATCTCTAACAATTCTATAGTTTTCTAATTTTACACCAAATTGTGACAATTTTCTCTCAATAAGAGGCCTAAACTTATCATTTACAATTCCACTGTAAATCTCGCTGCCTGTAACAATTAATGCAGCCCTCTTAATTTTATATTCCTCTACCCAAATCAAAGGCCTATCAACAATCGACAATACCCTATCCAAAATTGCTTTTTTTGTTACGAGAGGTATTATCCTAAAGGCTGCAACTCGTTGACCTTTTTCCACAGGAAAATTGTTATGTATCGTAGGAAAAGATGTAATGGAGATTGAATTTAACTTTATTACCTTCTTCCTATACAGCTTAAACAGACCGTTAATTTTTGATTTAAATGTAACCTTTCCCTCAGAGGGTCTTTTGTCAAACTCTATATTCTCTCCAGCC
Organism: Desulfurellaceae bacterium; assembly: GCA_015490005.1. Classification (GTDB taxonomy): domain Bacteria; phylum Campylobacterota_A; class Desulfurellia; order Desulfurellales; family Hippeaceae; genus Hippea. Next base: position 52,346 of record WFYS01000081.1, on the reverse strand, counting down.
AATCGTGGAGATAATGCAATAGAAAATTCATCTTCATGCACATCGTTTTCATCTAAAACAAGTTTATAGATATAGTTTTTACCAATACTTTTTAAAAGGGGAATATCATCTTCTGTGATAACATGTCCACGCTTAAAAAAAGCACCCTTATAACCTTCTTCCGGGGATATTTTTGTAAAATCATGGGGAATTTTCTCACCTATAGCTTTCTCAACAGGGATTTTTACTCTTCTCACAAGATTTGACTTAAAAACTGTTTAAGTCTATCGGTTTTTGGGTGGTCAAAAATTTCCTCTGGAGTACCCATTTCAATAATTTTTCCAGAATCCATATAAATGATTCTATCTGCGGCCTCTCTTGCAAAACCCATTTCATGAGTGACGACAATCATTGTCTTTCCTTCTTTTGCCAGCTGTTTCATTATATCCAAAATGCCGCCCACCATTTCTGGGTCCAAAGCACTCGTTGCTTCATCAAATAACATAATTTTAGGATGCATAGCCAAAGCCCTAGCAATGGCAACACGCTGCTTTTGGCCACCTGAAAGGTTAGTCGGATACTCATCCTTTTTATCTGCTATACCAACCTTAGTCAAAAACTCAATGGCAACACGCTTTGCATCCTCTTTTTTCCTTTTTCTCACCAAAATCTGTGCAAGCATCACATTTTCTAAAACTGTAAGATGGGGAAAAACATTGAAATGCTGAAACACCATGCCTATATCGGCCCTTATTTTTGTTAAGTTGGTTTTAGGGTCAGTAATATCTACACCCTCAACAATTATTCTGCCAGAATCTATTGTCTCAAGCTGATTTATTGTTCTCAAAAAGGTGGTTTTTCCGCTGCCAGATGCCCCTATAATAACTACAACCTCACCCTTTTTTACACCTAAAGACACGTCTCTCAAAGCCTTAACACCATTTGGGTAGGTTTTATTTACCTGCTCTGCGACAATTATGTAATCACTATTATCATTCATCGCCAGCCAATCTCCTCTCTAAATACCTATCAAGCAAAGATAAACCATATGTAACAACAAAATATAAAGCAGCTACGGTAAACCATATTTCAAACGGACTAAACGAAGAAGCCACAACCTCTCTTCCTGCTTTTGTAAGTTCTGTTAAAGAAATAATAGATAATAATGACGAATCTTTAATAAGAGAAATAAATTGCCCAGCTAAAGCAGGCAGAACTCTTTTAAAAGCCTGAGGGATTATTATGTACCTCATAATTTGAAAATAATTCATTCCTAAAGCCAACGATGCTTCTGTTTGTCCTTTAGGAATGGATTGAATGCCGGCCCTAATAATCTCTGCTATATAAGCTCCTTCAAAAACAGCCAAAGCAAAAGCTCCGGCAATAAATCTCGTCATATTAAATAAAGTTCCAATAAAAAAGTACACTATGAATATTTGAACCAAGAGGGGCGTTCCTCTAACAAGCTCAATATAAACGGTGGATAGATTTTTAAACAATGGATTTTCAGATATACGCATCAATCCGGTGATTAAACCTATAATAAGGGCAATAATTATAGAAACGATGGAAACCTTGATTGTCATATACAAACCCTCAAGCAATGGCCCGGGTTCGTAAGATGTATTATAACCTAGCTCATCTCCAGCATCAACTACCGCCCCTACTTTTAAAACCGGATGTTCGATTTTGATATGTATAACTTTACCTTTATTGGACTTTAAATAAAGTTTGCCATCTTTAAATTTTTCAACAACACCATTAGCAGGAGAGTCTATTTCATGCTGAGCTTTGTAAACCAAATAGGAGGGCACAGCCCTCCAGTTCCAAGTATAGTTGATTTTTAAGCTAGCTTTGTAGATAAAAAAGCCTATCCCTATAATAACTGCAAAAAATGCTACATTCCAAAAAAGAGTGTTTTTTTTACGATTCATTTTTAATGTACCTTATTAATCCAACCTTTCACATTTACAAACCATTTTTTATAAAGCCTCTCGTATGTTCCATCATGTTTTATCTGTCTTAAGAAGTTGTTGAGCCAATTTAGGAAATCAGGGTCGCCTTTGCTTATAGCCCAGCCAAGCGGCTCGTAAGTAAACGGTTTGTTAAGAAATATCAGTTTACCTTTACCCTTTGTCTCATAAAAGATGGTATTGTAAGGCTTATCGTATACGAAAGCATCGGCTCTTCCCTGCACAACCTGCATTACAGCGTTTTCTTCATCTTGAAATTCTTCAATTTTTGCTTTAGGTATGTATTTCTTAGCGGCAAAGTCACCAGTTGTACCGAGCATCACAGTAACCGTAAATTTTGGAGAATTTAGGTCCTTATAGCTTTTAACTTTACCAGCCCATTTTTTATTCAACAGTATAGTCTGACCTACAACAAAGTATGGGTCGGCAAAATTTACTTTTAAATTTCTCTTTTGAGTTATTGTCATGCCACTAATTATGATATCAAATTTATTTGTTAGCAAAGAAGGTATAATTCCGTCCCAATCTGTGTTTACGAGCTTTAGTTTAACTCCCATTGCTTTAGCCATGAGTTTAGCTATATCCACATCAAAACCTACAATCCTTCCTGTTTTTGACCTCATTTCAAATGGCATATATCCGGCATTTAAACCAACCCTCAGTACACCCCTCTTCTCAATTTTATAAAGAGTGGAATGTCGCCACAAACTCATATCTGCAGCTTTAGTAGAAAAAGCACCCAATACAGCAAAAACCACAATAAAAACCAACAATTTAAAAAAGCCTCTCATACCAAACCTCCTAAAATTAATAGTATTTTCCTTCATCCAACAACTCACCTATAACCATCTGGGTTCCACATTTGGGACATTTGGGAATTTCCTCTTTTGGCATATAGATAATCATTGTGTATCCACAATTGGGACACTTAACCTCAACAGGCTCCACCTTCTCGCTCATATCTCCCTCCCAATAATAAACAATAAATTTTTTTAATGCAAATAAAACTAACCATAACTGCCATTTATATATACAAAATATTCTTTAAAAAAGAAAGGAGAAATAAACGAAGGAAAGTAAAAAAGGCGCCGCAAGGCGCCATCTACTATTACTCTTCTACTTTAATAGACTCAGTTGGGCAAGCTTCAGCAACCTCTTTAATCTCATCCAATGATGCAGCTTCAGCATTAACTACATGAGCTTTGCCATCATCGCCCATTTGGAATACATCTGGCAATTCATCTACACAAGCTTCGCAACCAATGCAGCTATCCTCAACCCATACTTTAGCCATAAGAACACCTCCTCAAAATTCTCTTCAGTTTTACCAGACCCTTTCTATTAAATTTAGTATGGAATGTCAAGGAGTTTCAATTTAGCCCAAAAGCTCCTTAATTTTATCCTTAAGTTCTGTCAAATCTGGGGATTTTACAATATAAGCATCGGCCACATAAGTGTAAAAATCGTCTTTATAGTGGGAATAAGCTGTAGACATTATTACAGGAGTTTTGGGGGATTTCTCTTTTATCTTGCTCAAAACTTCTAATCCTGATATTCCTGGCATTGCAATATCCAAAATAACAATGTCTGGCTTCTCCTCCTCAAATCTTTCTAGCGCTTCATTTCCATTAGAGCAAGAAACAACATTGTAACCTTCATCATCAAATTCTTCTTCATACAACATCCTTATAGCTTCCTCATCATCCACAACCATAATTTTTTTCTTATCACTCATTCTCTCCCTCCATTAGATTTACAGGTAACTTTATTATACATTCTAATCCACCCGGCACATTCACAAATTTTATAAAACCATTATGCTTCTTTATTATATCATAAACAACAGACAAACCCAATCCAGTCCCATAATGTTTTGTTGTGAAAAAGGGCTCTGTAATTTTTTTTAATTTCTCTTCATCTAATCCGCCAGAATTATCTCTTATCTTTACAACCAGAAAACCTTTTTCTTCTTTTGCGAAAATATCTATTCTAACCTTACCTTTGGAATTTGCTTCTATAGAATTTTTAAAAAGATTTAAGAAAACCTGTTGCAACTGCTCTTTATCTGCCATCAACTCATAATTACCCTTATCCAAGGATACAGAAAATGTAACATTTTTATAAAATGCAGAAATCATTTCTATGGAATCGTCTATCACATCAGCAATGTTAACATCTGACAAATTTATATCATCTTTGAGTTTTGAGAAATTATTGACGTCTATAACAAAATTATAGAGCCTTTTTAATTGCGAATCGATTAAAGTGTAATATTTCTCTGATTTTTCATCCCTCTCCACATAATCTCCTAACTTTTTAAAGAGTCCAATTATGCCTACCAGAGCATTCTTAATCTCGTGAGCTATTACCATTGTAGTTTTTCCTAATTGATAAACCCTGTCATGCTCGTTGGGTTTTGACATCTCATAATCTGATAAAAGCTGCTCTAAATTCTCTGAATATTTGCTGAGCTTAAGTTTATCCAACGCGCATCCAAAAGCTTCAATATATAGCTCAATCTTTTTAACATCGCATGACGGATAAAGTAGCATAAATCCCACCATCTCTCTCCTTGACCTAAAAGGCGCAAGCGATACAGGTCCATTAAATCCAAAACTATCGAACATCTTTTTTAGCTTGGAAAAAGGCAAATCTTCCTTCATTACCCTTTTAACATTTCCATCTATATAGATGCTAACAAACGACCTAATTACGTCGTTACAAGACGAACCAAAAGACCTAGCTTTTATATTGAAATCCGATTTGAATAAAGCCTTAGTATCACAATTTTCAAATTGACCTTGTGTAATTCTATAAACATCTCCCTTATCTAAGCCAATCTTTATATCGTAACACTTTTTTCTCCTGCTATACTTAAAAAAAACAAGTTTATCGATATCGCATTTATAAAAGAAAAACGGCAACGCTTTTAAGTATAGACTTAAAAGGTCACTTTGATGATTAATTATGTTCAAAAATCTTTCCAGACTAAACTCACTCTTGTTCATATATTTGTGTTCCTACACCACTCTGTGTAAAAACTTCTTCTAGCAATGAGTGTTTTTTTGTTCCATTTATTATGTGAACCTTTCCAACCCCTTTATCTATAGCTTCCTTGGATGATAATATTTTAGGTATCATACCGCCAGTTATTGTATCATTATTAATAAGGCTGCTAATATCGTTGGTTTTAATAGAAGATATAAGCCTCCCATTTTTATCTTTCACGCCATCAGTGTCAGTTAGAAAAATAAGCTTTTCTGCCTTTAAACTCACAGCAATAGCAGAAGCGACACTATCTGCATTTATATTATATCTTTTACCGTTCTCATCAACACCTATAGGAGCAACTACAGGAACATACCCATCTTCAGATAAATGAAGCAGTATATTTGGATTTACCTCATCTACATCCCCAACCAAACCCAAATCAACATCTTCCATAAGTTTCTTCTTTGCTTTTATAATATGAGCATCTACGCCGCTTATCCCAACAGCCTTTCCGCCATTTTTATTTATCTGCAACACAATTTCTTTATTTACTTTTCCTGCTAAAACCATTACAACGACTTCCATTGTATCTTCATCTGTAATCCTTAAACCCTGATAGAATTTACTCTCCATACCCAATTTACCCAGTGTGCCTCCAATCTCAGGACCACCTCCATGGACAATTATTGGGTTGATACCAACATACTTCAACAAGGACACATCCTTAGAAAAACCCTCTCTCAGTTCTGCATCAAGCATTGCGCTTCCGCCATATTTGATAACCATAACTTTGGAGTAAAACTTTTTTATATAAGGTAAAACTTCAACAAGACAATCACCTTTATCAAACATATCCCACGCTCCTTACCTTTGGAGTTTAACAAATTAACCAACAAAAATCAAAAATAGGTTTAATTACTTTGCTAAATCTACATACCCTTATATGTGAACTTATTGCTGGGTTTATATTGAATTTAATTTATAAAATGTTAAAATATCCATTACATTTGAGGAGAAGCCAATTTAGCTTTTGACAAAACAACCCTCAGGCATCTTGACAAAGAGGTAGGCGAAAATTTACATGCGTAAAAAAGTAAAACATAGGAAGACCAAAGTATATGCTTCACTCTGATATTTTTTATCTTTTTCTAATTGTCGCTTTGGGCTACATTATTGGTAATATAAAAATAAAGGGTTTTTCCTTAGATATATCCGCAATTCTCATTGTTGCCCTACTGGCTGGTCATTTTGGCATATTAATTCCTTCAACATTTAAATTCTTCGGCTTAGCGATTTTCATATATGCCGTAGGCCTACAATCCGGACCAGGTTTTTTTGAATTCATCAGAGAAAAGGGCGTAAAATTTAACCTATTAGCCCTGTTTTTGCTAACTTTAATATTCATTCTAACCTTGGGTCTGGGATTTTATCTTCATTTGCCAGAAGGTATAACAGAGGGCACGTTTATTGGTACAATAGCATCTGCACCTGCCCTTGCTGCTGCTTTAGAGTTGAAAAATTCACCAGAAATCTCAATAGCATTTGGTGTAGTTTATCCGTTGGCTATAATAACAACTATATACTTCGTTAGATACTTACCGTTCATTTTCAGAGTAGACTTAAAAAAGGAAGTGCAGGATTACGAGGAAAAGCAAAAAACTTTGCATCCAGATATAATCACAAAAAATTTTAAGATAACAAATGAAAATTTCAAAAACCAAACAATTTATAAATCCCAAATAGAGAAAATGACCTCCACTATCATAGAGAGGGTTGAGTCAAATCATCCTATAGACACATCCCAAGATGATGCTATACTCCATTACGGAGACATTGTCAGGGTGTCAGGAACTGCCAAGCAGTTAAAAAACCTACAAATTATTTTAGGAGAAAAACTTCCGGACAGTTACACCTTTCACGACAGCATGAAATCCTATAGATTACTCGTAACATCAAAAAATATTGTCGGCAAAAAAATTGGAGAGATAAAAGAGCTCAAGTCTTTACATGCCACAATCACGAAGATTAGACGCTCTGGAATTGACATACCACCCTATGAAACACTAACATTAATGTTGGGAGACAAACTATATATAGTTGCCCCAGAAAAGTATGAAAAAAAGTTAATAAAACTAATAGGAAATGACCTTTTAAAATATCCAGCGGCCGATTTTTTACCGATAGCATTGGGTATAGTTATAGGTATATTTGTTGGAAATATACCGTTTAGCGTTCCATACGTGGGCACTGTAAAATTTAGTTTTGTTGGTGGTATTTTAATAACCGCCTTGATTCTAGGAAGATTAGGCAGGACAGGGCCAATAGTATGGCAATTATCACCTCACTCAAATACATTAATGAAAGTTATGGGGCAGCTAATCTTCATGGCAACAATAGGCACAAATTCAGGCAAATTCCTATTTGAAGCTATACAAAACCATGGATGGGTATCTATTGCACTGGCACTGGGATCTATAATTGTCTCACTATACATAGCAACACTGTTTGCACGAAAAATTATAAAATTAAACATGGTAGAAATAATGGGAGTTTTAGCGGGTGCTATGACCTCAACACCAACACTAACAGCAATAAATGAAGCTACAAATTCAGACTATCCATCCATAGGTTATGCTACAGTATATCCATTCGCAATGGTTCTCTCTATAATCCTAGCAGAAATAGGCATTAAAGTTTTCTCAGTTCTTTAGACTTAAAGAATTAACAATCGCTAAGGCAGAAAGTAGACTACTTATAGTAAATAGGGCAGGAAATGAAAAAGTATCGGCAACCAAACCTCCAATCGTGGGTAAAAAATAAGACAAAGCGTTAAAAGTCCCTCTTATGCTTACGTACGTAGGCCTATAACTTTCGGGGGCTATTTTTAAAAGATAGTTTGTATATCCTATAAATGTGCCATGAAGATAAGCTCCCATTATAAAGAAAACTATAACAAAAAATATTGGCTGTTTTACAAAAATAGCCACAAAAGGAACAAGAAACGACAAAATATTCGTTGTTATTATTATAAATTTTGCACCCCTTCTATCGGCATAATATCCCCAAAATATGTTAGAAACAATGCTGCCAATCATTTGAGCAGATATAAAAAAACCTATCTCTGAGGTGTGCATGCCAAGAACACGCGTGGCATAAACAGAAAAAAACGGCAAACACATAAAAATAGAATGGCTTAAAAACTCAGAAAACACCAGTTTTCTCAAAAGTCTATCACGTTTTAGGAGACTAAAAGCTCCATTTAGAAACTCTCCAAAATTTCTATTCACCTTTTGCTTCTCAACACCCTCATCCATCAAACCCAAACTTAGAGAAGTTAAACCAAACCCAATGGCAGTAAAAATAAATAGAATAGAATAACCCAATGGATAAGAGTATTTAGAGAGCACTATTTTCACAAGATAACCACTTCCAACAGCCATCAATCCACCTATGAACTGACGAGTCGCCCAAAATTTGCCAAGCAAATTAGATGGTATGTTATAAGAAATCATATCATAAAAGGGAATTGCAGCTATTCCACCGGCAAAGGAAAAAAAACTTATAAACAAAATGAAACTTACAAGCTCAAACAAAGGATAATTTGGCAAAAAAACAAAGGAGGTAACAGCTATCATAAACCAGCTCAAAAATCTTACCCAAAGGGCAAACACGAGATAGGGTTTCTTTCTTTTTCCTTGTAAATAAAAAGCTGAAAATAATTGAAAGAATACTGAACCACCACGAGATATAGCTGCTACAAGACCTATTATTGAGTCGCTGCTTATTAAATACCTTAAAAAGGTGGGCAAAACCGTGGTGTAGTCGGCGAAGCCGTTTGACATAAAATAAAAAACACCGTGAGCTACACCAAGTAGGTAGTTTTTTCTTTGTTTATTCATCTTTGGCTAAGGGGTGCGTGTTGTCATACGTTTCTGCAAGTTGCTTTAGATTCACATGTGTATAAATCTGTGTAGCCTTAATGGAAGAGTGACCCAAAAATTTTTGCAACAGCCTTATATCCATGCCGCTGTTTAGAAGATGTGTAGCTTTAGTATGTCTCAACGTATGGGGTGATATATCTTTAAAAATACTCCCAACAGAATATTTTTTAATCAACTTCCTCAAATACCTATCGGACAATCTTTTGCCATATTTATTCAAAAAGACGGGTCCACTCGTTCTTGCTCCAATATACTCAACCAAAAATCTTTTGGCTCTTTCTGAAAACGGTACATATGTAACGCCGCCACCCTTTCTTTTTGCTCTAACCCTTAAATTTTCAAAATCAACATCCTCAATATTCAATCCTAAAAGCTCACTCGCCCTTAAAGAGCTCGAATACAAAAGCTCTAAAATAGCCCTATCCCTTTTATCTTTCACAGAATCAAGCAGAGCAATAGTTTCATCTACATCTAAAAATTTCGGCAACTTTTTAACATTTTTTGGCTTATCAACCAACTTTGCATAATTTTTATCAACTAAACCATTCTCTTTTAGATACTCAAAGAATACGCTTAAAGATGCCAATTTTCTTATGATTGATGCAGACTTCAAACCCCTGTTAAATAAAACTTGTATAAACTTTTGTACATTTTCTAAGTCAAAACCATTTGTAAGTTCTAAAAACTCGTCAGCATCACTCAAGTATGCCTTTTTAGTATTTTGAGATGTGTATTTAGCATCTATATATTGCTCAAAGCCCTTTAATATCTCACTTACAGTAGACATCAATAATTTTGCCAATTATATTTGTAGTAGACCTATTATCCAAAAAATCTATAAACTTTACCGCTCCTCCATAGCTTGCAACAAAATCTCCGCCAACAACGCCTTTATCTTTCCAATCGGCTCCTTTGATTAGAACATGCGGCTTGATGGTTTTAATCAGTTCAAGCGGCGTATCCTCTGCAAAAATAACGACCCAATTAACGCTTTTCAGAGCAGACAACACCAACGCCCTATCATATTCACTGTTAATTGGCCTATTTTCACCCTTTATTCTCCTAACCGATTCATCAGAATTCAAGCCTACAATTAATACATCAACCATATTTTTAGCTTTTTCCAAATATGTAACGTGTCCTGCATGGATAATATCGAAACATCCATTTGTAAAGCCTATAACCTTCTTCTCAAACCTATATTTTTCAGCTATAACCTTTATCTTTTCAAAATCCACTATTTTATCTTGCAAATTCATTTTCAACAATCTCGCAAATTACATGAATTATAAAACCATGAACCTCTTGAATACGCGGCGTAGAATCAGATGGCACAATTAAGACCAAATCACAGACTTCTTTTATTTTTCCTCCATTTTTTCCTAAAAAGCCAACCGTTTTTATACCCATGCTCTTAGCCTTATCCAAAGCTTTAAAAACATTGGAAGAGTTGCCAGATGTACTTATTCCTATGAGAACATCCCCCTTTTTACCTATAGCCTCAACCTGTTTTAAAAACACATCATCAAAGGAGTAATCGTTAGCAATGCTTGTCAAATTAGATGTATCTGTAGTTAAAGCTATAGCAGGCAGAGGTTTCCTCTCCTTCAAAAACCTATTTACAAATTCAGCCGCCATATGCTGAGCGTCTGCAGCAGAACCTCCGTTACCACAAATCATAAGCTTATTGCCATCTTTAATGGAGCTTATTATTTCAGAGGCAATGTTTTCTAAAATGGTAAAGTCAAGACTATCCAACAACCCTTTTAATTCTTTTACAGCTTGAAAAAAGTTCTCCTTTGTCATAACATACCCTCCGTGTTTGGTAGAATAATTAAGAAAGACCAAAAGTCAACAACAATTTTTTCAGACGGCAAAATTACAACTCTCAGCTTTAAAAGCAAACACAACTTAGGAGATATCATAGACATGAATGATTCTATCATAACAACATGCAAAAACACACAACTTTTAAAAAAACTCAATTCTATGTACAGTTATTACAACAAAAAACAACAATTCATAGAAAAAACAAAAGAGTATTTAAAAAATAAAGGATACAAGGAAATTGTTACTAAAAAGCTCAAAAGAGAGACAGTAAAAGAGCCCAACATTTCATACATAAAAACACCCTATGGTTATTTAGCAAGCTCTCCCGAGGTGGAAATAAAAAAACTACTGTGCTTGGGTTTTGATAGGTTATTTGAACTGAATTTTGCATATAGAGACGATTTTGAAGACAGCCTTCACAAAAAGGAATTCTTGATTTTAGAATGGTACAAAGCCCTGGCGAGTCCTAAAGAAATAAACGAAGAATTCTTAGAATTAATAAAAACGCTAAACAAAAGAAGTATCTTAAAATACAAAAACTATAGGATTGACCTAAGTAAAATTGAGTACATATCTTACAGAGAATTGTTTATTAAGTATACATCAATTGATATTGAAAACATTGATGTAGAACAAGTAAAAAAAGCTTATGGCATTGTTGGAACAGATGATAAAGTTGAGGTTTTAGATGCCATATTCTCTACAAGAATCCAAAAGCACTTGGGAATTGAACATCCAATAGTAGTTTATAATTTCCCTAAGGAAAGGGCAGCTTTATCCAAGATAGAAAACAACTATGCAAAACGATACGAACTATATATAGCAAACCTAGAGCTTTCCAATTGCTACTTAGAAGAAACGTACTACGATAGCATAAAAAACAGATTTAATGAAATGGATAAGGAGTTTTTAGAAGCTTTAGAATTTGGAATGCCAAAAACAAGTGGAATAGCAGTTGGTGTAGACAGATTATTTATGCTTTTGAATAACTTTAGCTCTATAGAAGAACCAAAATGGTAAAATTATTTATAAAACTTACAATAAGCGGCATACTAGTAGCCTTAGTCTTGTATAAGATAAATTTACATAACTTAGCAAATATGATGGGAAAAATAGGAGTTTTGGAGTTTTTGGGACTTTCATGCCTATACATATTTGCCCAGCTCATAAGTAGTTTACGTTGGTCTATGGTAATTTCATCCTTAGAAGAGAAAACTTCTCCTATTTACTTATTCAAACTCTATCTCATGGGCATGTTTGCAAATCTATTCCTACCAAGCACAATAGGAGGAGATACAATAAAAGGATACATTATTTCAAAAACTATAGGCGTAAGAAAAGCTGTAAGCTCTATATTTTTAGAGCGTTACAATGGCCTTTTGGTTCTGCTTTTACTTTCATTAGTATCATCGTTGTTGTTTTTTAAACTCTTTGGGATAAAAATTGTTAGCCTTATTGTAGGCATAAATATATTTTCTTTGCTCGCTATCTACTCATTGAAATTTGTAAAGTATGAAAAAGTTAGAGATTTCTATACAGACATTGCAACGTTTCATAAAAGCAGAAAATTTTACACTGTCACCGCACTATCGTTCCTTGTCCAAACAATCAATATTTTAATGTACTTCTTTGTAGCTTTAAAACTCAATTTCCATGCAAATATAGCATTCTATTTTGCATTTATACCCATAATCACACTTATAAGCTTCTTGCCCATCTCATTTAATGGCATCGGCGTTAGAGAGTTTTCTTTTGTTTACTTTTTCAAATTTGCAGGCCTTAGTTCTACACAAGCTGTTACACTTAGTTTAGCCGTATTTTTTGTGGTTGTATTTACAAGCCTTTTGGGAGGTGTATTTTACATAAACAATGAAAGAATTGTTGAAGAAGCTAAAAGATTTCGCAAACGAACATAATCTATTGCCCAAACACTCAAGAATAGGCGTTGCCGTATCTGGCGGTCCAGACTCGGTTTTCTTACTTACACTGTTGAATGCCTTAAAAAATGAGTTCAATTTAGATCTAATGGTCCTGCACTTTAATCATAAGCTTAGAAAGGAAGCCGATAAAGAGGAACAATTTGTCATAAGATTAGAGGAGACTATGAATTTAAAGGTTCTAACAGAAAAAGGAAACGTTGAAAAATTGAGTAAAGAAAAGAAACTCTCAATAGAACATGCGGGGAGAATCAAAAGATACGCATTCTTTGAGAAAGCAAAATCCCAGTTCGATTTAGATTTCATAGCTACAGGGCACACGATGAATGATTTTGTAGAAACGTTCTTAATAAACCTGCTACGTGGGTCAACAATAGACGGATTGGTTGCCTTAAAACCCAAACGCGGATATTTCATTAGGCCTATAATGACTTTCAAAAAGGAAGAGATTGTAGAGTTTCTCAATAAAAACAGTATAGAATTTGTAATTGACAGATCAAACATGGACAAAAAATTCACAAGAAACAAAATAAGGCTGAATTTGCTGGAAAAGTTAAAGGAGTTCAACCCCAATATAATTGAAACGTTGTTTAGAAGCGGCATGACCATGCTTGATGATGTGGAGTATATGAAAAACAAAGCGGAGATTAACTGCATAAAATCGACAAAATTTACACAAAACAAAGCGATGGTTAACTTGACAAATTTTGATAAAAGCAAAAGTATTTTGGGTAGGAGTTTATCGTTGATTGTAAAAACACTTTTGGAAAGTGAGTATTCGTTGAGTTTTAAGAATATCAAGAGGTTAGAAGAAACCGTCAAAACAGGAAAAACCGTTCATCTCAGAGGTAAGATAAAGGCAAAAAGATCAAACAACTGGTTAATTATTGAAAAGTATGACAGTTAGGGAAGCATTAAGAACTGCCATAAACGAGTTAAAAGGAGCAAATATAGGCACATACGGTAACGATGCCGTAATACTGTTAAAAACGATCCTAAATAAAAGCGACGTATTCGTTTTGACAAACTTGGACTACAAACTAACCCAAGAGCAGGAACCCTATCTATTTAAGCTCTTAGAAAAGAGAAAAAAGAGGTACCCTATCGCATACATAACACACAAAAAGGAGTTCTACGGATACGAATTTTTTGTTGATGAGCGTGTTTTGATGCCCAGACCCGAAACAGAACTGTTAATAGAGGAAGCGATAAACATAGCTAAAAACAACAACATAGACACAATCGTTGACATTGGCACGGGAAGTGGTTGTATAGCGATAGTTCTATTTAAACTTCTGAACAAAAAGGTGTTTGCATCGGACATATCACGGGAGGCATTAACAGTGGCAAGACTTAACAGAGACAAACACACAGCCAAAGTGGGTTTTGTTCTGTCTAATGGCTTGGAATGGATAGGGAAAAAAGTTGATCTCATAGTCTCTAACCCACCATATGTATCGGAGAAAGATTACGAAAACCTTACGAATGATGTCAAATACGAGCCCAAAGAGGCCTTAATAGCCAAAGAAGACGGTTTGGATTTTATAAAGTACTTGATAACCCGCGCACAAGGTCTAACACGATACCTAATTTTGGAGTTTGGCTATGACCAATCTCAGTTTATTAGAAACCAAAGCCATTTATTAAAAATATCAAAGGATTTATCAGGAATAGACAGGGTAGCGGTCTTTAAGTTTTCTTAGTTCTTACCAGATAATCACTATAAATAGCACTAGCACATATGGTTAGAAATTTAATAATTTCACTATCGCTTCTAGATGTAAAAATTAAAGGAACCCTTGCGCCCAACACAATATTAGCAACCTCTGCACCCATAGTATAAACCCACGCTTTATACAAAAAATTACCACTGTCAATATGCGGGACCACCAATATATCTGCCTTTCCCGCTACTGGATTGCCTTTTAAACCTTTAATATCTACAGCATCTTCATATAGGGCAAGATCGTAAGATAGAGGACCGTAAACATCCGCATCCTCCCAATCTAACTCAGATAGCTTCTTTTCTAAAATTGTTGTAGGAATATTATTTGACGGCATTTCATTGGCATCAAGTAGGGCAACTTTAGGTCTTGCGACACCTAAGCTTTTCGCTACTTCAATGGCGTTTCTTATTACATCAATTGATGTTTCCAAACTATTATCCTTAAATAGTTCGGGATTTATGGCTGGATCTGTCAAGAAAATTAATCTGTTTAGATTAGGTAATTCAAAAATGCTCACTAAAGATAAGCGTCTGTTGGTGCCTATACCCTCTTTTTTATCAAGAACAGCTTTCATAAAGAAAACACTGTTAATTTTGCCCTTCATTAACATTTGGGCTTTTCCTTCTCTTATGATTTTCACACCGTTTTTGGCACACTCTTTATTGTAACTACCTCCATCCTCTACAAAAACAAACTCATACCTGTCTTTTAGAAGCAAAGAGTCCTTACACATATTATCTATCTTATTTTTATCTCCAACCAAATAAGCCTTTTCTATTATTCCTTCCTCTATAGCTTTATTAACAGAACTTAAAGAAATATCATCTGGACACACAAGCACTATATTTCTCTTTTTCAACATTTTTGCCGCTTGTATTAAATCTCTCATCTTACCACTACGCGTCACATGAACCATAGAGCCTGGGTTGTAGATAACAGATATTGCTTTTGAAAGCCCCTCAATAGAGGAAATGCTATGAGATATAGAAGAATCAAAGTAAATAGAATCACCAGATTCTAATACAAACTCATCTTTGCCTACAACTATTTTTAACTTACCCTCTAAAACATAATGAAACTCTTCTCCTACATGCCTGCTTAAGTCCGAATCATCAGACTCGTGAACCTCTATAGCAAAAGGTTCCATATGTTTACCGCTGTAATTAGGCGCTAAGTTTCCATACTTTAAATCTTTCTTTCTTTCAACCACAACCCTATTCTTATGAGATGTCATAGCCGCCCTTTTATCAGTAAAAGCCCTTCCGTAAAATAATGTGGATGTATCAACCCCAAGTACATTCGCTATCTTTAAAACATCAGAAACCATAGGCTCAATCTTACTTTCCACTACACTCTCAAGTGTTTCCACATCAATTCCCGTCAATCTAGATAACAAATGCACATCTATATTTTTCTGCTCCATTGCAGTTCTTATATTCTTACCAATATTCATACACCCCACCTAATCGTATTTTTTCGCTTCTTCAAAACCTTTTAAAACCCTTAAAGCCCCATCTACAAGTGTTTCTATCTCAAATTCTCCCGGAAAAACAAAATTTGGGGCGATAAAAGATACCTTTTTCTTTAATCTATCAACAACATAATCGCTGTAAGCCAAGCCACCTGTAAACACAATTCCGTCCACCTTTCCATCCACAACACAAGATAGAGCTCCAATCTCTTTTGCCACTTGATAAACAAAACCATCTACAACAAGTTTAGCATAATTATCACCCTTCTTGATCATTTCCTCAATTCTTTTCATATCTGTTATGCCTAAATATGAATACACTCCGCCCTTTTTAGAAAAAATGGATAAAAGTTCATCGGGTAAATATTTCCCTTCCTGAATTAACCTAATAAGGCTTCCAACGGGTAAAGAACCTGTTCTTTCTACAGCATATGGCCCGTCTCCGTCTAGAGCATTATTTACATCCACAACTTTACCTTTTTTATGAACACCCAAAGATACCCCACCGCCCATATGCACAACAATTAAATTCAGTTCTTTATAATTTTTTTTCAAAAGTTCTGCCGCTTTCCTTGCAACTGCCCTTTGGTTTAAAGCATGAAACTTACTTTCTCTAACTAACTCTTTAAAGCCTGTTAACTTTGCAACCTTATCCATCTCATCAATTGTTGGAGGGTCAACTATGAAAGCAGGACAAGAAAATTTAGTAGACAGTTCATGTGCAATTATACCACCCAGATTAGCTGCATGAACACCATACCTACCACTCTCTAAATCTTCGAGCATAACAGTATCTACAATATAAACACCACCCTCCATAGGTTTCAACAAACCGCCTCTAGCTACCACAGCATCAAATTTTAAAGACCCAAGTCCTTTATTTTCCAAAAATGAAAATACAGACTTAACCCTCGTCTCTTTTTGGTCTAATATTTCATCAAAACTATCTATAATCCCTCTGTCATAGTCAATGGTTTCCTTGAGTAACCTACCTTTAAAAAATACGCCTACTTTAGTAGATGTAGAACCTGGATCTATAGCAAGTACAGCAAACATCAAAGCAATCCCAAACTCGCCAAATGCTCATTTATCATAATCTGTAGCTTGTTTATAGTATCCTTATCCAAATGTTTATATCTACCTTGAGATAAAAGGTATTCTTTGATAGGAACAAACCTATCGGGTTTGTAGGTAACTTTTGTAGGTTTCCCCTGCTCTTTTTCCATAAGAACAAACACACCGCTTTCAACGGCAAGCCTCATGGTTTTAACTGAATCCTTAGAATCTATTCTCCATCCTGGGGGACATGCGCTTAATAGGTGTATAAATCTAAACCCCTTAGCATTTTTAGCTTTCTCGAATTTTTGGTAAAAATCATCTGGATAAGCAATGGTAGCAGTAGCAACGTAGGCTGGATTATGAGATACAACTATGTTGAACATATCTTTCTTTTCGTAAATTAAAGGATTTCCTGTTGGGGTTGTTGTTGTCCATGCTCCAGGAGGAGTAGCAGAGCTTCTCTGTATGCCTGTGTTCATGTAGGCCTCATTATCATAGCAAACGTAAATTATGTCTTCTTTTCTCTCGGCAGCGCCGCTTAAAGCCTGCAAGCCTATATCAAATGTTCCACCGTCGCCAGCCCAACACACAACGTTAACATCTTCCTGTCCTTTTTTGCGAAATGCGTTTTTAACACCACTAGCCACTGCTGCAGCTGTAGCAAACGGCACATGCATCAAAGGAACCTGAAGGGCTGCTGTCGGAAATACACCTGAAATAATAGACCAGCAAGAAGCAGGCATAACTATCAATGTCTTATCACCTAAAACCTTTAGAGCATGTCTCATCGACAAGCCGGCACCACAACCAGGACATGCAAAATCTCCCTGGTTCATATACTCTATATTTGTTACTTCTCTAAAATCCATTTTATACTCCCTATTCTCTCCACAACATCTTAGAGGTTTTCAAATTTCCCACATCCTTAGCCAAGTTAACTATATCCTCTACGAACACATCTTTGCCACCTAAGCTCAAGATATAATCGTAGATATTAGGTTTGTTAGGTTCATAATACAAAGCATTTTTTACTTCTTGTGTCAACTGCCCAGCGCTACCAAAGCTAACAGACCTATTAAGAACAATAACATGTTCTTTTGTCTTCAAAAGTTCTTTTATTATATCAGCAGGGAAAGGCCTAAAATATCTAATTTTTAGGAGGCCTGCTTTTATGCCTAAATCCCTCAGTTTATCTACAGCCACTCTAATAGTACCAGTCAGCGCACCAGCAATAACAAAAACTATTTCAGCATCATCCAAACAATATCCTTCAACAAAATCGTATTTTCTTCCAAAGGCTTCATCAAATCTATTATGAGCTTCTCTTATTACTCCAAAAGAAGCTTCCATAGAGCATTGCATATCCTCTCTTAAATGATAAAAAACATCTCCTTTAGCAGCATTGCCAAAACTTAATGGATTATCTACATCTAAAAAATATTCAGGCTTATAAGGTGGCAAAAATTTATCTGCCTGTTCTTGACTTGGTATAATCACTTCTTCCAATGTATGAGACAAAATAAAACCATCTATCATCACCATAATGGGCAAAAGAACCTTTTCTGCAACATAGAATGCTTGTAAAACAGTATCCAAAGCCTCCTGGGCTGTCTCACAATACACCTGCATCCAGCCTAAATCCCTCTGAGACATACTATCGGATTGATCAGTCCATATATTCCAAGGGGAACCGATTGCCCTATTGGCGTTAACCAGAACAACAGGCAACCTAGAGCCGGCAATCCAGTGTAAAATTTCATGCATAAGAGCCAACCCATGGGAACTTGTAGCAGTAAACGCCCTTACGCCTGCCTGCGATGCCCCTAACGCTGCTGAAATAGCAGAAAGTTCAGATTCAACACGTATAAAACTTGCATCTAATTCACCGCCATCAACCATTTCAGATAGTTTCTCTATTATGTGAGTTTGCGGCGTTATAGGATAAGCAGAAATAACCTTCGGCCGAGAAAGCTTAACTCCTAAAGCTACAGCCTCGCTACCCAACATCATATCTTTATTCATTATTTATCCTCCACCATATCAATAACACCCCTTGGGCATTCCTCAGAACAGACCCCACACCCCTTACAAAAACTATAATCAAAATCAACTTTTTCATGCACATCTATGCACATATCTGGACAGAAAAACCAACACGTTTTACACTCATTGCATACTCCACAGCTGAAACACCTCTTGGCCTCCCTTAAAATCTTTTCTAAACTTGGTTTCATAACAATTTCATTAAAGTTATTAACCCTCTCATTAGCTGCAAGCCTAGATAGTTTTATAGGTTTTTGTTCGCTAAAATAGTTAATATTTATTCTTTCAAATGGGATAACCTTATATTCATCAAAATCGTCAGTTGACCTAAAAAATTGGTCATCCTCATTCATCAATTTAAATTCTTTTCCCTCTAACTTAGCCATAATCTCAAATGCTGCTTTTTTACCAGAAGCAACTGCTTCTATGACCGTCTTAGCCCCATTATAGAAATCGCCACCAAAGAATACACCTTCGATTCCCAATATACTTTCTTCTCTTTTTCTTCCTATGGCAACAATAAGGATATCCGTATCCATATACTCAACATAATCATTTAACACAGGTTCATAGTTATCCAATACCTTATCAACGCCTCTAAGCTGCAGGTGTAAACCCCTATCGGTAATCTTCAAATTTTGCAGAAAACGGCTGTCTACAACCTTAATACCCTCTTCTATAGCCTCTTTTTTCTCATCTTCAAATGCAGGAGATGTTTCAAGGGTCTCCATGCATATTATATTAACATCTTTACCGGCTCTTCTAATAGACCTGGCTATATCAAACGCCACATTTCCACCGCCTAATACAGAAATGTTATCGCCATCTAAATCCACCCTACCGTTAACCTTAATTTCTTTTAGCAGCTCATACCCAGAAAAAACATGTTCATTATCAATAGCAACATTTCCAGGGGTTTTATCTTCAGATAGGCCCAAAGCCACAAAAACAGCGTCATAGTTTTTTTTCAGCTCTTCTACTTTCTCTTTATTAACATCAACGCCCAAATTGACATTTATATTTCCTACCTCAAGTATATTTTCTATCTCTTTTGTGGCTACTTCTTTTGGAAGCCTATAGTCTGGGATACCATAAATCAATAACCCACCTAAAAAACGTTCTTTTTCAAATAAGTCAACCCTATACCCACCTAAAGCCAAAAAATAGGCGCAGCTCAAACCCGCTGGACCACCGCCAACAACTGCCACTTTTTTGCTAGAAAGAACCTTAGCTTTTTTGGGAGGCACCTTTAGCGCATAATCACCGACAAATCTCTCAATTTGTTTAATTTCTACAGCCCCATCATAATCTTTTCTATTACATTTAGATTGACAAAAGTGAGGGCAAACCCTACCGCATGTCGCTGGAAAAGGGTTTTCTCTCCTTAAAACTTCAACTGCCCTATCCATATCGTTCTTAAGCAAATAATGTATATATTTCGGTATATTTGTATTAGCTGGACAACCAACACTGCAAGGAGAAATCTTTTCTTTAAATTCTGGTTTATAAAACCTCCATGAGCCAGTAAGATTAACTTCGGTTGTTGTTATAGATATAGGAAATCTTCTTATATCTTTATCTGAAATTACATTCTGATAATCAACGCTCTCCATAAGTGCCTCCTAAGCAAGGTTATAGGCCTCTTCCAAAGCCTCTATATTTTTATCGATCCCAGTTGAAACAAACCTTGGAGTAGCCCTCTTTAATGACTCTAGTGAAACAGAATTGGTTATTTTAGAAAACACACCCAATATAGGAACATTGATAATAGGCATAATTTTAGTTCCTAAACCATATTTTAAGGCAATCCCACTTACATCAAAACACATAACTCTACATTTTTCCTCAAAATTGTAATAATCGGCATTTAACTCACTATTGATTAGAATTAACCCATTTTCCTTTATGCCGCTTGAAACATCCACGGTATCTGCTAACTTCCCGCTCATAACAATAACATAATCCGGGTTAACCACAGGGCTTCTAACATTTATAAATTTATCATCAACCCTGACATATGCCGCAACAGGAGCACCTCTTCTCTCTGCTCCGTAAGTAGGAAATGCTTGAGAGTGATAGCCATCCAAAAAATAGGCATAAGCTAAAATTTTAGAAGCAATTACTGCACCCTGACCCCCTCTACCATGAAACCTTATTTCTATCACCTCAAAACCCCTTTCATTCTGATTGAAAAACAACAGCTACAGTTTTTGCAGGTTTCCCATCTAAAGCTCTAAAACCGTGTGCAATTGTAGAGTCAAAATACAATGCATCACCTTCTTCTAAAACAATAGGGTTCTCAATATCTGTAAGAAATTCAATTTTTCCTTCTAAAACAAGGTGAAATTCCTCTCCCTTATGGTTAAACATAATAACCTCTTCTCTATCTCTAGGCTCAAAAGTTACTATAAAAGGCTCCATGTGCTTATGTCTTTTCTTGTGAGCCAAAAGCTCATAAGTGTATCCAACATTTATATTACCCTTTACGCCCCTTCTAGCAGAAGTAACTCTCTCTCCTCTTTTTATTACAGCAATTTTCGGATCTTCATCTTCCTTCATAAAGAAATAAGCTAGCTCTACTTTTAAAGCATTGGATATTTTTATAAGTGTAGATATAGGGGGCGATACTTGTTCGTTTTCTATTTGAGATATCAACCCTTTAGATAATCCCGTTCTTTCACTTACGTCCTGAATTGTTAAACCACGATCAAGACGTAGTTGTCTAATCTTTCTTCCCAAACCCAGTTCTTTTAATTCTGTTCTCACACTTTCAGGCATGGCTCACTCCTCAAATATTTATTTTTAGTAATACTAAACTATTTTTTTAATATTGTCAAACAAAAATAAACCCAACAATCATCTTCTTACTCTTACAATTGTTCTATATAAAAAACTATAAATCTGAAAATTGTCTTGATATTCTATTTATGCTTAAGGATTTGCCTGTTTTTGAATCAATCTCAATAATACATCCGTCTAATCTTAAATTATCTTTACAGACCTTCAACCTTTTAGGTATGCCTTTTAAAAACCTCTCCAAAGCTTGTTCATACCCAAAACCAAGGACTCCATCGTGGCAGCCTGTCATGCCAGCATCGCTAATATAGGCAGTACCTTTAGGTAAAATCCTGTCGTCTGCGGTTTGAACATGAGTATGAGTACCAAGAATAGCACTTACCTGACCATCAAAATACCAACCTAAAGCCTGCTTTTCGCTTGTAGCCTCGGCATGAAAATCGATTATCCTCACTTTTATGGCAGGATACAAAGCAAATAATTCATCCAAAGCAAAAAAAGGGTTTTCAGAAGGATTCATAAATATTCTACCAATAGCATTGACAACTAGAATATCTACACCATTTACAGTTTGAACAGAAAAACCCCTTCCCGGGGCAATTGGTGAGAGGTTAATAGGCCTTATAAATTTCCTTAAATCCAACGCTTCATTTATAATTCCGTCTTTATCCCACGTATGATTCCCAGTAGTCATAACATCTATGTAAGGCTCCAAATCGTAGTAAATTTTTTTCGTAAGCCCAAAACCATCGGCAGCATTTTCTACATTAGCAATAGTAAAATCTATCTCATATTCTCTTTTAATCTCATCTACCAAAGCCTTAAAAGTTTTTCTGCCTGGTTTTCCAACTATATCGCCAACAAACAAAACTCTAATTGGCATACTCAATAGCTCTATTTTCCCTAATAACTACAACTTTTACTTGACCCGTGTA
Organism: Desulfurellaceae bacterium; assembly: GCA_015490005.1. Classification (GTDB taxonomy): domain Bacteria; phylum Campylobacterota_A; class Desulfurellia; order Desulfurellales; family Hippeaceae; genus Hippea. Next base: position 29,664 of record WFYS01000081.1, on the reverse strand, counting down.
TGTAATTTTTTCAGCAATATCCTTAACTATATCTCTTGCTAGCATCAAGCTTCTATTATCGTCTAAAAGTGTAGGTTCAACAATAACTCTAAGCTCTCTACCAGCCTGTATAGCATATGCTTCCTTTACACCATCTCTGGCTTTTGCTATACCTTCAAGCTCTTCCAGTCTTTGTATATAGCTTTCAAGTCTCTCCCTTCTAGCTCCAGGTCTTGCTGCAGACAGAGTATCAGCTATAGATACCAAAACACTCTCTGGGCAATTAGGTTCAACTTCACCGTGATGCGACATTATTGCATTAACAATATACCCGTCTTCTCCATATTTTTTAGCAAGCTCAGAACCCACTTTTGTATGTGATCCTTCAACTTCCTGGTCTACTGCCTTACCTATGTCATGCAGAAGTCCCGCTCTCTTCGCTAACTTTATATTCAAACCTAGCTCGGATGCCATTAAACCACTTAAATATGCAACTTCAACAGAATGAGCCAATACATTTTGCGTATAGCTCGTTCTATACTTCAAAAGACCTAAATACTTTATAAGCTCAGGATGTAAATCCCCAATGTCTAAGTCAAACACAACCTTTTTTGCCTCTTCAGATGCCTCTTGAACAAGCTCTTTTTTGACCTTTTCAACCGTTTCTTCTATTCTTGCAGGATGAATTCTTCCATCGTTAACCAGTCTCTCAAGGGCAATCTTTGCTATTTCCCTCCTCAATGGATTAAAGCTTGATATAACAACAACCTCAGGCGTATCGTCTATTATAAGGTCAGTGCCCGTCTCTTTCTCGAATGATCTGATATTTCTTCCTTCTCTTCCTATAATTCTGCCCTTCATCTCGTCACTTGGAAGTGTAACCGTGGCGACAGTCCTCTCGGCAACGTAATTGCTCGCTATTTTTTCCATAGCAATTGTTAATATATCTTGAGACAATCTCTTTGACTCATTTTTTACCTCTTCTTCGTACTTCTTTATTTTGGCGGCTACCTCTCTTTTAGCCTCTTCCTCAACGCTCTCTATCAACACATTCTTAGCTTGTTCTTTAGTCATACCGCTTATCTTTTCTAATTTTTTCTGCTGTTCCTCAACAAGTTGGTCAATCTCTTGCATCTTTTTTTCCAACTCGCTTTCTATAGTTGTTATATCCTCTTGTTTTTTATTTATAATTTCTATCTTTTCGTCCAAATAAGCTTGTCTTTTTTCCAAGTTGGTTTCTTTAGTCTGCAATCTTTTTTCCCATTTTTGCAGTTCTTTTTTAGACTCCCTTTCCTCTTTTTCTATTTCATTTCTAGCCTTAATCATATACTCTTTAGCTTCAATCTGGGCAGCTTTAAGTATATTACTCCTCTCTTTTTCTGCATCCTTCAGAATATCCTCAGCTTTATGCTTTGCATACTCTTTTTTCTTTACGACAGCTTGATGATAACCAAATATACCGAGTAAAACACCAACAATAATAGATAAAACTGCTATCAAAATTACTTCAACTGCTCCCATTTTTCATCTCCTTAATTTACAATATATTTCTCTTTTTTCAGTAACAACAAAATCTACCGGAATATCGTTCTTTTCATTTTGAATCCTATCAACCAAACAGCACTCAAATGTAACACCAATCTTCAAAGCCTTTGAATCTTTCAAAAATCTATCATAAAAACCGGCGCCATACCCAATTCTAAAACCTCGCTCATCAAATCCAACCCCAGGGACAATAATAGCTTGAATATACTTTTTAAAAATCTTTCTTTTAAATATCTTAGGCTCCCTTATGCCGTTAAACGATTGTGCGAGCGTGCCACTAAAGAAAGACATAGAAGCATCTCTAAATGACTCTATCTTTGGAAAATATAAAACCTTGAAATTTAAATAAATATTAGGATTAGCTTCGTTGTTGTAAGGACTATAAGAAGCAACTTCTGTGAAAGCATACCTTTCTAAAATAGAATAAACCTTTTTGCTTATTAAGGCACTTCTTGTGCGTATATAGGATTTATTTAAAGCCCCCCTTCTTTTAAGGAGCTTATTCCTTTGTTTCTCTTTCAATGCAGTCCCTTCGCAGCAACATAAATTTATTTAAATGCCCCAGGGACACCGTGTGTTATCTTCTCCCCAAGAACCTAACAACGATAGGTGGAAGCATCGCAAGCGTGAGTGGCGCGTCCTTCATCTTCTCAGAAGGCCTATCCACACCAACGCTTGAAGCCAGCCTCCCATTGTCAGGTGTTGGCTCTAAGGAAAAAAGCACATCACAAATGCCCCAGGGCAATCATTTTTAAGGCCCTGGAAAGTAAAGGTGTCCATAAGGTCTTGTAGACTTAGGCACAACCTTTACAAACTCCTCATTCATTACTTCATTATAATCAATTTTAAAAAGATTGCAAAATTCTTTAACTTCGTTTTCAATCTTACCAAGTTCTTCTTTTGTCGGACTTACAACGACAGCTTCTTTCCACAACAATTTTTCGTCTACGCCACCACGAACAAATATTTTTCCTCCATGCATACCAGTGGCTAAATAAACTCCTGTCAACGGTTTGCCTTCTTTTTTTGTCAAACCAAGTAGAATTAACGTACCACCTGCCATATACTCGCCCATGAACGCACCACTACAGCCACCTATTACCACCGTAGGGTTCATCTCCTTGTATGCTTTCATATGGATGCAAGCTCTATAACTAACATCTTTTTCAATAAATATTTTGCCACCTCTCATTGAGTATGCAACAACATCACCTGCATTACCATATACAACTATCTTTCCCCCATTCATCGTGTTGCCTATGCCATCTTGAACATCATCATTAACAACTATGGTCGGCCCATTCATAAAAGCGCCTAAATCGTTTCCCGGAACCCCGTTTATAGTAATTTTAATATTTTTGTCGTTTAGTCCACATCCTATATAATATTGACCACACACATTGTGTAAAACAATATCTCTGTTGTGCTCCTTAATAGCTTTTCTAATTTTTGCGTTTAATTCCCTATAATGAACATCTCTCGCATCTATCTCATACATAAGTTCTCTCCTTACTGCCATAAACCTTTTCATAAGCCTCATCTGTTAACATGGTGATAACTGGTTCTCCTGCTTTTGGCATGTAAACTTCGTCTAAATCATCAGCAACGTATCTGATAGCCGATTCTTCTGAAGCCATGTAAACATTGGAGCCTTTTCTAGCTACAACAAGAGGTCTCAACTTTATTCTGTCATTAAGCCCAAACATGCCACCCCTAAAGCCAACAATTATAGAAAATGGACCGTTTAGCATAGCTCCACCATACACCACTCTTAAAGCCGAATACAGTTCCCTATCTTCTTTGCTCATATGTTCGATTTCACTCCACAAAGGCGGGGAAAAAACCTTAGCTAGAGTATGTAAAGGCAAATTATGTTTTCTAACAAGCAAATCCAATAGGTAGGTCACTACTTCTGTATCGGTCTTCTGTGTACACTTATATCCGTACATCTCAAGATAACGTTTATTGGCTCCATAAGAAGAAATTTCACCGTTGTGGACAACACTCCACCCAAGCAAAGAGAACGGATGAGCGCCTCCCCACCAGCCCGGTGTGTTAGTAGGGAATCTGTTATGAGCTGTCCAACAATAGGCTTTATATTCATCCACCCTAAAAAAGTTTGCTATCTCATCAGGAAAACCAACGCCTTTAAAAACGCCCATATTTTTACCGCTCGATATAACAAAAGCACCATCGATATTCTCATTTATAAACATAACAAGCTTAAATATAAACTCGTCTGATTCTTCTAATCTAAATTCCTCACTTTCACCTTTTGTACTCTGTTCTCTTGGTTGTACAAAATAAACAAAGAATATAGGTCTCTTTTTCTTTATAGGTCTTGTGGACATACCTCCGTGTTGTTCTATATGAACCTTTCTTTCTAAATAATCTTCCGTAACTTTTCTTGCATGCTCATTATCATACATAACATGCAAAGCGTAAAATTCTTTGAAGTCAGGATATATTCCATACGCTGCAAACCCTGCACCAAGGCCGTTTCCTCTATCCTTCATAAGCGTTATAGAATCAACAATATCAACACCAGAAATCCTTTCTCCATCAGTGTTTATAAAACCGGCTATTCCGCATCCCGATATATCTTTAGCAAGTTCCATAACCTACCACCCTATTTTATTTTTCTATCAAGTCTTAAAACTCTAAAAGCCTTATTAAAATACTTCCAACCAAAATCACTATTTAGAAAAGCATCTTTAATCCAAGAAACATCGAATTTATTTTGTATCATCCAATTAAACATTCCGGCCTTCTCAACGTTGTTCACCAAAATCATACCTTTAAGCCTATTATCCTCGTCTATTAAAAACTTTCTGTACTCTCCATCACGTTCAAAACTAAGAATCTCAAGCTCATCAGAATCAACAATGCCCATTGATATAAAGCTTGTCTTTCCGATAGTAATAGAGTTCATTGGAAATCCGCCTTTATATTTAACGTCCATTCCAAGCATGTTAAGGGCAGACGTTCTTCCTTGCCTTGCCGCAAGGGGTAAAATGGGAATTGGTCTTTTTGAACCATAAACCACATCATAGGCCTGTGCAACATCACCAGCAGCATAAATACTCTCATCAGAGGTTTGCATGTAGTCGTTTACTACAACACCCTTATCAACTTTTAAACCCGCATCTTTCGCCAAGTCTATGTTGGGACTAACACCAACAGCTACGACAACACCATCAGCTTTTATCCTTTTACCACTATTCAAAACAACCTGTTCAACTCTGTTTGAACCATCCAAGGCTTTCACAGAATCGTTCAGTATCAAATTAACTCCCAGCCTTTTAAGTTCTTTATGTATAAAATCTGCTCCTTTGTCGTCCAACACAGGGAAAAGCACCCTGCGTGCAAGTTCAACAAGTGTAACTTTAACTTTTTTCTTTGCTAACTTCTCGGCTACCTTACTACCTATCAAACCTGCTCCCACAACTACGCAGTGATTTATATTCTTAAGGTCCTTTCTTAATTTATCGGCTCCTTTGATGTTTGTTAATGTATGAACACCCTCTAGTTCGAGTCCGTCAATCGGGGGTTTAGCAGGCTTTCCGCCGCATGCCAACAGCAATTTATCGTATTCAACCTTTTCAGTGTTATCCAACTCAATAGTTTTACTTTTTGGATTAATCTTAACGACCCTCTTCCCTAGTATCGCATTAACTTTATTTTTTTGATAAAAATCAGACCTTCTGTAATAAAATCTATCCTCAGACCTACTGACTTCACCAATAACCAGATTTGGCAACAAAGGATGGGAATAAGCCCTGTAATTCTCATCTGACACAACCGCTACGCTCGATATTTTGTCTTTCTCCCTAATTGCTTCTATAGCATTTATAGCCGCTACAGAATTCCCTACTATTACTATTTTCATGCCATTACCCTCTATATTTCTTCTAACGTTAAAGCCTCGTTGGGGCAAGCCTCAACACAGGCTGGAATTTCCCTATCTGGACAAAAATCACACTTAGTTGACAACCCCCAAGACTCCCTTCTTGTATCCCTTTTTATAACTCCATAAGGACAAGCCATAATGCACATCCAGCACCCCACACAAGTATCTGCATCTACAACCACATATCCCCTATCATCTCTATGCATAGAACCATTTTGACAAGCTTCAACACATGGCGCATCATCGCAATGCCTACACATTACAGAAAGAGAGACAGGATAGTTGAATTCCACGCTACATCTTGCTATAGGCTTTTCTTCCCTTTTAAATGCCTTAATTATATCTTTTGATTGAGAATGCTCAACTATGCAAGCTACCTCACACAAATGACAAAAAATGCAATTATCTTCTCTAATCTTTACTATTTTCATTAGTTTAACCTCACTCTCCGGCCGGTAATATACCTAAGATTTCTAGCTCCTTATCGTTTAATCCAACACCCCTGAGATTTAGTCTATTACCCTTTAAAGACTCTATAGAATTTATACCCATTGCACCCATAGTTTCCTTTATTTCAAGAGCCCAGACTTCGAGCAAATTAATCAATCTCTTACTCGCCATATCTGGATTTACCCTCTTAGACAAGTGTGGATCTTGCGTAGATATACCCCACGCACACTTTCCCGTATGACACTGTTGGCACATTGTGCATCCAATTGCAATCAACGCAGCTGTTCCTATATAAACAGCATCTGCACCTAAAGCTATTGCCTTAACAACGTCCATAGAATTTCTTATACCACCACTTGCAACAAGAGATACATACTGCCTAATACCCTCCTGTCTGAGCCTTTCATCTACAACAGCCAAAGACACTTCAAGTGGCAAACCTATATTATCCCTAATCACTTGCGGAGATGCACCGGTACCGCCTTTAAAACCGTCTAAAACTATAATGTCAGCTCCTGCTCGAGCTATTCCGCTCGCAATGGCTGCAACATTGTGAACACATGCAATCTTCACTGCAACAGGCTTTTTATACTCTGTCGATTCCTTTAAAGCATATATAAGCTGCCTTAAATCTTCAATTGAATAAACATCGTGGTGTGGAGCAGGTGATATAGCATCAGAACCCTTGGGCATCATTCTTGTCTCGGATATAGTCTCAGACACCTTTTCTCCCGGCAAATGCCCACCTATGCCAGGCTTGGCTCCCTGACCAATTTTAATTTCAATAGCGCTCCCTACATCTAAATAATCCTTATGAACTCCAAATCTACCACTCGCAACCTGGACAATAATATTACCTTTGAATTTATAGTGATCTTTATTTAGTCCACCCTCACCAGAATTATAATAAGTGCCCATCTCTTTAGCTGCTCTGCCCAATGACTCTATGACATTGTAGCTCAACGCTCCATAACTCATAGCTGCAAACATTATAGGTATATCCAATTCAAGTTGAGGTGTTAATCTTGTTTTCAACCCGCTATCATCTACATGTATAGAATCAGGTTTTCTACCCAGAAATGTTTTTAATTCCATAGGCTCCCTTAAAGGGTCTATAGATGGATTCGTTACTTGAGAAGCATTGAGAAGCATATTGTCCCAATATATGGGATAAGGTTTATCATTTCCCATAGAAACTACAGGTGTTCCACCATATATAGCTCTCTTTTTTAAACTATCTACATGTCCATTCCAGTTATGATTGTATCTATACGAAGGTTCTGCCCTTTTAACTGTTATAGCGTCTGTTGGGCAAATTGCAGCACATCTGTTACAACCTACACAATTGGCATTCCACGTCCAAACCCTATCCTCTTCATCGTCATAAAACGTAGCGTCAAAAGAACACTGTTCAACACAAGCCTTACATCTAATACATCTATAATCATCTCTCTCGACTACGAAGGATGGGGGCACGTATGATTTTAAATTTTTCATCCATTTCACTTGTGAGCCTCCCTAAAATAAAAACTTGGTTGTAAATGTTACATAAATATAGCACTTTTGTCAATTTATATACATTTATGTAGATTCAAAAAGGTAAATTTACCAATTTTATCTTAAGGATAATAGAACAGCTTCTTCTTTACAGTTGGGGAAAAAGGGGCAATTAATACAGTCCTCCCAAATCTTCTTTGAAGGTAGTCTTTTCTTATCAATAAGTCTAAAACCAAATTTTAAGAAAAAACCCGTCTTAAAAGTCAAAGCAAATACATCTTTGACGCCTAATAATCTCGCCTCTTCTATGCATGCCTCAACCAACCTTCTACCCAATTTCATCCCCTGATATCTTTCATTAATAGCAATCGTCCTAATTTCAGCAAGATAGGGAAAATAAAGCCTTAAACTCGCAACTCCAACAGTTATACCACCATCTTTTACACAAAAAAATTCCCTTATACGCTCAGCAATATTTTCCTTGTTTCTTTTGAGTATTTCACCCTTTCTTGAAAAACATTCAATCAAATCAAATATCTGGTCTACATCCTCTAATTTAGGCTTAATTATTGTTAAATCTTGCATCCACAGATTCTCCGTGAGCAAAGAGTCCTTCGATTTTTGCGAAGTCGCTCGCACATTTAGCAACTCTTTCAAAACCCTTTCTCGTGAAGTGCAAAATACTACTCTTTTTCATAAATGTTTCGCAAGATAAGGGAGAAAAAAATCTAGCAGTAGAAGATGTTGGCAGTGTATGATTAGGCCCTGCAACATAATCGCCTATAGGCTCAGGTGTATGTTCCCCTATAAAAATCGCACCTGCATGACTAACCATATTCATAAAACCATAATTGTCTTTTAATTGCAGTTCAAGGTGTTCAGGGGCAATAACATCAACGCAGCGAGCTGCTAGTTCCAAATTATCTGCGAACATAAAAACCGAATTTTTTGCAGAAATCTTAGTTATATAATTCCTTACGGTAGACTTAGCATACTCCACAAAAAGCTTCTCTGTTTGTAAAACCAATTTTTTATCCAAACCAACAAAAAAACACCCAGCAAGTTCATCGTGCTCGGCTTGAGAGAGTAAATCTTTAGCTACATAAACAGGATTTGCGCTTTCATCCGCAACCACCATAACTTCGGATGGACCTGCAACTGAATCAATCCCCACATCACCAAATACCATTTTTTTGGCCAATGCTACATAAATGTTTCCAGGTCCTGCAATAACGTCAACTACAGGAACTGTTTTTGTAGAATAGGCAAAAGCAGCTATTGCTTGTGCACCACCGATTTTATAAACTCTGTTAATGCCGTAAAGTTTTGCAATATACAAGACATAAGGGTTGGCAATGCCACCTTTGGCAGGTGTTGCAATCTGTATGCCTCTAACCCCGGCAACCACGGCAGGAATTATTGTCATAAGGGCAGTTGAAGGATAAGCCGCCTTTCCACCTGGTATATACAAACCAGCACTATCGACAGGCGTCACCCTGACACCCAATATAGATCCATTCTCTTCCATAAACTGAGATTTAGGCTTAAAAGCCTCGTGAAACCTTTCTATCCTTCTGGCCGCACACTCAATGATATTTTTGTGCTCCAAAGGCACCTTTTTTAAAGCTTCGTCGAACTCTCTTTCACTTACCAAGATTGATTTGCTATTGGCTTCATAGCCGTCGAACTGCTCTGTGTATTTAAAAAGAGCCTTATCACCATTTTCCTTAACGTTCTTAATGATTTCTTTCACCTTACCTTCAAAACCATCAAAAGAGAGTTTTCTTTTATTTTGAATCTGCCTCAATCTCTCTAAATCTTTAGCATCTCTTATTTCTACCAAGCTAGCCTCCTCAATATCTCGTAGGCAACTTTTAGCTTCTCAGACCTTTCAACCCTCTCTATTTCGCCGTTTTTATGAATTATTACAACCTCATTATAATCCGAACCAAAAGCAATGTCGCTCCTCTTAACGTCATTGGCCACTATAAACTCCAAGCCTTTTTTCTCTATCTTTTTCTTGGCATTCTCTAAAAGATCATGGGTTTCTGCTGCAAACCCAACAAGCTTTACAGTTTTCTTCAAAGATTTGGCGTATTTCCCTATTTCAACAGTAACGTCTGGGTTTTCTATAAAATGCAATCCAAATCCACCGTTCCCATCTTTTTTTATTTTCTTATCCTCTCTCTTTTCAGGCTTAAAATCAGCTATAGCGGCAGCCATTATAACGGTCAGCTCATTTTCTCTTTCAATCTCTTTTTTGAGAGCATTAAGCATATCTAGAGTGGAGCTTACATCTACGCGCCTTACACCAAAGGGTGTTTCCAAACATACTCTACCGGTTATAAGAGTTACACCTGCACCCAAATACTTAGCCATTTTAGCCAAAGCAAAACCCATCTTTCCACTTGACCTATTTGTTAAATATCTAACAGGGTCAATTGCTTCGGAAGTTGGCCCAGCCGTCACGATAATCTTTTTTCCTTTTAAAATATCTGGGTAAAAACAAGATTCTATCGAGTCTGCAATGTGATTTTCATCAGCTATATGCCCAACTCCTACAGTATTGCAGGCAAGCTCTCCCTCAACAGGTTCAACTATAAACCACCCCAAACTTTTCAACTTTTCCAAATGTTCTTGAACTATAGGATTTAAATACATATGACTATTCATTGCAGGGGCAATAATTTTCTTAGCATCTGTAGCCAAAGCAATTAAGCTTACAGGGTCATCTGCAATTCCACAAGAAATTTTTGATATAATGTTTGCCGTTGCAGGAACAATTGCAAAAACATCTGCCCACTTGGCAAAAGAGACATGTGTAATATTGGTACCATCGAGATCCAACTCTTTCATTACGTCATCATAAACTTCATGGTTGGTTAAAGCTTTAAAGATAACAGGTGATATAAGCTCTTTGGATTCTTTGGTTAACACAAACCTAACGTCAAAGCCCCTTTTTTTAAGCTTACTCAGCACCTCTAAAGATTTATAAATAGCTATAGAAGCAGAAACGCCCAAAACGACTTTACCCTTTGACATTTTTACCCTCTAAATAAGAAATAAGCCTTTCAATGTCCTTTTCTGTATCAACACCAATCAAAGTTTTATCAGTATAACAGGTTTTTATTTTAAAACCATTTTGCAACGCCCTAAGTTGCTCTAACCCTTCAGCTTTTTCTAAAGTTGAAGGTTCCATTTTGCTCAATTCTGTCAGTGCATCTTTAGAATACACGTAGATACCTACATGTTTGGTGTAGTCCTTAAAAACATTTCTATTGTAAGGTATCCTGCTGCGAGAAAAATACATAGCATAACCTTCGTTGCTCAAAACCACCTTAACAATATTGGTGTCATTAACATCATGCTCATCGCACTTAGATACTAATGTAGCTATGTGCTCATTTGTATCTACAGCACACCCTATCAGCAAATCTATAGTCTCACCATCTATCAACGGCTCATCAGCTTGCATGTTAACAATGTAATCAAACTCTCTATCTTCACAAAACTTGGCTACCCTATCACTACCCGAGGCAAAATCTCCCTTAACCATAAAAACATTCCCGCCAAACGATTTTACAGTATCGAACACTCTATCGTCATCTGTCAAAACAGCTACAAAATCCTTTAACTTGGAACCTTCAACACCCTCATAAACCCATTGAACCATAGGTTTGCCTTTTATCGGGTAAATAACTTTTCCTTCAAACCTACTTGAGGAAAATCTGGCAGGGATTAAAACAGCAACCTTCATAAAGATTCTTTTAATTCCTCCATGCTAACCGTAGCAGTGCCCATTTTACCAACAACTATGCCAGCTGCTACATTGGACAGTAATACAGCCTCTTTTATATCAAATCCACTTGATACAGCTGCCGTTAGAACTGCTATAACTGTATCTCCGGCACCAGTTACATCGTACACTTCCTTTGCCTTAGAAGCCTGTTTCAATATCAAACCGTTTTCATCAAAAAGACTCATACCTTTTTCACCTTCTGTTATAAGTAAATACTTTGAGCTTGTCTTTTTTATTATCTTTTTGGCCGCCAATTCTAAACCGTTTGTAAAAGCTTCTATTTCGACACCACTAATTTCTCCTGCCTCTTTCAAATTTGGAGTAATTATATCAACACTTTTATAAGCACAAGCGTTTTTAATTTTTGGGTCTACCGCAACAAAGACACCCAGTTTTTTGAGCTCATCTATTAAATATTCACTAACAACCCCTTTTCCATAATCTGAAATAATCACGGCATTAACGCCACTATTTCTAACTCCTCTAACAATTTCATATGCATGCTTTTTATCTATTTGGAGTATCTCTTCCCTATCAAAACGCACTATTTGCTGAGATTGAGCGATAACTCGGGTTTTAAGTGTTGTAGGCCTATCCTCAAGTTTTAATATATTTTCTGCATTCAGACCCTTATCATTTATCATATTAAGGAGTCTTCTACCGCAGCGATCATTTCCAACAACACCAAAAAGAAATGTCTCACAGCCCAAGCTTTTCAAATTTAAGGCAACGTTGGATGCACCACCAAGAAAATAGGTTTCCTTCTCGACACGAACTACAGGAACTGGAGCCTCCGGGGAGATCCTTTCAACTTTGCCAAACACATACTTATCACAAATCAAGTCTCCTACTACTGCCACTTTAGCTTTTTTAATCTTTTTAATCTCCAATTTACTCTAGACCTCTCATCTTTCTTGCCAACTCGATTTGCCTTGACAAACAAAATTTTATAATAGTATCTTCCTGCTCTTTTGTTAAATCGGTAAACCTCAAGCCATAATGCTTTACACCCTCTTCGCCTGTAATGGCTTTTCGAACAACTTCGGCCTCAATCTCTTCCAACCTCTTAATACCCAAATCTAAATCCAAAAACAATTTATCTCTCACATCCAAATCTAAATCGGTGGATAACTTAGCCCCTCCGGCACTTATATCCAGAATTGTCCCCTCGGCTTTTTCTATCTTACCACCTCTAAAAGCATAAAATTGCACTTCTATAAGAACAGGAACTCTGAAATTCTCACGTAGCTCAACCTTTACCAAAGACTCGGGTTTGCTCAACTTATATATAACTCTCTCGCCCTTCTTTACAACCTCTACTAAACGAGTAGTAAAACCCACCCTATAGCCTTTATTGCTTACAAAACTTAACTCAACTCTACTGCCTTCTCTAATCACAGCTTTTAAACCATTCTCGTTCGTTGGCATAGATATATAAACATTGTAACTTTCATCTATATCATAGATATAGCTTGAATATGTGCCTGCAAAATTACCACCATCTATGTAAACCGTGATTTTTTGTCCAAGCGGTATAGCTTTTCCAATATCAGCAACTTTTATTGGCTCTCTTCTCAAACCAACACCCCGTAAAGTTTACTCTTAATCAAATCTATAATCTTTTGAGAATATATCTTTTTAAATGCATTGTCCACAACATAAAACGTATCCACAGCCATACTTCCTTTAGTATCCAAAATAAACATACTAACTTGGAGTCTAAACTCAACAAGTATTTTTGTTATATAATATACCAAACCGATTCTATCTGGGGCATAAACACGAACAACAGTGTACAATTCACTCTGGCTGTTATCAAAAACAACATCCACACTCTGCAGCGACATTTCAAGTTTAGCCCTCTCAAGCCTGTTCAAAAATTTTCTTTTTTTTGACTCCATACATTCTTCAAGGTTGAACTCGCCACTCTCCACCATACTAATAAAGTTCTCTATTTTATAATCGTCCAAACCACTAGTTTCATCAACTCTAATTGTAAAAACATCAACAATTTTACCATCCAACAAATCATAGGATTTGGCAGTAATAATACTTGCATCCAAACATGCTAAAATGCCGCTAATCTTATTAAAAAAACCAAACTTGTTTTTATAATAAACAACTACCTTTGCCGTGTCTAAATCCTTTTCTTTATAAACGAAAGCATTCCTACCGGTATCCTTTATATCTTTAATGTATTGAGCCATCAAATCAAATTTTATATCATTAAAGATTGTGTCAGGAAACTCATCAATTAAACTACGATATTTTTCCCCCAATATAACTTTTATTTTTCTTTTTGAATCATTCGCGTTTATTCTTATATACTCATCGTAATTCCTATTTTCAAAATTGAACATAGACTTAAGGTATAAAGACTCCATAATATCTTCTTTCCAAGATGTCCAGACATTATCATTAACAGCTTTTAAATCCGCATAAGTTAAAAGAGAGAGAAGCATAAGCTTATCTTTTGAATCAACTATACTTAAAAAATCATCAAGAGTTTTAGGGTCATCAATGTTTCTTGTGGACAGTATGGAACTAATAAGTAAATGATTTTTAACCAAAAAAACCAGTTTATCCTTTAAATCTTTGCCCAATCCAATCCTATCAGCAATCGAAGCTACCATATTGGCGCCTGCAACTTCATGTTTCTCTTTTTTAATTTTACCAATGTCATGCAAAAGGCATGCCAATCTCAATACAAACCTATCGTGGGGCTTTAAGTTAACCCACACATTTTTAAGTCTCATCAAAAAGGTTTTTGGAACATCGTATTCATATAGTTCATCTAAAGCCTTAAGAGCCTGCTGCGAATGCTCATCTACAGTATACTTATGATAAAATTCATCCCTTGACAAACAGCATATGTTGCCAAACTCAGGAAGATACCTATCTAAAACCCCAAATTCATGCATATTAAGAATAACACTATATACAGGTTGGTTTAGGGATAAAATTTGTCTAAAGACAAAAGATAGATGCTTATCACTTCTCCTCTTTGATAATTCTGGAAGCAAACCTCTTATTTTCACAGCATCATTGGGTTCTATATTCTTAGAATACAATGCCGAATAAAAAAATATATAAAATAGATAATCTAAACTTAGGGAACCCTCAATGGAGATATTGTCATAGGCAACGATTTTTTCATCCAAAAAAAATACAGAGCTCTTTTTAGTAGGTTTTTTATGTAAAAATATATCCAAATATCTGTTAACTATGTTCTTTATATTTATTGCCGCATAATAATAACGCCTCATAAGCTTTTCCGATTTAGTAAATCTCGAGCTATCTTTAAAACCTAAACTTTGAGCTATATCTTTTCTTGAATCAAGGAACAGCACGTCGTTTTTCCTTTTAAATTCAAAATGCAAAGAGTTTCTCAACTGCCACAAAAAATATACGGCGTCCATAAGTTTTCTGTAGTCATACCCTTCTATTTTACCATCCCTTTTAAGTTGAAGCATGTTCTTGGTTTTAAACAAGAGCTTAGATATCCAAAGAAGTGTATGATAGTCCCTTAAAGATCCCACGCCTTCCTTAATATTAGGTTCTAAAACAAATACGGTTCCATCGTACTTTTTATATCTAAAATTCATATAATTTAGCTTGTTTTCTATAAATTGAGTTTTGTTTTCAGATAAAATTTTTGAGTCCAGCACATACTCATATTCGCTATAAAGGCTATCACTTCCATATATAAACCTTGAATCCACAAGTGAGGTTTTTATGGTATCATCTTGCCTTGCATAATCTACGCACTCATCGAGCGTTCTAACAGAAACGCTGCATTCATAGTTTAAAAAATAAAAAAAATCCTGAATTTCTCTAACCAGGTTCTCAACATCAAAGTTGACACTTTTCCTCAAAAGCAGTATATCTATATCAGAGTAAGGATTTAATTGCCTTCTGCCATAACCACCTACACCTACTATTGCCAATTCACTTCTGTCATGAACTAACTTTTTTGCGAGACACTTTACACAGCCATCTACCCACTCACTATGTGCTTTGACTATATATCTTACTTTCTTCCTATATAAATTGAGCCCTTCTAGCTTGCTAAATAATCTTTTTTTTTCTTCTAATTTAAAACGCTTAAACTCATCCATTAATTAAAGGGCGTCTTTTCCTCTTTCTGAAGTCCTAATTCTAATTACATCTTCTACAGGAACAACAAAGATTTTTCCATCGCCAATTTTACCAGTGTGGGCTGTTTCTACTATCTTCTCAATAACACTCTCAACAAGCTCGTCTTCAACTACAACTTCTACTTTAACTTTAGGCAAAAAATCAACAACATACTCTGCACCTCTGTAAATCTCTGTATGCCCTTTCTGTCTCCCGTATCCCTTGACTTCGCTAATCGTCAAGCCTTTTATATTTAACTCCATTAAACCCTCTTTCACTGCATCTAGCTTAAAAGGTTTAATAATAGCTTCAATCTTCTTCACTTACTGTACCTCCTCATACAATTTTATTATAAGCTCCACTTCCCCTGTGCTCATATTAAGTGCTTTTGCTATTTCTTCCTTGGATTTACCTTCACTCTTCAACCTTAATATTTTATTTTTCAAATCTTCCTCATAGGTTTTATTTTTTATGGTCGTCAGGAGTTCAGTTAGCAACATATTTTTTCTTCTTATATCATCAAGTATTGAGGTTATCCTATCCTGATGTTCTCCAATCCTAATATTTGCAACCTCAATTAATTGTTTTTGCTTTTCAACCAATTTTCTCAAACTATCAACAAGCTTTAAAAGGCTTTCCTTCTCCTTACTCTCGTAATACCTACTTAAAAGTATGTACACAGCTATAGCAACATCAAAAACAACCTGCAAAATCAAAACTTCATTAGTAGACATCTCTATTTACCTTATCCTTCGCTATTTTTCTTTCAACGTATATCATGTAGTGAATGATTAATTCTCTATTCTCCGCTGTTATATCTTCAATATCAAGCCCAATGCACCAAAGCCCATCAGATTCATCCACCCTAACAACCTTGCCTAAAATCTTAATGGGGTGATGCAGTGCTATAGGCAAAAACATCTTTAAATAAACATAATCACCAATCTCAAGGTTTTCATCCGTCTCTATTGATAAACCCACCTGAGAGATATCACAAGTAAACGCCTTTACAAAACTATTTAATTCACTATCATTTCCACCATCTCTTAGGAGATCAATGATGTAATTGAGTTTCGCATCCATCTGCTTCATCATAACAACAAAAGCTTTATTCAAATCCCCAAAACTTGAATCCAGTCTTTTTAATGATGTGAAAAAGGTGAAAGAATCATCCGGCTCAACAGTATGGTAAATCTCATTTTTTACCCTACCAATCTTATTTTCAGCTACAACTTTATAATAAGTAACAACCCTGTTCTTGATCCTCCGAGCTTCTCTTTGATTATCCATAGTATTTCCCAATTAAAAAAGTAATTAACAGTACAATGCTAATATAACTATTCATATCAAAAAAGGCAAGATTAATCTTTTTGGGGTCATTAGGGTCAACCAGTTTATGTTCAATAAAAAGCAAAACAACTACAATTGCAGAACCAATGTAGGCGATTGGATAAAGACTGAATAAATACATGCTAAAAATCAAAAACAAAAATGCAACCACATGAAATAATTTCGCTAAAAACAAAGACCCCTTTACGCCAAAGCTCACAGGAATAGAGCGCAAACCTACACTTTTGTCGAACTCTCTATCTTGCAAGGCATACAATATATCAAACCCGGCAATCCAAAAGGACACAAAGCCAGCCAGAAGCCAAATGGGCAAAGACAGGCTATCGCTTGCAGCCACATACCCACCCAAGGGAGCTATTGCATCTGTAAAACCTAGATATAAATGGCACATAGAAGTAAACCGTTTGGTATATGAGTATGTTAAGACAAAAAACAACGCAATAGGAGACAGTTTAAAAGCAAGGTCATTTATAAAATATGTCGTTATTTCAAATACAACTATTGATAAAAACGTAAAAGCATAGGCTTCCCCAAGTTTTATTTTGCCAGCTGGCAATTCTCTATCTTTAGTTCTTTCGTTCATTGCATCGTATTTTAAATCAACAATTCTATTTAGAGCCATTGCAGCAGAACGTGCAGATGCCATAGCAATAGTTACAAGTATAAAAACTTTAAGAGAGAAACCATGTTTAAATCCCATAAACACACCGATATAGGCAAAAGGCAAAGCAAATATTGTATGCTCAAACTTTATCATATTGAGAAATTTTTTAAACGAAGACATCTCTATCCTTAAAATACTCGTGGTAATAGATATAACCAGATACGACAGTTAAAATCAAGGCAACAAAAAGCATGTAAATACCCAAACTTTTAAACCCTAATATCAAAAGACTCAAAGCCAAAAACTGCGATGTAGTTTTTAACTTACCCCAAATATTTGCAGATATGACAATCCTTTCAGTAGCCGCAACAACCCTCAAACCGGTCACAGCGAATTCCCTAAACACTATTACTATAACCATCCAGTAAGGAACATCCATAATTTTTATCATTGCTATTAGTATACCCACAACCAAAACCTTATCGGCTAAAGGGTCTAAAATAGCCCCCAACTTTGTAACTATCTTATTTTTCCTGGCAATATATCCATCCAAAATATCGCTTAAAACACCAAGACAAAAGAATACGAAAGCCCAAACATTTAAGGAGCTTTCAAGCAAAATAATAATAATAATAAGGTCTAAAACCCTAAAAATGGACAATAAATTGGGCACATGTTTTACCATAAACTATTCCCTATATTTGTATACATATCCCCTCTTTTAACTATTTTTCTACTAACACCAGCTCTACCGCTAATAATATGTAACCCCATTCTTTTTCCATTGTAAATACTTAAAAACTTTTTAACATAATACTGCGTCTCTTTAAAAGGAGGAACTCCTTTGTATCTATCTACAGCACTCTCTCCCGCATTGTAAGCCGCAGCTACTAATTTAACATTGTGATATTTACTAATCAAATGTTTGAGAAACAAAATCCCACCTCTTATGTTCTCATCTACATCAAATGGGTTTTTAACACCGTAACTTTTGGCCGTTTTGTCCATAAGTTGCATCACACCTTTGGCACCTGAACTTGATACACTTTTAGGGTTGTAATCAGATTCAATTTTGGCAATAGCTTGTGCTATTTTAAAGTTTACACCATATTTTTTTGCAAAATGTTTTATTATATTTAAAATCTTTCTCCTTTTCATATTAGAATGTTTAAAAGCGTTGAAGAAAAAAGAGTTTTTTGAAATATTCCTAATTACAGGATTGCCATCTTTTAATACAACACGCAAATCGGAAGCGTAGCAAGTTATATTTAATAGAACGAATATTATAATGCACTTTTTCATTTTGATTTATTCAAAAATTCTAAAGCTTTTTTGTCTTTGGGCTTTAGTTTCAATATCTCTTTAGCAATCCTTTTTGCCTTATCATATAAACGCTCTGCCTTATAGACATCAAGTAGATGCTCCAAAGACACAACACGCGCATTCAAATTGGAATACATGTAGTTTTCTATCGCCTTTTTAAGGTAAATCTCAGCCTTTTTATATTCACCCAAATTATAATAGCCCCAACCCAGACTATCAAGATAATAGGGGTTGCTATTATTGATTTTCAAAGCCTTTTTAACCAAGTTTATACCTTTTTTAATATCAATATTTTTGTCTATATACAAATAGCCTAAATAGTTTAAAGCCTCAGCATAGTCTGGGTAAAGCTTAACGGCCTTATTTAAAAGAGCGATTGCTTTGTTTGTATCTTTGAGGTTAGAAAAGTAAAAATCAGCTTCGTAGAAGTAAATATACGCCCTTTCCTTGCTATTTTTTGCCACCTTAAAAGCATCACTAAACAAAACCGAGGCTTCTCTAAGCTTTTTACTCTTTAAGCAAAATCTACTGATTACAAAAAGATAGGGCTTTACACTACCAACCTTTGCAAGTTTATCCCTCAATTCTTCAAATTTCCCCAATCTGCACAAGCACTCTGCTTCATTGCCCACAACTTCGCCGTAGAAATCTACTTTTGTGTTTATATTTGAAAACTCTTTTAACGCATCACTACATTTACCCTTATCTGACAGTGCTATCGCGTAAATCAGCTTTAATTTATCGGAATCATTAAAAAGTTTTGGGAACTTCTGCTTCAATGATATTATCTCGTCAAAATCATTAATATCTAAAAGTACGTATGCCAAACGCTCAAGGTAATCTATCCTCTTGGAGGCAATAAACGCCTTTTTGTAATAAAAAGCTGCTTTCTTCATGTTCTGAGCCATATAATAATCGTTAGCTATGACAAAAAACGTTAAAGCATTCTGAGGCAATCTTTTGTAAAGTTTGACAGCCTTATCAAATTCTCCTTTTCTTTCATAAAGGCCTGCGAGAAATATTAAGTACTGATATTGATTAGGAGCAAGGCTTAAAGCCTTATTTGCATTTTTAAAGGCACAGTCTCCTTTCTTAAGCTTCAAACACACCTGCGCCAATAGGTAATACCCTAAAGAGTCTCTTTTATATCTCTTTATATAGATTTTAAGTTTATTATAAGCTTCTTTATATCTCCCAGATTTTATATACATGGTTATTATTTTTCTAAACGTATTCTTCGTTTCCTGGAAGCGCTTTTGAATTTGCTTCATGACCTCGAAGGCTTTTTTCTTTTTACCCTCTATCGTGTAAACATCAAATAACTTGTAGTAAAGCTCCTTATCCTTAGAATAAACTCTAATGGCTTTCTTTAAAACATACTGAGCCTCTCTATATCTTCCAACATAAACCAAAATATCTGCGAGTTCCTGATAAAAATCATCACTCCTAACAAAAGGGAATACCTTCCATAAATCATCAGCCGCACCTCTAAAATCCCCGTTATATAACTCTAAATAACCCTTAACAAAATGGTAATCTACAAATTCACCTTCACCTTTAGCTTGAGAACTTAATCCCGCCACAAAGACAAACAAAACTACCAAAATAAAATGGTTAAACCTCTTCGGCATATTTCTCTACCACCTTAACAAATTCATCAACAAGAAATTCTTCCCTTACTTTCTTAACCTTCTCGCCCCTTTTTATAATCAAACCAAAATGTCTACCACCCGCTATGGCCAAATCCGCCTCTTTTGATTCACCGATGGCATTCACTACACACCCCATCACTGCTACTTTTATGGGCTTCTTTATATTGGAAAGTCTCTTTTTTAGCTCATTTACCAAAGCTATTAAATCAATCTCAATTCTACCACACGTGGGGCAAGAAACAAAGTCAATCGATTTCTTTTTTCTGAGTCCCAAAGCATTGAGCAATTCATAGCAAACATCAATCTCTTTTTCCGGTGGCTCACTCAATGATATTCTTATTGTATCACCTATACCTTCTCTCAGTAAAACACTCAAAGCCGAAACCGACTTAATTACTCCTTCTCTTGAACTCCCAGCCTCTGTAACACCCAAATGCAGAGGATAATCTATGAACTCAGATATTTTCTCATTACACTCAATAGTCGTTAAAGGATCCGACGATTTAATCGACACCTTCATATTAGTAAAATTGGCATCTTCAATTTTCTTTACCCATCTGTAGGCACTTTCAACCATAGCATTCGCAGTAGGTCCATTGTATTTATCAAGCAAATCTTTCTCAAGCGACCCGCTGTTAACACCAATTCTCAAAGGTATTTCATGCTCATAAGCAGCCTTTAAAATCTCCTTTACTTTATCAAACGAACCGATATTGCCAGGGTTTATTCTCACGCAGTCCACACCACTTTCTATAGATAAAATTGCAAGTCTATGGTTAAAATGTATATCAGCAATCACAGGCATTGGGCTTTTTTCCTTTATAATTTTCAATGCCTTCGCAGCTTCCTCATCAATAACAGCACATCTAACAATCTCACAGCCCGCTTCATAAAGCCTGTTAATTTGATTAAGTGTAGCCATTACATCCCTTGTGTCTGTATTTGTCATGGATTGGACTGCTATCGGCGCTTCTCCACCTATTTTAACGTCACCTACTTTTATCTGTTTAGTTACTTTCCTTCTTATTAAACTCATCTAACATGCTCTATCTTATTCTCAACATACTTTGTTACACCGTACCGCCTAAAATCGTTGAAAAACGCAAATATCATCAAAGCCAACAGTATGGCAATACCAATCTTTTGAAAGTTCTCTTGTGTTCTTCTACTTACAGGTTTACCCTTAATTGCCTCAACTGTGTAGAACATCAAATGACCACCATCCAAAACGGGTATGGGCAGTAAATTCAAAAGACCAAGGTTTATACTTATTATTGCTATAAAAATCAAAAATGCGCCAATTCCTGCCTCTGCTGCTTTTCCAGCTATATCTACAATCATTATAGGCCCACCTATGCTACTCGAAGGAATTGCATGCTCTATTAGTCTAACAATGCCAATAATAGTGACCTTTGTTATGTAAACAGTCTTTTCAAAACCAAGACCAACACTCTTTGCAAGTCCATACTTTACAACAATCTCATCCCCACTCGGCAAAATACCAAGCAATCCAACATAACGTTTATAGCCTAACAAATCTGTAATTGTTTTACCCTGAGGAACAGCCTTTAAAATCAAAATTCTACCATTTCTATTTATTTTTAGAAGCACAGGTTTTCCTGGATGAGATTTTATAATCTTTGACATCTCCCTCCATGTATTAATTTTTATATTGTTGATGGCAACGATAGTATCTCCTTTTTGTAAACCAATCCTTTGGGCTTCAGAATTAGGCAAAACCTTGCCAACTTTAGGAGCAAGGGAATTCACGCCGATATGATACGCAATCATCATAAAAATTATGGCAGAAAAAATATTAAACATAGGACCAGCCAAAACGATTAAAAAGCGTTTCCATAGTGGTTGTGCGTAGAATGCGTCTGACTCATCCTCAACATTTTCTTCTTCACTCTCACCTTTTAGCTTAACATATCCACCAAGCAAAACAAGTGATAGGGCATATTCTGTCTTTTTTGGCTTAACCTTGAAAAGAACAGGGCCAAAACCGATGGAAAAACGCTCAACTCCAACTCCCAATATCTTCGCAACAATAAAATGACCAAATTCATGTATAATAACCATAAAAATTAGACCTAATATTCCGTAAAGCCAAGTCACTTTGAACCCCCAATTTTATTTATAAGTTCTAAAACACCAATTCTTACCCACTCTATTTGCTGTTCAACGTCAAGTATATCACTAGGAATTTTGCTTTCAAACATTTCCACAGATTTTTCCAAAATAACAAAAATATCCTTAAAACGTATTTTTCTCTCAAGAAAAGCACTTACCGCCAACTCATCTGCTACATTTAACACAAGTCCAAGATTCTTTTTCTCTTCCCTTAAAGCTTTGTAAGCGAACGTTAAAGTTGGAAACTTCCTAAAATCAGGTTTTTCAAAACTTAAGTTACCAACGGATGCAATATCCAGTTTAAAAGGCAAACTTACCCTTTTGGGTTTAAATAAGGCATAGGCTATTGGTATCCTCATATCGTGATTTGCAATTTGCGCTATAATAGAGCCATCAACAAACTCAACTGCTGAATGGACGATACTTTCTTTATGAATAACAACATCTATTTTTTTATATGGAATATCAAATAACCAATGCGCCTCAATAATTTCGAAACCTTTGTTCATCATTGTTGCAGAATCTATTGTGATTTTTTTTCCCATATTCCAGTTTGGATGTGACAAGGCTTCGTCCACAGTTATACTATCAAAATCTTTTCTTTTAAAAAAAGGACCTCCGGATGCAGTTAATATCAATTTTTCCACATCCTCTTTTCTTCTCCCCTCAAGACATTGATAAATAGCCGAATGTTCAGAATCTATGGGCGTTATCTCGACATTCTTAGCTTTTGCCAAATCTTTGATTATTTTCCCAGCTATAACAAGACTCTCTTTGTTTGCCAAAGCCAATTTTTTCTTGGAAATAATTGTATAGTATGTAGGTAAAAGGCCTGCCGTGCCTACTAGAGCATTAACGACAAAATCTACATCATTCCTCTGAACCATCTCGACAAGGCCATCCTTGCCTTCCAAAATCTCTAAATAATGAAACCTCTGCTTAACCCTCTTTGCAAATTCCCTATCAACCACGCAAACAAACTTAGGTTTAAACTCATCTATTTGCTCAATCAAAGCGTCTGTATCTCTAAAACAGCTTAACCCAACAACATCAAATTTTTGTGTTCTTCTTGCTATATCAAGGGTATTTTTTCCTATAGATCCTGTAGAACCTAAAACAACCAGTCTTTGCATAACAACACCAAATAGGAAAAAAAGACTGCAAATGCAAAACTATCCAAACGGTCTAAAATACCACCATGACCGGGAATTAAATTGGATGAATCCTTTTTACCAAAAAAGCGTTTAGGTACAGATTCTGCTAAATCTCCCAAAATCCCAAAAACGTTAGATATAAAAGCAACCAAAAGTACGTCAACAAAGTCAATCTTTAACAACATTCCAAAAGCAACACCGACAAAAGTTCCACCAATTATACCACATACCGCTCCTTCAACGGTCTTTTTTGGGCTAATTATGGGAGCAAGCTTGATTTTTCCAAATCCCTTGCCACAGAAGTATGCAAATGTATCTCCAGACCAGATGGATACAAAAAGAATCAACAAAAGGAATCTACCGTTTTTCAACTCCATTAAGAAAATGGCAAAAGTATAAAGAAGGATGTAAAATATACCAACGAAATAATACTGAAGTTTCAAAAAACTCCTGTTTTCAACTGAATAAAAACTCATAATCATATGAACTGTCAAACATAAAAATAGAACGTTCAAAAACGATGATTCATAAAACATAAAAACGAAAGCGGAAACAAGATAACAAGACAAATACACAGACTTTTTAAAGTCAAATTGTTTTAAATCTAGCCCCAGCCATTCAGAATAACCTAGGCCACCAACAAGCAACAGTGATAACTTAGCATAAAATATATCTGACCAAAGAACTATGTACACAACTAAAGGAATTAGGATTAATGAGGATAAAATTCTTTTTTTCACAATCCGCCAAATCTTCTTTTACGTTGTTTAAATTCATCAATTGCAGCTACTAGGTCATCCTCTGTAAACTCAGGCCAGTGTTTATCAAAAAAAACAAACTCGGCATAGGAAGACTGCCAGAGCAAAAAATTGCTAATTCTCTTTTCACCACCTGTTCTAATTAAAAGGTCTACATCTGGCATATCGTGTGTATACAAGTATCTTTCAAAAATCTTTTCATCGATATTATCTATATTTAGATATTTATTTTTAGCATCTTCACATACTTTTTTAACAGCTTGCACTATTTCATACTTACCGCCGTAATTTAAGGCAAGATTTAGTTTCATGCCATTATTATTCGCTGTCTTTTTAATTAAACCATTTATCACTTCAACAATCCTGCTATCAAAAGCAGAAAGATTACCTATAACACCGAATTTAACATTATTATCTTCAAAAAGACGTTCTTTTTTCCTTAGCTGAGTTTTAAGAAGAGCCATTAAAAACCTAACTTCGCTCTTTGGTCTGCTCCAATTCTCTGTCGAGAATGCATATAAAGTCAAATACTTTATCCCTATTTTGGCAGCGCTTTTGGTAATTTTATCTACAACTAAAGACCCTATATAGTGACCATAAGTCCTTTTCTTACCTAAAGATGTGGCCCATCTACCGTTACCATCCATGATAACGGCAACATGTTTTGGAAAATTCTCTTGCATCAAATACTGAGTATCTCTTTCTCTTTATCTAAAAACATATCATCTATTCTTTTTGAATATTTTTCTACAAGCTTCTGAATATCTTTTTCAGACTTTTTAGATTCATCCTCCGATATTATTTTTTCTTTTTCCATATCTTTAATAATTTTTAAAGCCTTTTTGCGAGCATTCCTTATGGCAACTCTATACGATTCTGTCTCCTGTTTCATTAGTTTAACAACTTTCTTTCTATCCTCTTCTGTCATCGGTGGTATAATAATCTTAATCACCTTACCATCATTTTGCGGAGTAAAACCCATATTTTCCTTTAGAATTGTTTTTTCAATCTCTTTTATAACGGAAGTGTCCCATGGTTGAATAACAATCGTTGTAGCGTCAGGAGTAGAGATCGTTGCAAGTTGTTTAAGCTGCATTTGCTGTCCATACGCCTCCACCTTCAAATTTTCAAATATTGACGTATGCGCCCTGCCAGTTTTAACAGTAGATAGATACTTTTTATACGAATTAATGGTTTTTTTCATTTCATCTTCAGCTGCTTTTAAAACATCTCCTGACCCCTCTACACCCATAACAGCCTCCTTAGAGTTACTTAACCAAAGTTCCTATATTTTCCCCCAGCACTATACGCTTTAAAGCACCATATTCTTTAATTGAAAACACTATTATTGGCATATGATTTTCCATACACATAGATATAGCTGTAGAGTCCATAACTTTTAAACTCTTATCTAAAACCTCGATGTACGTTATTGTTTTTATACGTTTAGCATCTTCATAAATCATTGGATCTTTATCATAAACTCCGTCCACCTTTGTAGCCTTCAGTATAACATCCGCACCCATCTCCATAGCCCTCAGAGATGCCGCGGTATCTGTTGTAAAGTATGGGTTACCCGTTCCAGCGACGAATATAACAACTCTTCCCTTATCAAGATGCCTTAGCGCCCTACGCCTAATATAGGGCTCCGATATTTCGCGCATCTCTATGGCACTAATCACGCGGGTCTGTACACCTTTCTTCTCAAGCGCATCCTGTAAAGCCAATCCATTTATAACAGTTGCGAGCATGCCCATATAGTCAGCACTTGCCCTGTCCATACCCATAGCCGCGCCTTTAACACCTCTAAAAATATTGCCACCACCAATAACCGTGCATACTTCAACACCAAGTTCTTTCACATCTTTTATCTGCTCGGATATTCCATTTATAGTGTCTTCACAAATTCCATATGAAAGGGAGCCCATAAGGGCCTCCCCACTCAATTTCAACAAGATTCTTTTAAATACAGGCTCATTCATCCCCTATTCACCTATTTGAAATCTAGCAAATCTCCTTACAACAACATTCTCTCCCAGTTTAGCAATTATATTTTGAATGAGGTCCTTGATTTTCAAGCTGTCATCTTTAATAAATTGCTGATCGAGCAAGCATGTCTCCTCGTAAAACTTATCTATCTTTCCTTCTACGATTTTATCCAGTATATTCTCGGGTTTGCCTTGCTGTTTTAACTGTTCCTTCATAATGTTCTTTTCTTTTTCTAAAACATCCTCTGGAACTTCTTCCCTTGAAACGTACTGTGGGTTTGCAGCAGCTATATGCATAGCTATATCTTTACACAAATTATTAAAATCATCCGTGTTGGCGACAAAATCGGTTTCACAGTTTATTTCAACCAATACACCTATTTTACCGCCTGCGTGTATGTAGCTTGTTACTTTTCCCTCCTTAGCTTCCCTTCCAGCTTTTTTAGCAGCAGATGCAAGACCCATTTCCCTGAGTTTGTCTATTGCCTTTTCAATGTCACCGTCTGTTTCCTGAAGTGCTTTCTTGCAAGCCATCATTCCTGCGCCTGTTCTCTCCCTCAACTCTTTCACCATCTGTGCTGTTATATTAGCCATAATTACTCTTCCTCCTCTTCAGCTTCTAATTTCTCAGTTCTTCCCTCTTCAAAAGCCTCTTCTTCCTGCTTAAGTTCAATCTCTTTTTCATATCTTGCACGACCGTTATTTACTGCTTCTGCAAATTTTGAAGCAACAAGTTTAATAGACCTAATTGCATCATCGTTACCAGGTATTATGTAATCTATAGGGTCAGGGTCACAATTTGTATCAACGAGGGCTACGATGGGAATACCTAGCTTATTAGCTTCCTTTACAGCCAACTCTTCCCTTTTCACATCTATAACAAGTAAGGCATCTGGTAACACTTTTATATCCCTTATGCCCTCTAAATATCTCTGTAACTTTTCTTTTCTCTTTCTGAGAATTTTCTGCTCTTTCTTGGTGTAAGCTGTGATCTCTCCTGTTTCTTCCATCTCTTCTAAATATTCCAACTTCGCAATACTCTTCTGAATTGTAGAGAAATTAGTCAATAATCCACCTAACCATTTTTCATTAACATAGGGCATATTGCATGATTGTGCCGCCTCTTTAATCTCTTCTTTACCCTGCTTTTTTGTACATACAAATAGAACGGTCTTTCCCTGAGCCGCAAGTTCTTCTAAAAACTCATAGGCCTTGTCAAAATAAACAATGGTTTTCTGCAAATCTATAATGTGGATGTCTTTACGAGCCGCAAATATATACGGCTTCATCTTTGGGTTCCAACGTTTTGTCTGATGGCCGAAATGAACCCCCGCTTCAAGCAGTTCTTTCATTGTAACATACGACATAAACTCAACCTCCAAAAAAGGATTTTTTACCACCATCCCCTAACCCCTCAAATTAGAGGAGATCCTTCTTAAAGGGAATGTGAGTGGTCTTCAAGATTTATATACAAAACGGAAAACTTTTACAAGTTATTTAACTTTAAACATACGTGCATAAGGAAAATTATTATAAACCTCCTCAAATTTACTCTCATCTATGTCACCCAAAATAAACATCCTGTTAAAGTTGCTATTGAACACCTTATCATCGCAAACAAGCACAAAGTCCACATCCAACTGGTTAGAGTTTGGTTTTTTTGTTAGGCACAATTCAACATTAACACCATTTGGATGAAAATTTATGTCTTTTTTAATATGACCGTTAACTATCCACAAAAATCTCTTTATCGGTATTTTTCTATTTATATATCCATGCTCGGTATCTACTAAACCCCTATTACAATAGAATATACCATTTTTAAATCCGCTACAGTAATACATAGCATACCCATCAGGATGGGATTTCTCATTTTTAAAATTCCAACTGCCTAAATAACTTATGGCATAGTATTTACCTATCATATCTTCAGTAAACAAAACATAATTATTCTTACCTTTTATTGGTTTAGAGTAGTCAAGTGCCTTTTTAACAGCTATGCCTGCAGAAATATTATCTTTCTCAATAGCATTCATAATGGGCTTAACACCGTAGCTATCCATGAACGATATAATATGATAAAAAAGGCTTTCATTATCGCTAATGAAAGCCTTTGCAACAAGATATGTCCTCGCACCGCCATGTGCACCACCGTCGTGGTATGTGGCATAACCATCCATAACTTCTATGGCATAACCGTAATCCCACCATGAAAATACAGAAGCTTTAGGAACTTTTTTTCTAATCTGCAAAAATGAACTTACAATTGGCGCTTGAATAGATGGAAGAGGTACAAATTTATAGGCAGTTACATGAAGTAAAGCGAGTATCAAGACAGCAGTTATAGAAAACGAAGCGATATTTAAGTAAATTGTCTTTAAACTTTTAAAATTTAATCTACGAAAAATCATGTCAAACACAAATCCTAAACCAGCACCAACAAACGGGGCTAAAAACATAACCGTTCTATTTGAGCTCTTGAAAGCTAAAAGTCCTAGTAACACAATGGGCAAGATAGGTATAACTCTCAAACCGAGCGCAAAAAGCATACCGAGAGACAAGATTAAACCAACGCCGTCCAATAATTTGGAAGATAGGATATACACAACGACCTTTGAAGGACTGATATGTTCCGCTTCTGTTATTGTTTTTAAAATATTGGGAAAATTTCCAGTGGAAACATTTTTGATTTTGCCGTAGTTTACAAAGAAATCCACAAAGCCACCAAAGCCACCTATTACCCACAGTGGGTTTGCAAATATGACAAAGAGCAGCGTGGCAATAACTATTTGCTTGAGTTCAATCTTGCGTATCAAAAGCATAATGACAAAAAGCGCAAGATAGACAACGTCTATACCGTAATGGGCATACCACCAGCCAAAAAGTAAGAAGTTCAGCCCCAAAAGGGCAGAGTAAATAAGCCTACTTCGGCTACTCTTTGTTTCCGATGCAAGGAGTATGAGTAAAGAACCAGAAAACATAAAAAACAACTGTAAAAGATCCGTGTCAACGCGTCCCATTGCCGTCCTTATGGCATACATCCAAGAAAAAGCACCGACAAAGGCACCCGTTAAGCCGGCAATGGGCATATCGGCCAGCCAAAAATAGTAAACCATAGGCAAAATAAAAAGACCCGCAAGAACAGAAACCAAGATTAGACCACTCATGTAGATCGATTTACCAGAAATAGAAGAAAACCAGCTAATCATGGCACTCAACAATGGTACAGGATGTGGTTTCACGGTACTTGTAGGATAAGCCCTCAACGTGTCGTTATCCGATTTATAGTATGTGCCGTTTTTATACTCCTTTGCATACCTTAACCAAAAGTAGGCATCAAGCGTCGTCATGGCAGGGTAGTTGTCAACAAAGTATACCTTTGGAT
>WFYS01000080.1 GCA_015490005.1 Desulfurellaceae bacterium | reverse complement strand
TCAGAGCCAAACAGCTGGATACAGTATGGCTTATCAATTTTATCTCTCTCGATTAATTTGTAAGTTTTCTGATTTTTATAATACAGGGCGTTAACGGAGATGAGCTCACTAAAGGTTAAACCACATCCAAACTCCCTGCAGAGCTTTCTAAAGGGTCTATCAGTATAGCCCGCCATTGGGGCTAAAAAGTAGGGCGAATTTACTTCAAGAGAGGCAAATTTCATCAACGGTTCATAGAATCAAGAAATTCCTTATTTGTCTTGGTTTTAGACAGTTTATCTAACAAGAACAGCATCGCATCTATGTCATTCATCTCTATCAGAATCTTTCTCAGTATCCAGATTCTGTTAAGCTGATCTTTCGGAACAAGCAGTTCTTCCTTTCTTGTTCCAGAGCGCGTTATATCAATAGCTGGGAAGATTCTTCTATCTGACAAGCCCCTATCCAGATGCAGTTCCATATTACCCGTTCCCTTAAACTCTTCAAAAATAACATCATCCATTCTTGAACCCGTATCAATCAGGGCTGTTGCAATTATTGTCAAGCTACCATCACCTTCAACATTCCTTGCCGCACCGAAGAACCTTTTCGGTTTTTGCAGTGCATTTGAGTCAAGGCCTCCTGATAAAACCTTGCCGCTCGGCGGTATAACAGAGTTATATGCACGGGCGAGCCTTGTTATTGAATCAAGAAGAATCAGCACATCGTAACCATACTCAACAAGCCTTTTAGCCCTCTCAAGAACGATCTCTGCCACCTGAATATGTCTTTCTGGCGATTCATCAAACGTCGAACTGATAACCTCAGCCTTAACGGATCGCTTCATATCGGTCACTTCTTCGGGTCTTTCATCAATCAAAAGAACAATGATCTTAATTTCTGGATGGTTTGCCGTAATACTATTTGCGATATTTTGTAAAAGCATGGTTTTACCCGTTCTCGGCGGTGCAACGATTAAACCCCTCTGACCTTTACCTATTGGCGTTATTAAGTCCATTACCCTTGCTGGCATGTTATCTGGAGTTGTCTCAAGCTTTATCCTCTCCATGGGATAAAGGGGTATAAGCTCATCAAAGTCCTTCCTCTTCAGTGCCTCATTTGGATCTTTGTAGTTTATCTGCTCAATCTTCAATAATGCATGGTATTTTTCATTCTCCTTTGGTGTTCTAACCTGACCATATATGTAATCCCCTGTCTTCAAGTTAAACTTCCTTATTTGGCTCGGCGAAACGTAGATGTCACGCGGACCAGCAAGGTAGTTGTTGTTCATAGATCTCAAGAAACCGAAGCCATCTGGTAGAATTTCCAAAACACCTTCACCCTTGAGAAGACTTACGGGTTCCTCTTTTTTCTCTACGGATACACTATGTAGAATGCTTTTCTTTTCCTCAATTTCTTGCTGTTGGTTCTCTGTATCCTGCTTTTCTGCTGTTGTTCTTTTCAATATTTCCTCTATGAGGTCATTTTTCCTTTTAACGGTAGTCGGTATTCCCAAAGATTTACCAATCTCCACCAGTTCAACGAGTTTTTTCTTTGATAAAATTTCCCTATCGAAATTCATACACTCCTTTCTCCTTATGTGTTTTATTTTTAAAGATTTTTCATCTACTTATAGCACTAATTTGTACAACCGGCGAGTCCATACCTTTGGTTAATACATCCAAGCTAAACTGTTTGGATAGATCAAGATAATCCTTAATCCTTTCTACGTTCAGGGAGAGAAAATCGAACAACTTTTCATTTAATACAGCTTTTTTAACCACCCTTCTACCCAATGAAGCCCTAACCATACCCTTAAAGATCAGCTTACTTACACCAAAGCTGAAAATCACACTCTCAACCAAACCCTTAAAATTCTCATCCAACTCACTGTTGTTCTTTTTTAAAATCTGGTCCGCAAGATGTCTGTATGTGGAAGGATACATGCTGTCTGCTATAAGTTCAATAATTGTATGCTTTGCATTCTTAAATTTTCCGTCCATTTCGTTAATCATTATTCCATGAGCCACAGCATCAGCAGCTAAATGAGAAAGGTAACCGTAGGCAAAAGCTATTCCTTGATCGTCTTCTGCTCTGCGTAAAATTTCAAAACCCAAATTCCAATTATGAGAATGCTTTGAAAACGCTGATAATGTTTTACCTACTATGAAATCAGGAGCTAAGCATCCATACAAATACTCATTAATGTTACTCATTACAAGAAATTTAATGTAGTTAGGTAATTGATCCATAACAGACAAAGAAACTCCAATATGCACACCAGGACCCCATGCATAACTACTTATGGGAAAAAGTAAAAATGTAATTAAAAATAGAAAAAACAACTTGAACATCGCTTTTGAAGTATAATAATAAAGTTGGGCAAAAGTCAAATAAAATCTTTTCTTTGAGCTTGACAAAAATCAACCAACCAGCGATATTATTGTTATGAAACCAATAAAGTTCTGGGTTTTAAAAGCTTTTTTGTTCCTTCTTTTTGCAATTCTACTCATACAACCAGTATCATCCAACTCCGCCACTCTAAATAAAAACTTGTTTACTGGAAATAAAAATGAACTTCTAAAAAAATACCGCTTGATGCTAAAAAGTAAAAATAGCACGCCTGAACAAAAGATACTTCTCCTTGCACTGATAAAAATAGCAAGCTCAAAACCTCCATTTCCTCAAATTGAAAACCTTAAAGTCAAAAATCAGGAAAATTTTCTCATACTCCTTAAAAGAATTGCAAAAATAAAACTTCTAAAAGACAGGCTCTCCAGAAAAATTAAGAATATAGATGAAAAAATATCAAAATTAAAAGACGACATAAAACAAATTCCCGATAACTCCAGCAAACTTACCCTATTAGAACTCCAATTTGCCCTTTACAAACTCACAAAGAATAGACTTATAGAAGAACAAGTTTACATAAACTCTCACTTTAATAACTGGTTAAACATTTTATATCAAAGCTTTTTGAAAATTGAGTTTAAACCGAGTTCATTCAAAGTTCTAATTGATAAGCTCAAAAACAGATATAAATCCATAGAAACCCGGATACAGGAACTCAAAATCGAATTTGACAGGTATGAAATACTGAACAACACGAAAAAGAAAGAATTGATCGAAGATAGATTAAAAATGTTTGAAAGAGAACATGACAGCGTTTTAGAAAAAGTTATCGATTACTCAATCATCAAAAAACTTGCAGATATAAAGAAGAAAAAAGCCGTTGACTTGAGCAATACAAAACAGCTTATAGAAAACCTGAAAGACAAAGAGCTATCCGAGCTAAAAAACGAAGAGTGTAATTTAATTATTTACATAGAAAAACGAAAGCTGGGAAATCTAAAAGTTTTAACCAAACAACTTAGATTCAGCGTCTACACAGCGCTTTCGTCCATCTGGAATTTCATTACCAAGCCTCTATTCACCATTGGTTCAAATGGCGTAAGCATTATGAGTATAATTTTAGCCCTCTTTATATTCGCTTTAGGAATCAAAATTGGAACCATTTACAAAACAAAGGTTAGAACGATTAGCCTACCTAAAAGCTTCACAGAGTCAACGAGGGTTGTTTTCTCTAATGTCGGCTTCTACATAATAATAGCTACAACTTTCTTTATATCACTCAAAGTTATCGGAATAAACCTATCCTCTCTAACCGTAATTCTTGGCGCCCTCTCTGTAGGTGTGGGCTTTGGACTGCAAAACATCGTCTCAAACTTTATAGCAGGCATTATATTAATGCTCGA
Source organism: Desulfurellaceae bacterium (assembly GCA_015490005.1). Taxonomy (GTDB): domain Bacteria; phylum Campylobacterota_A; class Desulfurellia; order Desulfurellales; family Hippeaceae; genus Hippea. The sequence goes on along the minus strand of WFYS01000080.1, from coordinate 1,161 downwards.
AAACAGCATCAGAATTGGTGATTACATAGAGATTTCTGACGATTTGAGAGGCATTGTAAAAGACATTCATATAAGGTCAACGACAATACTTACAAACGACCATATAGAAGTGGTTGTCCCAAACCAAACGCTCTTTCAGAATAGCGTCGTAAACTGGACTCTCTCAGAAAGAGTCAGACGGTTTAGAATCCCGTTTAGCGTTGCTTACGGTACAAAAATAGAGAAGGTTGAAAAAGTTATATTAGAAGCCTTAGAGAAAAGCGATCTCAACTACATAAGGGATAATCCGTCGAAAAAGCCTATGGTTGTATTTATCGCAATGAACGATAGCGGTATAGACTTTAGCCTAGATGTCTGGGTAAGCGGAATTGATTTAATCTATCCGAGAAGGACAGCCTCCAAATTTTTAAAGCTCATCTACAACGCTTTATACGAAAATGATATTGAGATACCGTTCCCACAGATGGATCTGCACTTTAAAAACGAACTGAAAGTCAAAAAAGAGAGCAAAAAGTGAAAAAAATATTTAACGCTGTCGCATTGGCAGGTTTTCTGCTAACTACCCTTGAACTTATACTAAAATTTTCACGCTCGGGCATCTGCAACTCAACAGGGTGCATCCTTGCAGAAAGCAGCCTAATAATACCCGATAAGGTGCTTATAATTTTGGGTATTATAACATTCCTAACATTACTTGTTTTATCAATTTTCAACAAAGAAAGTCTGATAGACGAGATTTTGATTGTTATCTTTTCCCTGGAGGGCGTTTTAGTGGGCTATCAACTTTTCAGGCTAAATAACATCTGCTATTTCTGTATATCTGTCTTTTCCATATTTGTTTTTCTGGCTCTTTTGAGGGTCTTACAGAAAAGGTGGTTGGTGCTCGTGTGCTTTGCTTCCTTTTTATCCGTTTTCTTAATGTTTGCTGTTTTGAAACCTCTTGCGAGCTCTAACCTACCAAATTCAAACGCCGTATTAATCTATAAAACCTCATGCCCTCACTGTGAAAGGGTTGAAAGATTTATAAAAGCTAAGGGTTTAAAAATCAAAAATGTAAATATTACAAAGTGTGTAGGGATTTTGAAATCTTTGGGTGTAGAAGCCGTTCCTGCCCTAATAATCCGAGGAAAGGACAAGATTGAGATATTGATAGGCGATAAC
>WFYS01000079.1 GCA_015490005.1 Desulfurellaceae bacterium | reverse complement strand
TAGAGAATAACGATAAAGAAAAAAGCAAAGAGCTAGAAAAGAAGATATCCATAGATGAATTTTTTAATGTAGATTTAAGAGTTGCTAAAATTTTAGAAGCCGAGAGTATTGAAAAATCAAAGAAATTGATTAAATTAAGAATTGATGTAGGGGAAGAAAACCCTAGGACATTGGTCGCTGGTTTAAAGGAGCATTATAAGCCAGAGGAGCTTGTTGGTAAATATATTATCGTTGTTGCTAACTTAAAACCTGCTAAATTAATGGGCATCAAGTCAAACGGTATGTTGCTTGCTGCTAAAGATGGGAAAAATTTGGCATTACTTACAGTTGAAAAGCCTGTTGAGTCTGGTGCTAAAATAAGCTGATATTGGAGGGCGGCATGAATGTAAATAGTGCTGCCGCAAACCCCATATTGTACTATAAGCTTGATCCAGGAGAATGGGGTAGTTCTGCCCCAGCTACAGCAGGTACCTCTGTCGCCCATGTGTCTTCTCATGAATCATCGAATATATTGAGATTTGAATCCGAAGCTACGAAAAAAGGTTGTTATGTTGTAGCGAAGGATTTGTATTTAAATTTACGACAGGACGGAATGTATTTAGCTGCCACAAGCGGTATGTCCTCTGTTACAACTTATTGTCCAAAGAAGGATAAAGAACAGGCTGCAAAGGGCAGTGTAGGTAGCGAAATTGATAAAAAAATTCATCAGTACGATAAAAAACAGTTAGAACTTGATACCTTGCTTAAAACACTAAAGGGAAGTGCAAACAAAACATTAGTTAAGCAAAAGTTGAGAAGTATTGAAGATAGAAAAATGGAACTACAGCAAAAAAAACTTAGGCTTTATACAGAAATCACTCTGCTTTTAGCTCAAAACCTCAATGTGAATCCTGATATGTTAAATGTTGATTTGATGGTTTAAACAGATGGGGGGGCTTGCCCCTCCCTTTTAAGTATTTTTCTTCTTTCCTAAGTATGCTTCTTGAATTTTTGGTGAAGACATTAGCTCTTGGGAAGTGCCCTCCATGACTATCTTTCCGACCTCTAAAACATATCCTCTATCGGCAAGTTTTAGAGCTGCCTTTGCATTTTGTTCAACAAGCAAAACAGTAACGCCATTTTCTTTTATCTGTTTTATAGTTTCGAATATCGTTTTAACGAGAACAGGAGCTAAACCCAAACTTGGTTCATCTAAAAGTAGCATCTCTGGTTCACTCATTAAAGCTCTTCCTATGGCAAGCATCTGCTGCTCACCGCCTGATAGTGTACCTGCAAGCTGGGTTTTTCTCTCTTGTAATCTTGGAAAAAGTTGGTAAATCTTGTCTAGAATTTCTGTATTAACTTTTGTTTTTGTGTACGCACCGAGCATAAGGTTTTCCTCAACTGTTAAAGTTCCAAACACCCTCCTGCCTTCAGGCGATTGACTTATGCCCAATCCGACTATTTTGTGTGCCGGCAGACCTGTTAATTCCTTGTCTTTGTATTTTATGCTGCCAGATTTAGCTTTAATAAGCCCGCTTATGGTGCGCATTGTTGTTGTTTTGCCTGCACCATTTGCACCTAAAATAGTTACTAACTCACCTTTGTGCACAACGAATGATATTCCCTTAACTGCTTCTATGCTGCCGTAAGCCACAACTAAATTATCAACTACCAATAGTTTTTCTTTATTCATCTTCTTCCTCTTTACCTAGGTAGGCTTCTATAACTACTGGATTGTTCTGAATATCTTCTGGTTTGCCTTCCGCTATCTTTTTACCAAAATTTAAAACGCTTATATATTCCGTTATATTCATTACAAGGTCCATATTATGCTCTATTAAAAGTATTGTAACACCCATGTCTCTTATTTTTCTTATAGTATCTACAAGTTCAAGTCTTTCTTTGTCATTCAGTCCTGCGGCAGGTTCATCAAGAATCAAAAGTTCAGGTTCTGTAGCTAATGCCCGTGCCATTTCTATTTTTCTTTGAACCCCGTAAGGTTGGCTACCAGCAGTCATCTTTGCGAGACGTGCTAAGCCAAATAGTTCCATATATTCTTTAACCTTGAGCCAGTTTGCTCTTTCGTCTTTATAATAAAATGGTGTATGTATTATTCCATGCCACCACTTCTGCCTACTTTTAAAATGTCTACCTGACATAATGTTTTCTGCGACACTCATCTCGTTGAATAATCTTATGGTTTGAAATGTTCTTGTTATGCCCATATTAGCTATTTTGTGGGATGAAAAACCCGTTATATCCTTGCCTTTGAAGATGATCTTTCCTTTTTCTGGTTTATAAACACCTGTTATACAATTAAAAACGGTTGTTTTCCCTGCACCGTTTGGACCTATTATTCCGTAAATCATGCCCTTTTCAATGGAGATGGAAAGTGAGTCTACAGCTACTAAGCCTCCAAAAATTTTGGTTACATTATTTAATTCTAATAGAGCCATTTTCTTATTCCTTGGTTAAGTAGTTTGGTATTCTGCCAAACTTGACAGGCCATATACCTTTAGGTCTCCAAATCATGATGAGTATCATAGCTACACCAAAAACTAAATACCTTGCTTCTGCAAACTGCCTAAATATCTCTGGAACAACAAACATAAAAAATGTGCCCAAAAGAACCCCAGGTATAGATGACGGTCCTCCAACTAGAACGATTGTGAAAAATAGAACTGATTGTATAAAATTAAATGCACCTGGGCTGACAGCCGAAAATTGTAGAGTAAATACAACTCCTGCAAGACCAGCCAAAGCTGCAGATAGGGCGAACGAATAAAGCCTGTAAAATCTTGTGTTTATGCCTATACATTCGCTTGCAAGCGAATCCAGGTTTAGATAGTGAAGTGCCCGTCCCGGTTTGCTTGTTTCTAAATTGTGAATAACTATAAGTGTTAAGAGTAGGATAAAGAATGCTAAATAGTAGATTGAGAGTTGTGAAGAAAACACAAAACCCAATATTTTGAGCGGTTCAACTCCAAAGATTCCATTAGGGCCACCTGTTATGCCAAAAACGTTGTTCTTTAAAGCCTGCGTGAACACTATGTTGAATCCAATGGTAGTAACAAGCAAGTAATCTCCTCTTAAATGAATAATCGGTGCAGCAAGTATTATGCTTGCAACTATGGGAAGTATTATAGCTATAGGTATAGTTGCTAGTATAGGCCAACCGTAGACCATGTTTAAAATTGCCGTAGAGTATGCACCAAGACCAAAAAATATGGCATGACCCATATCAAACATGCCTGCCCTACCTAAAACTATGTCTTGGCTTAACGAGACAATAGAGTATATAATAAATGTTGTCATCACCGATACCCAATCTGAATTTAAAAAGAAAGGCAAGATGATTAAAGAAAAAAGAAAAATACCGTAATATACGATGTTTTTTGTATTCATCACACCTTCTCCGCAACTCTTTCGCCCAAGATTCCTGTGGGCCTAAGAATCATGATAACAATCAATAAGACGTACGTTAGAGCCAACGACCAACTACTGGATACGTAGCCGGCTATAAATGCATTGAAAATGCCAAGCAACATTCCACCAAGCATTGCTCCGGGTATATTACCAATTCCACCGATAATTGCGGCAACAAATGCGTTTAGGCCGTAAATCCAGCCCATGTTGAAGTAGATGCCTCTGTAGTACATGCCTATAAATAAACCACCTACTGCACCCAGAGCAGAGCCAATAATGAATGTTGTTACTATAACCTTATTAACGTCTATACCCATAAGCCTTGCCGCGTCCTGATCAATAGCGCATGCTCTCATGGCAGTGCCCAATTTTGTCCTATTGACAAACAGGTATAGAGCTACCATTAAGATAAAGGAGATAACCAACACTAGAACTTGCATTAGACTTATGTAAACACCGTGTATATTGTAATTAGCATTTGGTACGGCACTTGCTGGAAATATTCTTGGCATAGGGCCCCATATAAGCATGATGCCGTTTTCTATAATCATGGATGCGCCCAAAGCTGAAACTACGGCGCTGAGCCTTGGTGCCTTTCTAAGAGGTCTATAGGCTGCTCTCTCTAATATTAACCCTCCTAAAGATGTTAATATCATAGTGATTATAAATGTTGCTATTATCAGCAGGACAGGTGATAAAGCCCCCATCAATTGCATAACTGTTACAAGTCCAATATAGGCGCTCAAGGCGACTAAGTCGCCGTGAGCGAAGTTTATGAGCTTTAATACACCGTAGACCATAGTGTAACCAAGAGCAACTAATGCGTAAATGCTTCCTATAGTTAAACCGTTTACAAGTTGCTGGAAGAAAATTTCCATGGCCTTCCTCTTTTACTTTTCTTTGAAGACTATATTGTATTTTAAGTTAGGCCCGATTCTGTAAGCCATGTAAGCACTTCCAACTCTCTCGCCGTTTGGAGCAAAGCTTATTGGCCCTGTAATGCCTGGGAATCCCTTGAGTTCATAGTGTAAATAGTGAGCAATTTTCTTTGTGTTTAGAGATTTTGTCTGTTTAACGGCGTATAGAATTACCCTTAATCCATCAACATTGAACAGTGTCCAAATGCTTGCTGGGTTTTCATGATACGTTTCTCTGTAAGCTTTTAAAAACTCTTTTGCTTGAGGATATGGTAGCATCTGTGGTAGTGGAACGTTCACAAGGTATGCACCTACGGCAGCCTTACCTGCAAGTTTTAAGAACTCTGGATTGTCATTTGAGTCGCCACCTACGAAATCTGCCTTAATACCCAGCTGAACCATCTGAGCCCTAATCAAACCACCATCTGTATAGTAGCCACTAAAATAGATTACGTCTGGGCTGTAGGATTTAATCTTTGTCAAGATAGGTGTGAAGTTCTGTGCGCCGGATGTAATTTTTCCGTAGTAGACTATATTTCCGCCCATTTTTTTTAGGTCATTTATAACGGCTTTTGCAAGGTTTGTTGAGAAGGTAGAGTAGTCAGAGATTACAGCTATTCTTTTGTAGTGTTGTTTTTTTAAGAAAAACTCGGCTGTAAATTTTGCTTCTGCTGAGTTTGGAGATGAGTTTCTGAAGAATGTCCAATAACCGTGTTTTACAAGTGTGTCGCTCGTGCCGTCAGATGTTTGAAGAACGCCAGCCCTGTAGTAGATTGGCTCTGCAGCCTCCGCACATGTGGATGTGTAGGAACCGATAACAGCTATAACGCCAGCATCAACAAGTTTTCTTGCGCAAATAGCAGCTTTAACGGCTTTTCCCTCATCGTCGCAACTAATAACCTTAATTTTCTTGCCTAAAATTCCACCTTTTTCATTAACCTGCTTCGCGATTAGCCTAACAGCTTTGTCGATAGATTGTCCTTCGCTTGCAAATTTTCCTGTAATTGGGGCTTGAACACCAATTTTAATAAATCCGCCTGCAAATGCAGATACGGAAAACAGAATAGCAACCACGAAGGCCAATAATCCAACCAATCCCTTACGCCTCATACAACACCTCCTTAAGAAATTAAATTTCTATTTACTCTTATCTCTTCGATTCATTATAAACATTTTTTGCGTCAAATCAAATAAATTTTTATATATTGAAAGTTAGTTTTAAATAAGCAAAAAATAACAAGCTTGTGTGTTAGATATTTTTAAACTATAATGTGAATTGTAATGGAAATTTCAGGTAAAGTTAAGAATACGATATTTAAATACGTGAAAAATATAGATTATAAATCTAGGTTAAATCTGTTTTTTATTCTAAGTAATAGCCAGCACTTCTTGTATACGAGCATAGATTCAAACAAAGGTGAAAATGTTGAGCTCGAGGGGCTAAAGTTGTTCGTTACAGAGTATTTTGAAGAGTCTCTGGAAGAAAAGGATGAATTTGAGATAAATGGCGAGATAGAAAGCAACTATCCATTTTTGTACGAAGGTTTTAAACAAAACAGTTCTCTTTTTGTAAAGAAAATCTACTTAGGTAATGTGCCTATAGCTTTTGTTGAGTTACTGATAGAGCTCCCTTTTGTAACAGATGATGTAAAGGGACAGATAGAACTTTTGGTGAATGAATTGAGCTTTACTTTGCCCGCAATGCATTTGAGTATTTTAAGGGATGTTTCTAGAAAGTTTTCTTGTCTTAATACTTTAAATTTGGTTAAGTCTATAAGGCCTAGAACATTTTATCACTCATTTAGGGTTGCTGATTTGGCTTTTAAGATATCTAAGAATTTGGAATTGGACGAGCCAGAGATTAAAAATATTTACTATGCTTCTTTGATACACGATATTGGAGAGATTTGGATACCAAATGATATTTTGGATAAAAAGGATAAACTAACCGAGGAAGAACTTGAGCTTGTTAAAAGTCATACAACTAACTTGAAACAAATCTTTTTACATAATCCATTTATGGAAGATATCGTTAATATAGCTGTTTATCATCATGAAAGGGTAGATGGAAAGGGCTACTATGGGCTTAAAGGAGAAGAGATCCCTGTGGAAGCAAAGGTTTTGGCGATTTGTGAATTTATTGATGGCTTACACACGGATAGGCCTGATAGACCAGGTTTGAGTGTAGAACAGATTGTTCATTTTTTGAAAGAGCTTAGAAATGGGGCATTCGATGGAGAGCTGGTTGACTTGGTTATACCAATTATAGAGAAACTTTACAATAGAGAGACTGATTTTAAAGGAGTTATGAGCGGTAAGCCTGTAATATTGCTGTTTTATAAAAATAAAGATTTAAACTTGATTAAAGGAGTTGTTGAATATTCAGCTGGTAGCAATTTGGGTGTGAGCTTATCTACGCCTGAAGGTAAGAAATTGGGATTTAAGGATAGAGTTAGGATTCAGGTACCAGCAATATCAAAAATCTTGGATATAGTAGCAGAAGTTCTTAGCGCAACGGAGGATATGGTTAATCTGTTGATTGTAGACGAGAAAGATTTAGAGGATAAGCCTTTGGAGGTGTATTGGGAACTTGATATGTTAGTTGTATCATTAAGACTTTCTCAAGGAGTTTCATTGAAGAATATGAATAAGATTATAAAAATGAAGACCAATGTATTTGGCACGAAATCCCTACTTGCAAAATCTAAAAATGCTGTTTTCTCTATAGGAGATACGGTATTAATAAAAATTAAGCCAAAAAATGAGACGATTTCTATACCTGCTGTTGTTTCTGATGTTGTAGATGATGGGGGTATATACACTATAAGGTTTGAATTCTTTGGCTTAAATGAGTCGGAGGACGCAAAGATTCACAGGGCTATATATTCGAGGCAGATTGAATTGGGTTCTGGCTAAATTTTGTCGTTCTTGACAAAAAAGGAAAATTTTTATAGAAGGTAAAATCACGTAATAAGGAGAGGCATGATGGATCTTTTTGATAAATGTTATGGTTTTAAGACAGCTGAGGAAACAAGGCAAGCAGGTTTATATCCATATTTTCAGCCAATTTCTTCGGAGCAAGATACAGAGGTTATTATAAATGGTAAAAGGGTTTTGATGTTTGGTTCTAATAGCTATCTTGGTTTGACTGTACATCCAAAAGTAAAGGAGGCTGCCAAGAATGCTATAGGCAAATACGGAACAGGCTGTGCGGGCTCGAGATTTTTAAACGGCACACTTGATATACACGAAGAGCTAGAGGAAAGGCTTGCGGCTTTCGTTAACAAGGAAGAGGCAATACTTTTTAGCACAGGATTTCAAGCAAATTTAGGGGCTATAGCTGGACTTGTTGGTAAGGGTGAATATGTTGTTTTAGATAAATCGGATCATGCAAGTATTGTTGATGGGTCTAGGTTATCTTTCGGAACGGTTAAAAGATTTTTGCACAATGATATGGAATCTTTAGAAAAGGTGCTTTCTTCTTTAGAGCTTGGTATTGGTAAACTTATTGTGGTTGATGGGGTATACAGCATGGATGGAGATATAGCAAATCTACCCGAAATAATTAACCTAAAAAAGAAATATAATGCCCGTTTAATGGTAGACGATGCACACTCTTTTGGTGTATTAGGTAAGAATGGAAGAGGTACGGCGAATCACTTTGGCTTGGAAGATGAAGTTGATGTCATTATGGGAACTTTTAGTAAATCATTTGCTTCACTTGGAGGATTTTTAGCAGCAGACAAAGAGGTTATCGATTACTTGAGACACTTTGCGAGAAGTCTTATCTTTTCTGCAAGTATTACACCTGCATCCACTGCTGCTGTTTTAGCTTCCCTTGATATTATGGAAAATGAGCCTGAGTTGATAGATAAATTGTGGGCAAACACTGACAAAATGCTAAAGGGTGTTCAAGAAATGGGCTATGACACCGGAACGAGCTGTACGCCTATTATTCCATTGGTTGTTGGTGAAGATGAAAGGGTTTTGAGAATGAGGCGCATGCTCTTTGATGAGGGTCTATTTGTCAATCCAGTTGTGTCACCCGCTGTTCCCCCTAACAAGGCTTTAATTAGGTTAAGCTTAATGGCGACGCATACATTTGAACAGATAGATTTTGCTTTGGACAAGCTTTATAAAGTAGGTAAAGAATTAGGCGTAATATGATACGTGTTGAGCAAACAGATAATCTTGACCGTTTTGTAAAGATTGCTCCTTCTCTTTACAAAGGTGATTTGCTATACGTTCAACCTTTAATTGATGAAGAAAAAAAGATGATAGATGATAAGCACAATCCATTTTATAAGTATGCTAAAAGGGCTTTGTTTGTTGCTTTTGAGAACGACGAACCTGTTGGTAGGATTGCTGCAATTGTAAATAAACGACATAATGAATTCCATAATGACAGAGTGGGCTTTTTTGGTTTTTTTGAGTGTATTAACGACAAGAATGTGGCTTATCTGCTTTTTGAAAAGGCTGAAGGGTTTTTGTACGAGAATAACCTAGATGTAATTAGGGGTCCAATAAGCCCCTCAATGAATGATGTCAGTGGATTGCTTATTAAAGGTTTCTATCAAGAGCCTGTTTTTATGATGCCGTATAATAAGGCATATTACTTGGATTTGATAGAAGAATACGGTTTTAAGAAAGTTAAAGATTTGTATGCCTTTTATTTAACAACTGCTAATAAACCAAGGGAAAAATTGATAAAGCTTGCAAATTACGTCCAGAAAAAATTTGATATTAAACTTAAACACTTTTCGCGCAAAAATTTTGAAGAGGATGTAAAGATAATTCACTACTTATACTGCCAGGCGTGGAAAAACAACTGGGGCTTTGTTCCTCCTACCTATGAGGAGTTTAGGTACGGAGTTGAAGATTTTAAAACAATGGTGCCTGAGGAGCTTGTGATATTTGCCTACAGAGAAGGAAAACCCTGTGGTTTTTCTGCAATAGTTCCAGATTTTAATCAAGCTCTTAAAGGATTAGGTGGCAAAATTACACCATTTAATGCCCTAAAGGCGCTTTATAAGATGAAAAAAATAGATAACTATAGACTGATTACGCTGGGTGTTTTGCCGGAATGTAGAAAGATGGGCGTTGACCTTTTACTTTACATAAAGAGCTTTGAAGTGGTTGAGAAGCGAGGAGGAAGAGGTGGTGAACTCTCTTGGACATTAGAGGATAATGATGCAATTAACAAGCCCATTTTAAAGATGGGTGCTGAGCATTACAAAACGTATAGAATTTATGAAAAAAGTATAACCCCGCTTTAAGGGCAGGGCTATTATTTGTATTTCCTGATATATCCCTCTATGGCAGATTTCATGATATTTGGATTCTCTTTAAGCCTTCTTATGGAGTAGGGCAACCAATCCTTACCGAATGGCACATAAACTCTCAATCTGTGCCCCCTGTTTATAATAATTGAACGTAGCTGTTCATCAACTCCAAGTAGCATTTGGAATTCGTACTTGTCTCGTTCGTATCCGTACTTTTTGAGTAGTCTTTCCGCATGGAAAACCAAGTATTCATCATGCGTAGCTACTCCAACATACGCCTTTTTGCTTAGCAGCTCCTCTAAGCACCATATATAGTTGTCTCTTACAATGTCCTTTTCCTTGTACGAGATTTCCCTTGGTTCATCGTATATGCCTTTACACAATCTAAAGTTCAATCTTCCGTCTGATAAACTGCTTATATCATCAATTGTTCTTCTCATATAGGCTTGCAAAACCGTTCCTATGTTGTACATATCTCTAAAGTTTCTGTAGATTTCTAACGTGTCGTCTGTGCAGGTAGAATCTTCCATATCTAGTCTTACAAAAATACCTAAATCTTTTGCCTTTTCAAAGATTTTTTCGATATTATCTAAGCATAATGCTTTAGAAAGTTTCAAGCCCATTTGCGTAAGTTTTAGGGACAGGTTAGCATTCAACCTATTTTTATCTATTTCTTCAAGTACTTTTATAGCCAGGTTCCTATAATAAATCGTTTCCTCTTTTGTATTTACAAATTCGCCAAGCACGTCTATTGTGGTCATAGCACCTTGCAAATTCAATTTTTTTGTTAAGTTCACTGCATCTTTTAACTCAGAACCTGCAATATATCTTTTGGCAAAGGGCGCAATAGCGCCCGAAGGAACTTTATCAATAAACATACTAACACTTTTATTAAAGATTGACATTCTTTCACTCCTCTTTCATAAATGGATATTCAAAACTTTCAGGAGCCAAAAAGTTTTCTTTAATTGCCCTTGCTGTTACCCATCTCAATAGGTTCAAATGGCTCCCAGCTTTATCGTTTGTTCCGCTTGCCCTCGAGCCACCGAATGGTTGCTGACCTACAACTGCACCTGTGGGTTTGTCGTTGATGTAGAAATTTCCTGCACTATTTTCGAGTATGTCAATGGCGACTCTTGTTGCATCCCTGTCTTCACTGAAGATAGAGCCTGTTAATCCATACTGGCTTGTCTCGTCACACAAATGGAGTGTCTCAATGTATTTATCATCATCGTAAGGATATATTGTGACTACAGGGCCGAAAATTTCTTCCTCCATAGTTTTAAAATGTGGATTTTCAGTTAAAATTACTGTTGGTTTTACAAAATATCCTAAGGAATCATCGTAGTCTCCGCCTTTTACTATCTCTGCATCGGAAGCGGATTTTGCATACTCTATATAGTTAACTATTTTGTCGAAGGCCTTTCTATCTATTACTGCATTCATGAAGTTTGTAAAATCTTCAGGAGAACCCATTTTAATTTTGTCAATTTCTGCGAATAGTTCATCTTTTATTTCATTCCACATGTTTTTTGGTACGTATACCCTTGAAACTGCTGAGCACTTTTGACCCTGATATTCGTAAGCACCCCTTACAATTGCCGTTATAAGTTTCCTTCTATTCGCCGATTTATGAACAAATATGTAATCCTTGCCGCCCGTTTCACCTACGATTCTTGGGTATGTTTTGTATTTTGTTATATTATCTCCAACGGTTTTCCACATCCACTGGAATGTTTTTACACTGCCAGTGAAATGTAAACCTGCAAAATGTTCTGACGAAAATATATAAGGGCCTACATCAGGGCCATCACCAGGTAAGAAATTGATAACACCATCGGGGAGTCCAGCCTCCTGTAATGCTTTCATAAAAATATAAGGTGCGTAAACACTATTTGCAGCTGGTTTCCATACTACAACATTGCCCATAATTGCAGGCGCAGTTGGCAAGTTACCTGAAATGGAGACAAAGTTGAATGGCGGTACTGCAAAGATGAAACCCTCCAATGGTCTATACTGCATGATGTTCCAAGTTCCATACGGCGAGTGAAGAGGCTGGTCTTCATAGATTTTTTGCATGTAGTAAACGTTAAATCTCAAGAAATCTATAAGTTCGCAAGCCGAGTCAATTTCTGCTTGAAATGCGTTTTTGCTCATTGTCAGCATTGTTGCAGCATTAATTAAGAACCTGTACTTTTTGCTTAAAATTTCTGCGGCCTTCATAAATATAGCTGCCCTATCTATCCAATCATATTCTCTCCACTTTTTCTGTGCGCTAAGAGCTGCCTCAATGGCCATATTAATCTCTTTTTCTGTGGGTTTGTGGAATACTCCGAGTACGGTTTTTATGTTGTGAGGTTCAATTATTTCTTGTGTTTTACCTGTTTTTATCTCTTCACCGCCAATAATCAAAGGAATTTCTATCTGTTTAGATTTGATTTCTTTTATAGCTTCCTTTAACTTTGCCCTCTCTTCTGTGCCAGGGGCGTAGGAGTAAATTGGTTCGTTAACTGGAAAAGGTACTCTAGCTATTGTGTTACGCATGGTTCACCTCCTATTAAATTATTTTCACTATTATGAACAATATATCAAATTTTAAAATAAATCAAGTTTAATTGAGAATATTTTCTAAAAGGGAACAAAAATATTTTTTAGTGGATTTTTTATGTTAAATGTTGTATTTTAAAACCAAGCGGGGGCTTTTTTAGGGGTTTTTATAAATTATGCATTTTGAAGAAAATTTGGAATATTTGGAAGAGATTATAGATAAATTTCATATGCCTGTAATGTTAATTAGTAAAGATAGAAAGATACTGTTCCAAAACAAAACGTCCAAAAACATTTTTGGTCTAAAGATAGGCGAAATTTGTTGGAAAGGTTTTTGGAATGGAGAAACGTTGAGCAAAGAAAATAAGGAGCTTTATGAAAATGGTATCATTACCAATAATATGAAATGTAGCTTCTGTAAACTAGAAGAGGCTTTAAAAAGACAAAACCCCATAAGTACAGAGACCTTTGTTTGTGATAATTATTGGGAATCTTGGTGGGTACCCTTATCGAAAGATATATGCTTGCACTATTTTATAGATATAACAAAGCAGAAAAGAGTGGAGAAAGAGCTTAAAGCTACTAGAAAAAATCTTGAAAATTCCCTTTCTTATCATAAAGCGCTATATGAAAATAACCCTGCAATGATGTTGATTGTAGACGGAGAGAGGACTATTTTAGATGCCAATCCAGCTTTCTTAAAATCTACTGGTTATGAAAAGAAAGATATAGTAGGTAAAAATGCATCAGTTATACATGTAAGCCAGCATCATTATGAAAAATTTGCAAATATTTTTGAAAGGGTGGTGAGGGGAGAAGTAGAGGTAAATACGTTGGAATATTGCCTTAGAAGCAAAAAAGGAGACGTTATTTGGGTAGAGGTTACAGGCTCAACGGTGATTTTGCCGGATAGAAAAGGTGTTATTTGGAGCGCAGTTGATACTACGGAAGCTCATAGATTGAAAAAGGAGCTTAAACATCAAGCTGTTCACGACCAGCTTACGGGCCTGTACAATAGATATGCTTTAGAGGAGGAGCTAGAAAGGGCTATCGAGAGGACAAAGAGAGGCAACGATATTTTGGCCGTGTGTTTTATAGATTTGGATAACTTTAAGCCTATAAACGATAAATATGGTCATGATAAAGGAGATGAGGTGTTGAGAGTTATCTCTTCTAGGCTGAAAAACGCTGTTAGAAAATCGGACTTTGTGTCAAGATTTGGTGGAGATGAGTTAGTAGTCCTACTAGAAGCTGTTAAAGATGTGAAAAATTTGGATAACATATTTAGAAAAATAGAAAAGGCTGTTACTAATCCGGTAAAGCTGAGCAGTGGAGAATATGTGTCTGTTGGTTTGAGTATGGGTGTTTTTATCTACACTAAAAATGATAATGATGATTCTGAAAAAGTTCTCTATAAAGCTGATATGGCTATGTATGAAGCGAAAAAGAAGAAGGGCAATAGAGATAAGTTTTACGAAGTATGTAATCTGTAATTTCATACACAAGATATCTCAATATTTGTTTTATTAATCCGATGTAAAATAGAGGTAAAAATGAGAAGAATTTTGCTGGTTTTTCTGTTTGTTATAGTGTCCATTAATGCCTTTGGCTTTACGTATAGCAATGTGCAGGTAAGATGGGATGGTAAATATCTAGTTTTTTACTATGACTTGAATGGGAACCCCAACGAAGAGGCGGTAGTTGGAATTGAGGTTAAAGTCAAAGGCAGGGTGTACGTTACACGGCAGCTGCATCTTCAAGGTGATGTTGGATTGGTTAAGGTTGGTAGAAATAAAAGAATTTACTGGAATGTATATAAAGATTTTCCAAATGGAATACCCACAAACTCTAAATGGTCTTTACTTGTAAGGCCTCAACAATACACAAATACTCTTGGGATTCAGTTTGTTTACATCCCGGGAGGTTGTTTCTATATGGGTTCTAACCCTAAAGACAAGTTTGCAAAGAGCGATGAAAAACCTAGACACAAGGTTTGCGTGCATGGTTTCTTTATCGGCAAATACGAGATTACAAATAAGCAATTTTGGATGTTTGATTCAACGCACAACAGTGGCGGTGAAAAGCTCTACGATTTGAATAAACCAGATGAACCGGTTGTAAATGTTTCATGGGATGAGATAGAAAAATATATACAGTGGCTGGATAAAAAGACAGGTGAGGTTTATAGACTGCCAACGGAAGCCGAATGGGAATATGCTGCACGAGGCGGTTTAAAAAGAGACGTATATTGGAAAACCCCTAAAGATGCATGTAAATACGGAAATTTTTACGATATAACTGCCTATAAAAAATTGAAAAAATATAAAATTGAAAAAGGACATTTTCCGTGTAAAGACGGTTACGTTGGAACTGCTCCTGTAGGTAGATTCTTGCCAAATAATTTCGGGCTTTACGATATGTTAGGTAACGCCGCTGAATGGTGTTTAGATACGTATTATTCGAAGGCATATAATTTAATGAAAAACTCACATGACCCCGTTTATTTAAACCCTTACCAATCCCTTGCGAAGGTGGTGAGGGGTGGAAGCTGGTTTAGTTATATAAGATGGACTCGCCTCTCAGCACGGAGCAATTATATGCCTGGTTTGAGGAACGATTTTATCGGATTTCGCCTTGTTTTAGAGCCTTAATCATAAAGTCTAAAGCGTACTCATAACCCATATAGCCAAACCCTGAAATCACACCCACAGCGATGTCTGAAAGATACGATTTATGCCTAAAGCTTTCCCTTTTAAATACGTTTGAGATGTGAACTTCTATAAATGGTATGTCAATAGCGAGCAGTGAGTCCCTAATAGCGATACTCGTGTGAGTGTATGCAGCGGCATTTAAAATTAAACCATCAAAGTTTCTTTCTTTAAGTAGTTGAATGTAATCCACAATCTCGCCCTCTGAGTTGGATTGAAAAAACTCTATTTCACAACCCAAAGCGAGCGCTTTGTTGGATAGCTGTTTATTTATACCTTTTAGGGTTTTGTTTCCATATACCAATGGTTCCCTTAGACCAAGTAGATTTAGGTTTGGCCCATGAATGACAGATATTTTCATTTTAGGATGCAAATATAAGTTTTTTTCCGCCTAATAGATGCATGTGGATATGATAAACTTCTTGTCCTGCATCTGGCCCGTTGTTTATTACTATTCTGTAACCGGTTTTGTCAATTCCCAGCTGTTTTGCCACTTTGTTCGCTATAATGGCCATATCTCCAATTACGTTTTTGCTTACATCATCTATATCTGCAAGCTTTTCTATATGTTCTTTGGGTATAATTAAAATGTGAATAGGAGCTTTTGGTTTTATGTCTTTGAAAGCCATGTATTTTTCATCTTCATATACTATATCTGCTGGTATATCCCCATTTACAATTTTGCAAAATATACACATGACTTTACCTCCTTATAGTTTCTTCCCTTTTTGCGCCTGTTGAGATGAAACTGAACCTGATACCAACAAATTTTTCAATAAACTCAATGTATCTCTTGGCATTTTCAGGTAGGTTTTTGTATTCTTCTATTCCTTTTGTGCTATCCCAGCCTTTAAACGTTTTGTATATTGGTTTGCATTTCTCGTATTCTTCCAATTGGCTAGGTATATATCCAATTTTCTTTCCATTATAATCGTATCCAGTGCATACCTTTATCTCATTTAGTCCATCTAGAACGTCTAGCTTTGTCAAAGCCAGTTCACCTACCCCGCTTATCATGCATGCATACTTTACTACAACCAAATCAAGCCAGCCACATCTTCTTGGTCTACCTGTTGTTGCTCCGTATTCTGCTCCTTTATCCCTTATAAATTGCCCCATCTCATCCTCAAGCTCACTGGGGAATGGGCCGTTGCCAACTCTTGTTGTATAGGCTTTAACCACTGCAACCACACTATCTATGGCTTTGTAGGGTAGACCTGTTCCTGTGAATGCCCCTCCAACCGTTGGATTTGATGATGTGACAAATGGATATGTACCAAAGTCAACGTCTAGCATTGAACCTTGAGCGCCTTCTAGTAATATTCTCCTTTTGTTTTTAAAAACTCCATTTAGATAATAGACAGTATTTCTTACATGAGGTTTTAATTCATTGACATATTGCGAATACTTATCTATTATTTCACCTGCATTGAACTTCTCTATTCCGTAAAGCTCGCAGAGCCTATTTATCTCATCAACATTATTTCTAACCATTTTTGCAAATGTGTCTTTGCTTTCTAAATCGCACGTACGTATACCCGTGCGTGCATGTTTGTCTGTGTATGCAGGTCCTATACCTCTTTTTGTTGTTCCTATTTTGTTTTGACCCAAAGCAGTTTCTCTTTTTGCGTCAAATTCCTTATGATACGGCATAACAAGGTGAGCTTTCTCGCTAATCATTAACCTTTCACTTGAAACATCAACGCCTAAATTTTCAAGGGTTTTTTTCTCTTCTATAAAGCTTTCTGGGTCAATAACAACCCCATTTCCTATTACACAAACTTTGTTTTTATGTAGAATTCCTGATGGAATTAAATGCAATATAAACTTCTTATCACCTACACATACAGTGTGGCCAGCATTACTACCGCCTTGATATCTAACAATTACATCCGCTTCTTCTGTTAATATATCAACAACTTTACCTTTTCCTTCATCACCCCATTGGCTTCCTAAAACGAGTCTATTCATTTTTTAAACTCCTTTCGTGTAAAAACTGCACAAGTTCATCTAGATTTATGGCAAACCCCGTAGCGGGAATATATTTCCCCAATTTTTTGGTTATGTTTCCATATCTACCACCAACAACTAGTTGTTTGTTTCCTGAAAATATCTCAAACGTTATGCCGTGGTGATACATTGGATGCTCACAGTAAAATAGGTCGCAAAATACGTCTATATCTGAATGCTCGTCTTTAATTTCCTTTGCAAGTTTATATGCTTCGTAGCCTATGTTGTTATTTTCTATTGAACCGCTAATACTGCTTAGGTTTTCTATTGTGTTTTTGAGCTCATTTGGAAAATCACCCTTTTTAATATCTGAGAGGCTTTTTGTATATACAAAGCCTCTTAATTTTTCTGCCTGGTGTTTATCTAAGTTATATTCACCGATTAAATTTTCTATTATGTATGTATCCGATATTTTTACACATAAATTGCCCAATCCAAATAATTTTATGCTATCAATGGCAATTGATATAACTTCTCTGTCTGCCTCGATTTCCTTTAATCCAAATAGCTCTATTCCTGTTTGCTTAAACTCCCTTTTTTGACCCTGATGTTCTTTTATGTCACGGTATACGTTTTGAGAATAACAAACACGCATAGGCATATCAAAGTCACCTAGCAAGACTGCCTGTGTTATCTGAAGCGTAATATCTGCTCTTAATATCATTGTTTGCCCACTTGTGCGGTCAACAATTTTAAATAGCTTGTTTTTCAATGGCTCGAACAAAAACTCGCTAACGCTATCTTCATAGACAAACGTTGGTGTGATAATCTCTTGATAGCCCCTACTTTTAAATAATTTTAGAATTTTATCTTCAGTTTCTCTTCTTATGGATGATAGGGGTTCGAAAAATTGTACAACGCCGGAGGGTATCCTATTCATCTAAAAATATCTCCATTGCCCTCTTTGTGCCATCGCCGAAATTGGCGCTGTAGCCCAGCTTCTTTAGAGCCATTTCTAAGACGGATATGCACATCAAGATATCTGGTTTATAGAAGTATCCAAGATGGGCAATTCTAAAGATTTTTCCCTTCAAATGACCCTGGCCATTCGATATTTCGACGCCAAACTCCTTCATCTTGGCAATAATGTCTTCTGAACTGATGTTTTGGGGTGATTTTACAGCCGTCAAGGAATTTGCCGGTTTCTTACTTAAAAGTTCCAAACCTAAAGCAACAACAGCTTCTTGCGTTGCCTTGGCTAGAATTTCGTGTCTTTTAAAAACGTTATCGAGGCCTTCATCCAAAATCATTTTTAATGATGTATTTAAACCAATAACCAGAGAAACAGCTGGTGTGAATTTACCAGCCTTTGCATCAATCTCTCCTAATATATCGAAATAAAAAAATCTATTTTTGTTTCTTTCGATTACATCCTTTGCTTTTTCAGAAACAGACAGTAGGGCTAAACCGGGCGGTAACATTAGTGCTTTCTGTGAGCCTGTAATTCCTATATCTATGTTCCAATTATCTGTTTTTACGTCAATTGCGCCGTAGGCCGTTATGCCGTCAACAATAAATAGTGCTTCAGGATACTTTTCCTTTAACATTAAACCTATTTCGTCGATAGGATGAAAAGTTCCTGTTGATGTCTCTGAAGCCTGTATATATACAGCCTTTATGTTTTTGTTATTTTTTAAAGCATTTTCTATATCCTCGACCTTTGCATAATCTCCGTAGTCGTAGGTTAGCTCAACTGCCTCTGCTCCAAATGCTTTAACGATTTTCCCCCACCTTTCACCAAATTTTCCAGCGCTTACAGTTATTGCCTTATCGCCTTCGCTTAAAACATTAGAAACAGCAGCTTCCATTGCTCCTGAGCCACTCGATGAAAACATTACAACGTCATTTTTAGTTTGCATTACCCTTTTTGCCAAATCTGCTGTTTCTTTGAAGATACCTTTAAATTCATCCGTTCTGTGATGAATGATTGGCGTTGACATAGAAAGCACCACCTGTTCTGGTACAGGTGTTGGGCCTGGTGTCATCAAATACCTTTTCATATTAACCACCTACCACTTTAAAGCGTCTATATTTCCTAAACACGTCACATGGAATTTATCCAAATCTATTAAGTCTATTATCTGTTGAATATCGTCCATCGTTACGTTTCTGATTTTTTCCATTATTGTATTTTCGTCGACGTAGTTTCCATAAAGAAGTGTATCCATGCCTTGTTTTAGCATGACGGAGAAGTTTGACTCCAACCCCAAAGCGTAAGAGCCTAAAAAATGAGTTTTTGCGTCTTCAAATTCTCTTTTCGTTAAGCCGTTTTTCTTAAGTTTTATGAATTCTTGCTTTATCGCATCCAAGAGCTTTTGTGCTTTGTCATTTGATGTTGAGGCAGAGATTAATAACAATCCACTTTTTGTGTACAATTTAATGCTTGAGTAAATGCTATAACATAACGATTTTTCCTCTCTTATAGACTGAAACAATCTTGAGCTCATTGTTCCGCCAAAACTATCGTTAAGTAGAAATGCCGGATATTTTCTTTCGTCGTAAATGTTGAATAATTCACAGCCAACAATCACGTTTGTTTGTGCTATCTCTCTTTTTATATTGTCCAATCCAGGCTTAAAAGAAAATACAGGCTCTAATTTGCCGTCTTCTTTTCTGTATTTGTCGAAGAAAAATCCATTTATAGTAAAGTCAAAGCTGTCTACGTTACCTCCAACAACGGATACTACCATGTTTTTTGGTCTGTAGTACTTGCCCATAAAGTTCAATAAGTCTTCCCTTTTGTAGGATTTTATATGCTCCTTTGTGCCGAGTGTTGACTTACCGTAAGTTCCGTCAACGGCTTTTTCCATAAAAAACTCATACACAGCCTCGTCTGGATTGTCGTATGTCATGTTTATTTCTTCTATGATAACGCTTTTTTCCTTTTCTAGTTCGTTTTCGTCTATCAGTGAGTTTTTTATGATATCTGAGAGCACATCGTAACCCTCTTTTAAAAAGTCACTTAAAACCCTTATATAAAAAACCGTATATTCTGTCGATGTAAAAGCGTTTATAGAGCCTCCCAATTTGTCAATGTCAGCAGCTATATCTTTGTAAGTGCGATTCTTCGTCCCTTTGAACAGCATATGTTCAATAAAATGGGCTAATCCCCTTTCTCTATCTGACTCAAAAGCGCTCCCAACAGGCACAAATATGCCCACGGAAGCGCTTTTAGTATCTCTACTCTTTATCTTTATCTTCATCAGGATTTTCGTTAAGGAGGCTTTTTCTTGAAAGTGCTATTCTTCCGAGTTCGTCTATATTGGAAATTTTTACCCTTATCTTGTCGCCGATGTGTAAGACATCTGAGATATTTGTTATTCTATTGTTTGATATTTGGGAAATGTGCAATAATCCTTCTTTGTTGGGTAATATTTTTACAAAAGCCCCGTATTTTTCAATTCTTGTGACGACCCCTTCTATTACATCTCCTTCTTTTAGGGATGCTGTAATTCCTTTTATTATCGATATAGCTCCCTCTAAATCTGAATCTAAGCTACCAAAAACGTTTACTTTTCCATCTGGATTGATATCTATTTTTACATTGGTTTTATCGATAATAGATTTGATGGTTTTGCCCCCTGGACCTATGAGGTCTTTAATTTTGTCCGAATCTATTACTAAACTTTTTATCTGAGGAGCATATTTGGATAGGTTAGACCTTGTTTCAGGTAGCGTAGAGAGCATTTTGTCAAGAATGAAAAACCTGGCTTTTTTGGCTTTCTCTAATGCCTCTTTTAATAAAGCAGCATCTACACCCATTATTTTGATATCCATTTGCAGAGCCGTTATTCCATCTCTTGTCCCTGCTACTTTAAAATCCATGTCACCGTAGTGGTCTTCATCTCCCAATATGTCTGTTAAGATTGCATGACCACCATCGTATTTTATTAAACCCATGGCTACGCCGCTTACCGGTTTTTTAATAGGCACGCCAGCGTCCATTAATGACAGAGTAGCTCCACATACAGTTGCCATGGAACTTGAGCCGTTTGATTCAAGTATGTCTGAAACGACTCTTATGGCATAAGGGAACTCGTCTTCTTCTGGTAGCATGGGTTCTATTGCCCTTTTTGCTAAATTGCCGTGGCCGATCTCCCTTCTTCCTGGAGGACCAAGCCTTCTAACTTCTCCTGTTGAGAATGGTAAAAAGTTGTAGTGAAGCATAAAACGCTCGTAGCCTTCTTCGGAGACATCATCTACTATTTGTGCATCCTCCTTTGAGCCTAACGTTGTTGCAGCCAGTGCTTGCGTTTCGCCACGTGTAAACACCGCTGACCCGTGTGCACGAGGCAAAACACCAACCTCGCATGTTATCGGTCTTATATCGTCTAAGCCTCTTCCGTCTATTCTAAATCCTGTATTAATAATCTTTGTTCTAATGATATTTTTAACGACATCCTCAAATGCTGCTTTTGTTTTTTCTTCTACGTGCTCTTCATCCTCAAATTCAGATAACACACTCTCTTTAACTTTGTTAAAAATGTCTTCAATAGTAGAATTTCTTTTTTTCTTCTCTTTTATGTTAACTGCCTCGGTGAGCTCCTCAGAAGCAATTTCCTCAATTTTGTTTACTAAATCCTCCGAAACGTCAATGGGTATATATTCCCTTTTAGGCTTAGCTTCTTTCTTTATCAACTCTTCTTGAATATCTACCAAAGTTTTTAAGTACTCTTTGCCGAACATTATGGCTTCAACCATTTCATCTTCACTTAATTCCAATGCTCCAGCTTCTATCATGTTTATGGTGTCTTTTCCACCTGCAAGTATTAAGTTGAGATTGGATTCGTTTAGCCCGTTTATAGGCGCGAAAACGCCAAGTTTGTCGTTTGTTTTACTTACTCTAACTCCTGCTATTGGCCCATCAAAAGGAATGTCTGATAAACACAACGCACAAGAAGCGGCTAGTATGCTTATTATGGCTGGGTCATTTTCTCCATCTGCGCTAACTGTTGTGACAATTACCTGTATTTCTTGCTTGTAGTCTTTCGGGAAGAGCGGTCTTATAGACCTATCTATTAGCCTTGAGATGAGTGTTTCGTGTGTGGACGGTTTGCCTTCGCGTTTAACAAACCCTCCAGGTATTTTTCCAGCAGCGTAAAACCTTTCTTGATAATTTACAGTTAAAGGGACAAAATCCAAAAATTCCTTCGGCGGATTTTTGTCAGAAACTGCTGTCGCTAAGACAATTGTGTCACCTAATCTAACAATGCAAGACCCATCTGCTTGCTTAGCATACCCCCCAGTTTCTATTCTTAACGTTTTGCCATCTATAATTCTCTCAACGAAGGTCATGGTTTAACCCTTTAAACCAAGTTCTGTAACTACCTTCTTGTACTGCTCGAAATCGTAATTTCTTAAGTATTTTAGTAATTTTCTCCTTCTACCAACGAGCTTTAGAAGTCCTCTTCTTGAGTGAAAGTCTTTTGGATGTTCTTTAAAGTGTTCTGTTAGGTATTTTATCCTTGCTGTTAAAAGGGCGATTTGTACTGCTGGTGACCCTGTGTCATTTTCGTCTTTTCCAAACCTTTTTATAATCTCCTTTTTCTGGTCTTTATCAATTGCCATACATAACTCTCCTTCCTTTAATTTTTACACGTTAATATTATACAAAAAGCCTATTGTTGTAAAGCAGTTTGTAATGTATTAATTAAAGTGTTGTTCAGGTGAAGCTTGTAATTATTGCATGGAATTTAATGTAACAATAGAAAAAATGGGGACTTTCCCTTTTTTCTTGAAATAACCTTACCCTATAAACTATACTTTAAATGTGTATAGAGTTGTTTGTAAAGAAAGGGGAATTTTATGGCTAAAAAGTACATTTTTATAACGGGTGGCGTTGTATCTTCTTTGGGTAAGGGTATTACATCAGCCTCTTTGGGCTTCCTTTTGATGTCGTATGGCTTTAAGATTTCTATTGTTAAGATAGACCCTTATATAAACGTTGATCCAGGAACAATGAATCCCTACCAGCACGGTGAGGTTTATGTACTTGACGATGGAGCAGAGACAGATTTGGATTTGGGACATTATGAGAGGTTTACTGGCTTGACGCTTTCCAAGAAGAACAACTTTACTACAGGTCAGGTTTATTACTCCGTAATCAGAAGAGAGAGAAAGGGCGATTACTTAGGTAAAACCGTTCAGGTTATTCCCCATATAACGAATGAGATAAAGAAACGGATAAAAGAAGCTGGTAAAGATAAAGATGTGTTGATTGTTGAAATAGGCGGTACAATTGGAGATATTGAAGGCTTGCCATTTTTGGAGGCAATCAGGCAGATGAGATACGATGTGGGCAGAGAGAATTGCTTATACATACACCTGACTCTTGTTCCTTACATAAAAGCAGCTGGAGAATTAAAAACAAAGCCAACTCAACATAGTGTTAAGGAGCTGCAATCTATAGGTATTTCGCCTGATATTATCGTGTGTAGGAGTGAGAAAAAACTTACAAGAGATGCTAAAGAAAAGATTGCGATGTTTTGTAATGTTGATAAAGAGGCGGTTGTAAATGCAATTGATGTTGATACGGTGTATGAAATCCCGCTCAAATTTATAAGAGAAAATATGGATAATCTTGTAATAAAAAAACTTAATATTGAGCCAAAAAAAGAGCCGGATTTTACTGAATGGGAGAGGGTAGTTGAAGCCATAAGGAAGCCCAAGGATTACGTAAAAATAGCTTTTGTTGGTAAATATGTCGATCTAAAAGAATCTTATAAGAGTTTGGTTGAAGCTTTTGTTCATGCCGGCGCAAGCCTTAATTTAAAAGTAGATTTGAAATGGATAGAGGCTGAGGAGCTAGAAGGTGATAATTTTAAGGAATTGCTTGAAGACGTTGGTGGAATCTTAGTTCCAGGGGGATTCGGTTCAAGGGGCATAGAGGGAAAAATCAGGGCTATAAAGTATGCTCGAGAAAATAATGTACCATTTTTGGGTATTTGTTTAGGTATGCAAGCCGCTGTTGTTGAGTTTGCACGTAATGTGGCGAAATTGGATGGAGCTCATTCTGAAGAGTTTGATAAGTCATCGCCAAATAAGGTTATTCATTTGGCAAAAAAATGGGAGAAGGATGGTCAGATTATAGAGAGAGATGAAACATCAGACAAGGGTGGTACAATGAGGCTGGGAGCACATCCTTGTATTGTCAAGTCTTCAACCTTAGCATATGAGATTTACAAGAAGAAGAAAATAAGCGAGAGGCACAGACATAGATACGAATTTAATAATGAATACAGAGAAATTCTTGAAAAAGCGGGACTTATTGTAAGTGGAGAGAGCCCTGATGGAGAATTCGTTGAAATTGTGGAGTTGAAAAACCATCCGTTTTTTATAGCTGTTCAATTCCATCCGGAGTTTAAATCAAGGCCTTTGTCTCCTCATCCAATAATAAAGATGCTTGTAGAAAAGAGCCATGAATCAAAGAGATTTAAAAAAACAGATTAACTCTGGAAAAATACTAAATTTGTACATATTTTGTGGAGACGATTATTTTTTAAAACAGTTATATGCAGAAAGGATTGCAAAAACAAAAAGGGTGGTAATTGAGAAAACTTATGCTGAGAATGAGGAAGAGCTAAAAGAAGCGAATTTAAAAGCTCTGTCTGGAAGCCTGTTTAATATTGAAAGAAAGCTTATCTATTGTTACGTTGATTTTAAGCTAAACAGGAAGATAAATCTTAAAGAACCTAAAAACAACGTATTTGTGGTAGATTCCTTAAATTGTAGCCTTGATTCTTCAAACACTGTTGTTTTTAAGAGACCGACTCCAAAAGAAATTCAAGATTTTTTGCTCTATAAGGCTAATATGCATAAGAAGCTTGTAGAGCCAGGAGCTCTAAAGTTTCTAGTCGATTTATTTTATGGTAAGGACACAACATTCATCAATAATACATTTGATGAGGTCTTGCTATTTTGTAAAGACAAAAGTTCTGTTGCTTTAGAAGACATAAAGCAAACAGTTTTTGATACTTCTAAGTTTTACGTAGATGACCTATTTAAACTATTAAATAAAGGTGATTTAAATAGTCTTTTAGAAAGAATGGATGATATATTAAATCAAATACACCCTACCCTTTTTGTGCATCTGCTATCTAATAGTTTTATTAAAATCTATGTCGCGTGCAATTGCGATGAAGATTGTTTTTCTCAGATGTTTAAAGGCTATTATTCCTCTTTTAAAAGGCTGTGTAATAGATTTGGAAAAGAAAAGGTAAAACGTATGCTGTATGACCTGTATTGTTTAGATAAGATTTTAAAGAGCTCTAGTTTAGAAGGCATAGAAACATTAATAAAAGCCAAAATGGTAGAGTGGGTAGCATGATGAGCTTTGTTTGTGTAGAGGAAGTTGAGAATGGATTTGTGTTGAAAAATATTGATTTTGAAATAAAGATAAACAGAAATGGTTTGGTTGAAAGTTTGGGTATAACTAATGTTAGGCATGATATAATTTGTAATAGTTCTTTTGTCTTAAACGTTTCAAATGTATTAAGTGAACCTTTTATTAGCCAGTTTTCCAGCTTAGTTTCGTTTGAATTTGATACTGAATTTGGTGAAGCTAAAAGAGTTTTTACAATAAAAGAGAAGGCATTTGTCTTAGATGATATACTTGTTGCCAACAAAGAAAGTCAGGTTGATTATAAACTTGGTTTTTGTTTTAAAGATTTTGACTATTTTATGGTTGGTAAAAATAGCTTTAACATTGAAGAACCTATAAGTACAAACGCCAACGATTTGTTGCTTGTTAATGAGAAGCAGGATATTTACTTTGGTTGCATATTTAAAGAGACTATGGAATTAAACTTTGCCAAAGATAAAGATCAAAATATAGAACTTGTAAAAAAGGTTTCTCTTGGTAAATCAGATATGTTAATATTCTCATATACGTTTTCTCTGGTTTAATTAGCTTTTTTTGAGACTCCCGCAGAATCAAACGTTGCCATTTCATTGTAAACTTTAATAGCTGCTTCGATGATTGTCATAGCCAATGCAGCACCTGTTCCTTCACCAAGTCTCATATCTAAATCTAGTATGGGCTTTTCTTTAATCCACTGCAAAAACTTATGATGACCTAATTCCTGAGATTTATGACTGAAGAACATATAGTCCTTAACGTTCGGGTTCATTTTGTATGCAACCAATGCTCCAGCTGATGATATGAATCCGTCAATCACGACAGGAATCTTGTTCGCTGCAGCTCCTAAGATAAGGCCACATATTCCTGCTATTTCTATGCCCCCAACGGCATAAAGCGTGCTTAATGGGTCTGTTAGCAGTTTTTTGTTTGTCTCAAGTGCGATTTTTATCACATTTATCTTGCTTTTGAGTTTCTCATCGTTTATGCCTGTACCCCTACCTGTTACGTTTTCTACATTTTCCGGCATTAGGGCTGCAAATAGGGCTGAGGATGGTGTTGTGTTGCCTATACCCATATCGCCAGTGCCCAGAATGTCAACGTTATCTTCTAAAGAGCTGTTTGCAAGCTCTATACCTACCTCAATGGCTTTAATTGCCTCCTCTTTACTCATGGCAGGGCCTTTTGTTATATTTTTTGTTCCGTATGCGATTTTCTTTTTAATAAGATTTTCATTATCATTAAAATCGTAATCCACGCCAATATCCACAACTTTAACCTCTGCATTTGCATGTTTCGATAAAACATTTATTGCTGCACCACCATTGAGCATGTTTAAAACCATCTGTGGTGTAACCTCTTTTGGGTATGCTGAGACTCCCTCTTCTGTGACACCATGGTCGGCTGCAAATGTGTAGATTCTTTTTTTTATAAGCCTGGGTGATGCTGAGTTTTTTGCTAGACAGTATTTTTTTGCTATCTGCTCAAGCATACCCAGGCTGCCCTGTGGTTTTGTTAGACTGTCTAAGTGATTTTGTATATCAAGCTCTAAAGATTTATTTGTAGGCTCGATTTCGTTTATCGTATTATCCAATAACGACATTGTATTACCTCCTACTCTTTAAGTTCTGTTTTAGTCTATATCATAAGAGGTTTTTACTTTCAAGGAAAGAAATGCGATATGCAGGTTACTTTAATAAGTGAAAGATTTTGATAATCTCTAATAGATATGTTAAAATATAAATGAGTGTTAGGTTTATCCTAAAAATGAAAAAGATAGTGGAGGTTTGTATGAAGAAGCTGTTTAAATTTTTGGTGTTTTTGGTTGTTCTTGGTGTTGTAGCCTTTGGTGTTGCCATGTTTTTCACATCTGATTTAACATCTACGGCCGACAATTTCTTTAAATCCATTAAAAATGGTAATTACAACGAAGCATCAAAATATTTATCTGTCAACTTTAAGCAAGCTACTACAATGGAACAATTAAAGAGGGCGCTTCCCGCGTCAAGGTTTAAAAATTACAAAGATTGTAGCTTTACAACAAGAGAGGCAAATGCCGATGGTACTGGAAAATTAAAGGGAAAAATTAATTTTACTGATGGTTCTGCTATTCCTGTGGCAATAACCCTTATAAAGGAGAATGATTCTTGGAAGATAGATCACATAACTTTGCCTAGGTCTGGTATATTAAGAAGTTCTTCGACAGAAACAAATGCTCCGCAACAAAACCGAGATGATATAGTGTTTATTGTTAAGGAAACAATGAGAAAATTGGGTAATGCCATAGCTACTGGCTACTATTCGGATTTTTACAGCTACACTGCACCCCAATTTCAGAGATCTGTCAGTTTAGAAAAAATAGAAAAGGCCTTTAAACCATTCAAATCAGTCCCTATAGATTGGAAAAGTGTTGGTAATTTGAATCCTGCTATACAGAAGAAAGAGAAAGACAAAAGAGGTGTGTTAAAGGTTTTGGGCTATTTCCCATCCCAACCCAGAAAGGTTGGTTTTGACTTTGAGTACTACAAGAACAATGGTAAATGGCAAGTTGTGGGTGTGTTTCTAAAATTACAGGATTAATTAGCCGATTTTTATGAGTACAACACCCATTACGATTAGTACGGTTGCAAAAAATCTGAGCGTTCCGTATGGCTCCTTTAGTAGAAATATTCCCATTAAAACCCCAAATAGTGAGCTGATTTGGCGTGCACCTGCAACTGCGCTAATCTCTGTTATCTGCATTGCGCATCGGTAGGATAAAAAGGAAAGCATAAGCAATGCACCGCCTACTATGACCTTATAAAAGCTGTTTCTGTAACAATATGAAATATCTAGTGAAAGTTTTTTGTTTTTCAATATGGTAATTGTCATATATATAAACATGATTAGAACAACCCAATACGTGTATATGAAGAAATCGTGTTTCCCTACACCAATTTTATCAATTATAGCTCCAAATGAGTAAATAAATCCTGCGAATAGAGCATATCTTATATGTTTTTCCTTTAAATTTATCCTCTTAAGTTTAATTTTTTTTAGTGGTACGTTTAATTGTATAAGGTACGTTCCTGATAATGCTAATACTATGCCAAGAAATGTTGTTAAACTAACACGCTCACCAATAAAAATATATGCAAGAAATGGTATGTATAAAGGGGCTGTTATGCTTAAAGGATATACAATTGACATGTCACCCTTTGAAAGTGCGTATGCCTTCCCTGTGTAAATTTGGTATAAAGTAAAAAATAGAGCAGATATTGATGCGAGGACAATTGTTCTTAGGCTGACGAATATGAAGCCTTCTCTAAATATGGCTGCTACTGTCATTATAAAAACGGCAACAGAAAATATGCTCCATATATATAAAATCTTTACCTTGCTTCTTTTATAAGCAAAGTTGTAGGATGAGTGCATTAGGGCTGAAAAGATTACAAGCGTTAAGGCAAAATAACTCATGTAGATTAATATTCGCCCATAGCCTTTTTTAGTTTTGCTAAAGCAATGTAATATCCATATAAAGCATGATAGTAATTGAGCTCTGCTTGTGTTAAGTATGTTCTTGCGTCAAGTACTTCGGTTGATGTTGTCATGTTTTGTTTGTAGCGGATGTTTGTGATTCTAAAATTTTCCCTGGCTTGTCTTAAGCCAACTGTAGCTGTTTTTATGTTTTTCTCTGCCGTTTTAAGTTCTAAATAAGCTTTTTTTGTATTGAATTTTATCTCTTTTTTTGTCTGTAGGTACTTTTCGAGCAACCCAAGCTTTTTGTGCTCCTGTTCCTCTACATCGAACTTTGTTTTGAACGAATCGAATACGTTCCATTTAATTTGCAAACCAAACACGGAGTTGTGGTTATTTGAAAGTGCGTTGTCTTGTGCAAGCATGTTGTAACCGCTTCTTTGGTACTGTGCAAATACTCCAATTTGCGGATAATAGTTGCTTTCTGCAAGCTTTATTGCATACCCTTGCTGTTGAAGTCTTAGTGAAAGTTCTTTTAGAATTGGATTGTTATTTATAGCTATCGTATAAATTCTTTTTAGTGGAAGAGTAAACTCTTTAAATGAGTCAATCTCTTCTATATCTATATCTTCGTTTATTCTATTGTTTAAAGCTATATTTATGGCGGACAGGGCAGTTTTTAGGTTGTTGTTGGCTTTGGTTTCTTCTTCTATAGCATTTGCCAGTGCAACCTTTGATTTTAAAAGGTCATTTAATGGTATCATGCCTTCTTTGTATAGATTTTCTGCATCTCTAACGTGAGCCTCAAGCTGCTTCACTGCCTCTTTTGTAGTTTTAAGATATTTTTTTGCAAGTAGAATATTGAAATAAGCTATCTTAACATTTTCAGCTAAGTCCAGTACGGCTTCTTTTTTATAAATATTGTTTAACGTTACTCCCAATTTTGCTATTTCCCTCATCGATGATAGAGCAAAACCCGTGAAAATTGGTTGAGTAATTGTTATATTCCATTTAACAGAGTTTTTATCTCCTAATTTAAATGAAAATCCTAAGGCAGTGGCGTAAGGATAATTGTGGAGGCGTGTGTAATTGTACTCAAAGTCCACTTTTGGCAACATTGCCGAAGTTGCGCTGTGTTCATGGGCTACGGAAGCCTTTATGTTCTCTTCAACTGCTTTAATTAAGTAATTTTTACTTATAGCTTGGTTGACTGCTTCTTTCAATGTATAAACCCTTTTTGCGCACGCTATCTGAGTAAACATCATTATCACAGCAATAATCAAGCTCGCTCTTTTCATAACCACTCCTTTTTGAAATTTTACAAAAAATAGTTTCATTTGCAACTTTTTTAACAAAGCTCCCCACTTTTAACTCTTTTAGCTATATTTTCAACCTGGTTTCGTGTTTCCATCAGATTTTTTGAGTTATCTATAACAATATCTGCAAGCTTTTTTTTCTCTTCAATCGATAACTGTAAAGATACCTTTTTCAAAGCTTCTTTTTCTGTAATATTATCCCTATCCATCAGTCTTTTTACTTGCATTTTTGGAGGAACATAAACAACTATTACGCAGTCAAACAGGGGTTGTAGTTTTTTTTCAAAGAGCAGAGGTATGTCGTGGATAATGAAAGCGTTAGGGTCTCTTTTCTTAATTTTTTCCAGAATTTCTAATCTTTTATGTTCTACGGCAGGGTGCACTATAGATTCGAGCATAGATAGTTTTTTCTTATCGTTTATAACCAAACTGCCTAGTTTTCTTCTGTCTATTTCTTGACTTTCATTTAATATTCTTTCCCCGAATGCATTTATGATGTCAAAATATGCTCCCTCGCCTTTTTTGTAAACAAAGTGTGCAATTTCGTCTGCGTCTATGATATAAAAACCAAATTCTTTAAACATTTTGGCTACCGTTGATTTCCCTGTTGCTATAGAACCTGTTAATCCTATTAGTTTCACAACAGAACCTCTAAAGGACAATTTTTGCAGACGGGTTTTTTCTTACAAAATTCTTTTGCCAGTTTCACTATCAAAGCATGATACTCGTTGAAGAGTTTTTCATCAAGGGGTAGGTTTTCCATGAACAGCTTCTGTATTTCATCGTAGTTTGAACAGTTACACAAATTGTGTCTTTCAACTAAACGCTTTGTGTATGCATCTACAACAAATATTGGTTTTTTAAAAGCATAAAGAAGAATTGAGTCTGCAGTTTCTTTGCCTACACCTTTGAGATTTAGGAGTTTTTGCCTCAATGTTTCTGTGTTAATATCTGAAAGTTTTACAAATCCACCGCTTTCGCAAAAAAAATCAGAAATATTTTTTAAATAAATAGCTTTTTGATTAAAGAAACCGGCGGGTTTTATGAGATCTTTTATAATTTCAATGTCGGTTTCTGAGAGTTTTTTGAGATTTAGTAGGTCATTGTTCCTTAAATTGCTCAAAGCCCTCTCAACGTTTTTCCAGGCTGTATTTTGTGTTAAAACTGCCCCAACCACAACTTCATCTTCTGTTTCTGCAGGCCACCAATGTTGAGGGCCGAATATTGCATAGAGCCTATTGAACATTTCTAAAAGTTTTTCCTTCATATTGACATTTATACTTTAAAGACGTTTATGTTTTCAAGTTGAGTTTACGATTGAATTTTCCTATACTCAACTATGAGGTGTTTTTATGAATTTTCACAGTAAGGCTATCGTTCATCTATCTAGCCTACACCATAACTTTGAGGCAATAAGCAATTTTGTTGGAGAAGACGTATACATTATACCTGTTATAAAAGCGGATGCCTATGGTCATGGTATTGTTAGGGTAGCAAGAGAGTTATCAATTTATAGTAACGCAGTATATCTTGGCGTAGCGCATATTAAAGAAGGTGTAATGCTTAGAGGAAAAGGCATAAAAAAGCCTGTGCTTGCCATGAGCTGTGTGGATTCGTTTGATATAGATACGATGCTGAAGGCCGAAATAACACCTGTTGTACACAATGTTTTACTGCTTGAGAGGATTATAGAGCATGCTAAATCCAATGCGTTGAATATAAAATTACACCTAAAATTTGATACAGGTATGGCACGCCTTGGGATAAGGGAAAAAGAAGTTGAGAAGGCTTTAGAACTTTGTAAAAAAAATTCAAAGTTTGTTACTATTGATGGTTTGATGTCGCACTTTAGTGATTCTGAGAGTGATTTAAACTGGACAGGAGAACAACTTGATAGGTTTAAAAGAATAGTGAGGCTTTTTGAAGATAATGGCATTGAGGCGAAGTATTGCCACATAGCAAATACAGGTGCTATACTGAACATGAAGCAGTCCCATTTAAACTGTGTCAGGCCGGGCCTAGCACTTTACGGTTATGTTCCTGAGAGGGGTTTAAAGAATGTTGTTGACTTAAAACCTGTTTTAGAGATACAATCTCAATTGATAAATATACATAGACTTAAAAAAGGGGAGGGCATTAGTTACGGAAGAACGTTTTTAGCCAACAAGGATATGATTGTCGGTGTTGTGGCGTTTGGTTATGCAGACGGTCTGTTTAGGTCTTTATCCAACAAGATGGAGTGCATTGTAAATGACAAAAAAGTTAGAGCAATTGGCACGATTTGTATGGACATGTTTATGTGTGATTTGACCGGGATAGAGGCTAAAGTGTCTGACAGTGTGATAATTATGGGTTCTGTAAAAAATCAATCCATTACAGCTTATGATTTGGCTGAAAAGAGCGGAACAATTCCCTACGAAATCTTGACAAATATTGGAAAAAGCATCAGAGTTAAAAGGGTTTATAGAAGGTAAAATGGAATTTGTAGCGATTATTGGCAGGTTTGTTATAGATTTTATAGCCGATTTAGGCGGCATGCTTATATTACTCTTTCAATTTTTAAAATCTCTTCTTGAAAAACCGAGGGTGCATTTGACCTTCGAACAGATGTACTTTATTGGTGTTAAATCAACACTAATCGTATTTTTAACATCGATGTTTGTTGGCATGGTTGAGGTTTTGCAGATCTATCATGGTTTCCATAAATTTGGCGCAGAGAATATGATAGGGTATACGGTTGCTGTATCTTTGGGGCGCGAGCTAGCACCTGTTTTGACAGCTTTGATGATTGTGGCAAGGAATATATCTGCAATAGCTGCGGAAATCGGCACGATGAGGGTTACACAGCAGATTGATGCTTTAGAAGTAATGGCGGTTAATCCTATAAATTTTTTGGTTGCTCCGCGCATTGTTGCGACGGTTGTTATGCTTCCTGCTCTTGTAGTTTTGGCGAATGCAGTAGGTAATATTGGTGGATATGTTGTAGGTGTAGGTGTTTTGCATCTGAATCCTGTGGCCTACATAAAAAATATTCAGATTTATATAGAGACTCCAGATTTAACATACGGTTTAATAAAGGCGGCCGTTTTCGGTTTAATAATTTCTTTGATTGGCTGTTATATGGGTATGACGACAAAAGGCGGTTCAAAGGGAGTGGGTGTTTCAACAACAAAAGCTGTAGTTGCTGCAAGTGTTAGTGTACTTGTTGCAGACTACTTTTTAACGGCGTTTTTGTTTTAGCTATGATAAAAGTTAAGGAGTTAAAGAAGTCATTTTATAGACAAACCGTTTTAGATGGTTTGAATTTAAATATCGAAGAAGGAAAGATAACTGTTATTATCGGAAAGAGTGGTGCGGGAAAGAGTGTGTTGCTGAAAAGTATCATTGGTCTTTTAAAGCCAGATAGTGGTTCAATAATGTTCTACGACGAGGATATAGTAAGAGTTAATGATGAGGAGCTAAAAAAGATTAGGTTGAATTTTGGAGTTTTGTTTCAAGATGCTGCCCTATTTGACTCATATAATGTGTTTAATAATGTTGCCTTTCCTTTGATTGAGCGTAAAATAGTAAAAAGTAGAAAGAAGGCCGAAGAGATAGTTAAGGAAACATTAAAGCTTGTTGAATTGGAAGGAATAGAGGAAAAGATGCCCTCAGAACTCTCTGGTGGCATGAGAAAAAGGGTTGGTCTGGCGAGGGCTATAGTTACAAAGCCAAAAATCATATTTTTCGATGAACCAACCACGGGGCTTGATCCAATTACTTCTATGTCTATTGCGAGATTGATTAAGGATATGCAGACAAAGCTTAAGACAACTTGCTTTATTATAAGTCACGATTTGGCCTTAACATTTAAAATTGCTGATAACATAGGTTTTTTGCATAGGGGAAAGATTATTGAGTTTGGGGATAAAAATACAATCATAAACTCCCAGAGTCCTGTTGTGAGGGAGTTTTTAGAAAGTTATTTTGCAGGAGAGAAAAATGACTAATAAAAAATCCGAATTTATAGTTGGTTTATTTGTACTTGCGATTCTGCTGGTTTTAGTTTGGCTTTCGACTCAGATGGGAAAGTTAACGTTAAAGAAAAGACCAGTTTATACAGTTTATGCGGTGTTTAATGATATTTCTGGTCTTGACGTAAAGACAAAGGTAAAGATTGCGGGAGTTGATGTTGGATATGTTAACAATATTTTCTTAAAAAACGGTAAAGCTGTGGTTGCGTTGAATATTTTCAGCAAGTATAAGATTCCAAAAGATTCTGTAGCAATTGTTAAAAGCAAGAGCTTGCTAGGTGAAAAGAGCTTGGAAATTGAGTATGGAAAGTCAAACCAATATTTGCATAACGGCGATTATTTGGCGAGAACCGTATCACCTGCAGACATAGGTACATTGGTTACGAATATCAATAAAGTCTTCAATCAACAAAACAGGCAGAATATATCGAAGGCAATAGAAAAAATTAGCGAGCTTTCACAGCAGTTGAATGATGTTGTAGCAGAGAATAGACAGAACATAAAGCAGGCTATTGCAAACTTCAATAAATCAATGGAGACTTTGTCTGAGATTCTCAAGGATAACAGAAAAGATGTTAGGTTAGCTGTAGAAAATGCAAGAATAGCCATGCAAAAGTTAAATGAAACGTTAGAGAATGTATACCTTCTAAGCAATAACTTAAAGAAAGGTAAGGGCTCTTTAGGTAAGCTCTTTGTGGATGATTCTCTTTATGACAATATAAATGGTGCTTCAAGTCACATAAAAAACATAGCATCTAAGATAGACAAAGGCAAAGGTACCCTAGGGAAACTTGTAAACAACGATGAAGCTTACAATAACCTCAATGCTACCTTGAGAAGCATTAGAGGATATCTAACTCGTGGGGACCAAATCGCTTTAAACACATACGCAGGTTCTGAGTACAATTTTAGGGACTCTTACAGCAAGGGTATTATTAACGTTGATATTTACACAATGCCTGATAAATTTTACAGGATTGGAGCTGTGAATGAACTTGATTACGAGCATTCTGAAAATCCAAAAAGCACAGATACCGTAACAAGGTTTAATGCAATGATGGGAAAAAGATACTACGATTTTGTTCTCAGGGCTGGAATAGAAGAGTCAACCTTTGGCGCCGGGGTTGATTATTATGCTATGGGAGACAAATTAAAGGCTAGTTTGGATATGTTTGATTTTAACCACTCAAATGATATGAGGGATACAAATGCACATATGAAATTTCAATTGACTTATAGATTATTACGCCACTTTGATATATTTGGAGGTGTAGATGAAATACTGAATTCTAGGACGAGAACGGCATTTTTAGGTGGTGGTATTGAATTTTCTAGCGATGATATAAAGTACCTTTTGACAAAGGCGCCATCCATATCGCCTAAATAAAAAGGAGCTTTTTCTTTTGTTTTATTGCTCCGCATTTGTAAGCGAGGTTAAAGAAGGTTTCGATGGACTCTTTTTTCTCTTCGTCTAAATCGTATGATATATTGTCGGTCAGGTAACTTAAGCACTCGTCTTTTGGAACAATGTTAGAATACTCATCGCATATTTGATTAGTAAGCTTTTTCCCAATCTCTTTTGCTTCCAAAAATTTTTCTACAATATAATTATCGAGATTTTTATTTGTTATCCATGCCGCGAATACAAATGGAAGGCGGGTAAACTCATACCATTCAACTGCTAAATCTATTGTATTGGATGCATTTTTCAAACGTTTTAACGCCCTATCTCCTATTACTAATTCACAATCCGCTTCTCCTTCAAAAACATAATCAACGGTCATTCTGTATTTATGTGCAAAAAGCACCTTTGCAAGCGCATTAGACGTTTTCGAATTTTTGTCAAGTTTGACTGTTTTTACCATGCTGAGGGGTTTGTAGAGAAAGAAGACAACGCTTTTGACTTTTTTTGTAGTCGATATGCAACCATCCCTTAATATTTTGTAGCTATCCGAATTAACGTATTCCACAATAGATGCGTTGCTTATGTCCACCTTATTTTCAAAGAGAAACCGAGCGCACTGGCTCGGCACGTCTGATAAAAATTCGAAATTGTTGTTGATAATGTGCTTTTTTAAGGCATAGTAAAGGGGTACGGCGTTCAAGAATTCGACAAGAGCGACTCTCATACCCTTTTTGCCACCTTTTGCAGCCAACCTTTTGGAGCCTCTATTTTACCTGTTTGTATGCCTGTATAGTATTCATAAATCTTTCTAGAGTATTCACCGATTTCGTTATTATTTACAATTATTGAGTTTCCGTCTTCAAAAACGTATTCACCAACGGGTGATATCACTGCTGCTGTTCCAAATCCACCCGCCTCTACAATTTCACCACTTTTTACTCCTTCTATAAAATCATCCAACCTTACACGCTCTTGTTTTGCCTTCATGTCTATTTTGTTAGCAATTTCCATAATGCTTTGGCTTGTTATAGATTTTAATATTGTGTCTGTGAATTCAGGTATCACAACAGTTCCGCCTTTGAGTATGTGGTAATGATTCATTGCACCTGCTTCTTCAATGTATGTATTGGTTACGTCTAAATACAATACCTGACTAGCACCAAATTTTGAAGCAAATTCACCAGCTTGTAGGCTTGCAGCATAGTTTCCTGCTGCTTTTGCACTCCCCGTCCCTCCAGGTGCTGCTCTGTGAAATTTCTTTGTGATTAATAATTTTATGGGTTTAGTGAAGCCGTTTGGATAGTAGGGGCCGCTAGGTGATAGTATAACCATGAATTTGTATTCTGTGCTTGTATGAAGCCCTAAGGAATCTTGCGTTGCAAATATAAACGGTCTTATGTAGAGCGATGCACCCTCTTGTTCTGGAAACCACAATCTATCAACATCTATCAAAGCGTGCACCGCCTCTATTTGTACATCTTCTGGTATGTGAGGAATACATAGTATATCGGCCGATTTGTTCATCCTTTTTGCATTCATGTCTAATCTAAATGTATATATTTCTCCATCATCGTGTTTGAATGCCTTGGCTCCTTCAAAAATTGATTGTCCGTAATGCAAAACCACTGCACCAGGTGAGACTTCTATCGGTCCATAGGCTTTAATGCGGGGGTTTTTCCATTCTCCGTCTTTGTAATCCATGATGAACATGTGGTCTGTTCTTAATGACCCAAATGGCAAGGGCTTGTCTGGCTTAAATTGTTCTGTTCTTCTTTGTGATTTTGGTTTTAAATCGTATTTAATATCCATAAACCACCTCCACTATTTTTCACTATATTAAAATAATTATTTCTTTAATGCAACTTAGACATATCGATTTTACCTTTAAACTTACCTATGAAGAATACAGAAGGCATAAGTAAAACGAAAAGTGCCGCACAAAAATAGAAAGAATCGTTGAAGGCAAGCATCATGGATTGTCTCAAAAGTTCTCTATAAATTACTCCATATTGCTGCATTAGAGAGTGAAAGTTTATGTTCAAAACTTGAATAGCCTGATTAAAGGTATCGTTTAACGTGGTAAGGTTTTCAACAAGTTGAGATTGATGAAATTGCGCCCTTCGTGTTAGTATTGTCATAACAATTGATGTGCCAAAACTACCGCCTATGTTTCTGATAAAATTAAAAATGCCTGATGCATTCCCCATATCCTCGTTTTCTACATTTGCGAATGTTACCGCAGCGAGCGGAACAAAGAATAGGGATATGGCAAAACCCTGTAGGGCTCTTGGCAATATTACGCTTATAAAGTCTGCTTGAAGATTGAAATGAGCCATTATATCAACGGCTACAGCATTAATAACCAGGCTTAAAAAAAGCAATTTTCTTGCATCATAGCCTTTTCCTAATAGTTTTCCAGTTACCGGCATGCCTATTAATGTAGTTAAAGCTCCAGGGCCTAACACAAGACCGGCCAAAAACGCTGTATAACCCATTAGATTTTGCAAATAAAGAGGAAGAAGGACTATTGTCCCAAAAAAGCCAAAGAAGCCTAAGAACATTACAAAGTTGCCTATGGAGAAATTTTTATCTTTGAATATTTTTAAATTAACTACAGGATGTTTTACCTTGATTTCGTTGTAAATAAAAAGAACAAACCCTATAAATGATATTATTGCCAGCGTTGTTATAAAACGTGACTCAAACCAATCTTTTCTTTGGGCATTGTCTAGCAATATCTGCAGAGAACTGACAGCTATGGCGAGAAGGCCTAAACCAATATAATCGATTTTCTCTGATTTGGCATTTTTAATATAACTTGGGTCGAACACAAATAGATTTATCAAGAATACCGACAGAAGACCTATTGGTATGTTTATGAAAAATATCCACCGCCAACCCCAATTGTCTGTTATCCAGCCTCCCAGAACAGGGCCTAAAATTGGTCCTACCACCACTCCCATACCAAAAACCGCCATAGCCATTCCACGTTGTTCTTTAGGAAAAGATTCTAATAGAATTGCTTGGGATATTGGCTGAAGTGCACCACCTGCAATACCTTGCATAAACCTTGCCACTACAAGAAGCAAAAAAGATGGCGCATATCCACATATAAAAGAAAAAAACGAGAAGGCAAAAATAGAGAAGGTTAGATATCTCTTTCTTCCAAATTTAACAGAAAGCCATCCAGTGATTGGTATTATTATAGCATTTGAAACCATATATGATGTTAAAACCCATGTTGACTCATCTATTGAAACACTAAGCCCACCTCTAATGTGAGGCAGAGATACGTTAACTATTGTTGTATCAACAATTTCCATTAATGTAGGAAGAATAACCGATATAGCTATAATCCATTTATTTACATGCTCTTCACTCATTTTTCGACTAAAACAACGGTCTCACAAGACATACCGACCCTCAAAGGTACAGTTGGTTTTTTGTTGAAAACAATTTTAACAGGAACCCTTTGAACAACTTTTATCCAGTTTCCAGAGGCGTTTTGTGGTGGGAATAGTGAGAATGCCTCGCCACTTCCGTATTGAATGCTTTGCACGCGCCCTTTAAATGTTTTTGATGGATAAGCATCTATGGAAATTTCTACAGGTTCTCCAACTTTAATTTTGTAAAGTTGCGTTTCTTTATAATTTGAAACAATCCATGCGCCTTTCTCGGGTACAATTGCACATATAGGCAGCTGAGGTGATACGAACTTTCCAATTTCTATGTTTTTCTTTGTTATAAATCCACTATGAGGGGCTTTTATAATGGTGTATGACAAATTGAGTTTTGCCAAGTTTAGCTGGCTTTTTGCAAGTTTTAATGCCCTATTTAGACTTACGAGAGATAATTTGGCTTGTGTGAGTTGGTCTTCTTTTGCTTTTAGGGTAGCTTTTAACACCTTTAGGTTGGTTAGATATTTTTCATATACATCCTTTGATATAACACCCTTTTTAAATAGATTTTTTGCCCTGTTAAAGTCCCAGGTGGCTTTATTTAATTGGGCTTTGACTAAATCTATTTGTGATTGTGATGCTTTAATTAAAGCTTTTGCCTCGTTTATCTTTGCTTTATATACCTCTGTGTTTGCTTGTGCTTTTTGCTCTTCAATCCAGTAAGGTTTACTGTCAATTTCGGCTAATATTTGCCCTTTTTTTACGTATTCATTATCGTCTATGTAAACCTTCTTTATTGTGCCTGATACACGGGGGTTGACCCAATAGATGTTGTTTGTGATATATGAATCATCTGTTGAGATATGGGTGCTTTTGTATTGTAAAAATAGGAATATGCCAATTGCAAAGATAAGTACAACAACCAAAGCCAAAAAATTTTTCTTATTTTTCATAATCTCTCTCCTTTGCATTAATGTATTGAAGTGCGTTATTTACCATAATTTCTAGGGCTTCCCTAACTATTTTTCTTTCATCTTTAGAAAGACCTTTAAGGAGTACGTTATCCCATTTTCTTGCGTTCTTCAAAACTACCTCTTTTGCTTTTATAGCTTTGCTTGTAGGATAGAGTCTATGCGCCCTTTTGTCCTTTTTGTCTATTTCTTTTATCACAAACCCACTTTGAATAAGACTTTTTATAGCTCTCGCTGTAGTGCTTTTGTCTATCTTTATGAATTTTGATAATTCATCCTGAGTTATACCAGGATGCTTTATTATATTCATGAAAAAAGGTAATTGGCCGCCACTCATGCCAAAATTTTTTAAGAAGTAATTGGAGTAAATCATGGAGTATCTATAGAGAATAGAAATCCACTTTCCTAATGGCTCTTTTGACATATTGTGAATTATATTAAAGATTAGTTTCATTTGCAACTAATAAAGCCACGCGAACCAGGTGAGGCTCGGTCCACGTGGCTGAAGGTGGGCAGTCAGTGGACATTAAGATAGGTATTTATTATATTATTAGAAAAATTAATTTTGTCAAGGATAAAAAATTTTACTTGACAATAGAGGGGGATAGCCTTAAAATTTTAATAACTTAAAAATATGGAGGGTTTAAAAATGGAACATGTTAAAGGATTACTAAAAGATACACCTTTGAAAGCTACCCCTCAAAGACTGGCTATTTTGAACGAAATCTATACAGCCGGTCATATAGATTTGGAGGGTATATACAACAATTTAAGCAGCTCATTTCCTTCTATGTCTCTCGCCACTGTGTACAAAAATATACACACATTAAAGAAATACGGTGTTATAAAAGAACTCACGATAAGTGGAGCTAAAAGCAAATACGAAATAGCATATCAAAAACCCCATCATCATCTAATATGTAAAATGTGTGGAGAGGTAATTGATATAGAGATAGACACAAGTTTCTTGAAAAAGCAATTGAAGGATTTAGAGAATTTTGAAATCTCAAATTGTGATATTTACTGTTATGGTATTTGCAGTAAATGCAGGAATAAATCTGATAGTTAAACTGTTTTTTTTAGGTAAAAGCTTGTATATGAATTGAAGTTTTTTGTGATTTCTTTGGGTGTGCCAAATGCTACAATTTGGCCACCCTTGTCCCCGCTCTCTGGACCCAAATCTATTATATAATCTGCACATTTTAATATGTCTAAGTTATGCTCGATGACAACCACGCTATTACCTACATTCACCAACCTTCTTAAAACATTAACAAGTTTTTTAACATCGTCAGTATGCAAGCCGATGGAAGGTTCATCCAATAGGTATAATGTATGCCCCGAGGGCGGCGTGATTAAGTATTTTGCGATTTTTATTCGCTGAGCCTCTCCACCTGAGAGTGTAGTTGCTGGTTGGCCAAGTTGGATATAGCCTAGTCCAACATCTCTAAGCACGGAAAGTTTATTTTTTATGCGAGGAACGTTTTTAAAAAATTCGTAAGCCTGATTTACTGTCATCTCAAGAACGTCAAATATGTTTTTACCCTTGTATTTAACTTCTAATGTTGCCTGGTTGTACCGTTTGCCATCACATACATCGCATTTTACATAAACGTCTGGCAAGAATTGCATCTCGATCTTTATATATCCCTCGCCTTTACACTTTTCGCATCTTCCACCACGTACGTTAAAGCTGAAGCGTGAAGCTGTAAAACCTCTAATCTTTGCATCCTCTGTTTGGGCAAAAAGTTCCCTCACGTCTGTGAATAGAGAGGTGTAGGTGGCTGGATTGCTTCTTGGTGTTCGCCCTATTGGTGTTTGATCTATTTTTACAATTCTATATATTTTATCTAAGTTTTCTACATTGTCGCAGAAATCTATTTCTTCACCCATCTTTGATTTTGTGTAGTAGTTGTAAAAACAATCAAAAATTAGACTACTTTTTCCACTGCCAGAGACACCGCTTATACATGTAAAAGCGCCAAGAGGTACTTTTACGTCAATGTTTTTAAGATTGTGTACGTGTGCACCTTTAATTAGGATAAAATCGTTTGGTTTTTTGTATTCCTTGGGCGTTTCGATTTTTAGTTTGCCTGACAGGTACTTGCCCGTTAAAGATTTGTCGTTACTTTTTATCTCTTCTACACTACCTTTAGCAACAACTTGCCCACCCAATCTTCCGCTTCCAGGACCCATGTCTATGATGTAATCCGCAGACTCAATAATGTTTTGATCATGTTCAACAACAACAACCGTATTGTCATTTTCCTTTAAACGCTTTAATGTTTTTATTAGTTTATCTGTGTCTCTAGGGTGAAGACCAATTGAGGGTTCGTCCAACACATATGTTATACCACTCAAACCACTGCTAGCTTGTGTTGCAAGTCTGATTCTTTGGGCTTCACCACCAGATAAGGTAGATACACTTCTATCAAGTGTTAGGTAATCCAATCCCACGTCAATCAAGAATTGAAGGCGTTTTTTAATTTCTGAGAGTATCCTTGAGACTATTTTCTTTTTTATTTCATCCAAATTTCTTTCAACTTGTTTAAAGAATTCTAAGCTCTCAGAGGATTTCATCTGGGAAACATCTGTTATGTTTTTGCTTAGAATTTTAACCGATAGGCTTTCTATATTTAACCTCTTACCTTCGCATGCAGGGCATGTTATTTTTTTCATTAAAGATGTAATTTCGCTTTTTACTTTGGCGCTATCAGTTTCTCCAAATTGTTCGGATATTAAGTTTATGACACCCGTCCAGACACGCCTAACGTTTCTACCTGGTGTAATCTCAAATATGACGATGTCGTTTGGCTTGCCAAATAGTACTATATCTTTGTGATGTTCTGGTAAATTTTCGAAAGGTTCATATATATCTATACCAAATTTTCGACATGCTTTGATTAGAAATTTTTGATAGAAGGAATATCTAGGCTTTCTCCAGAGTTTTATTACACCTTCCCTTATACTCAATGATTTGTCTGGTATAAGTTTGTCTAAATCTAGTTGATGTTTTACTCCCAATCCAAAGCACTCAGTGCATGCACCCAAGGGAGAGTTGAAGGAAAAGCTTTGTGGTGTTATGGGTTTGTAATTTATGCCGCAATAAGGACATGAAAAATGCTCAGAGAAGAGTTTCATTTCGCCTGTGTCAATGTCTTTTATGTATACCATGCCATTTCCCTTTTTTAGAGCAAGCTCAACGGACTCGGAAATTCTGGACACTGCATCCCTTTTGACTCTCAGTCTATCTACAACTAGGAATATATTGTGCTTTTTGTTCTTATCTAATTCAATGTCATTTTCTAAAAGTTTTTCTTCATCATCCGCCATTACCCTAACAAAGCCCTCTTTTTGAAATTTCTGAAATTCGTTTTTGAATGTGCCTTTTTTGTTTATAGCTATAGGGGATAGGATTAGTATTTTCTTGTTCTCAAACGTAAGGATATTTTCTATTATTGTTTGAGGGTCTTGGCTTTCTATTTTCCTCCCA
Source organism: Desulfurellaceae bacterium (assembly GCA_015490005.1). Classification (GTDB taxonomy): domain Bacteria; phylum Campylobacterota_A; class Desulfurellia; order Desulfurellales; family Hippeaceae; genus Hippea. The sequence goes on along the minus strand of WFYS01000079.1, from coordinate 5,439 downwards.
CATGAATAACAGTACGCTTCACCTGCATAAGCAAAAAGTAGTCTCATGTAATCGTAAATTTCTGTTATTGTGCCTACAGTTGAGCGTGGATTTAAGGAAACACTTTTTTGGTCTATGCTTATCGAAGGTGTTAATCCGTCCATACTCTCAACGTTGGGTTTTTCTATTTTTTCCAAGAATTGCCTTGCATAAGCGCTTAGGGATTCTAGATATCTTCTTTGACTTTCTGCATATAAGACATCAAAGGCAAGTGTAGATTTTCCACTTCCAGAAGGACCCGTTATTACAGTGATTTTCCCTTTTGGTATATCTATGTCTAAGTTTTTTAGGTTATGGACTTTGGCTTTTCTTATTTTTATGAATTTCACTGTTTAAAACGGGTTTTCTTTGCGCTCTGTTATGTCCAATTCTTCTTCCTGGGTGTAGTTGTTAGACACATCTTGTCTAGGAGTAAGGTTTCTGAAAGATGCAATTCTATTTTCAAATTGCAATCTTGCAACCCCTTGAGGCCCATTTCTCTGCTTTGCTATGTTTATCTCTGCCACGCCATGCTCGGATGTGTTTTTGTTATATACTTCGTCTCTATAAAGAAGCATAATTATATCTGCGTCTTGTTCTATGGAGCCAGACTCCCTTAAATCTGCAGGAGTTGGTCTTTTATCTTCCCTGTTTTCTACAGCTCTGTTTAGCTGAGAAAGGGCTATTATAGGAATGTTTAATTCTTTTGCTAAAATTTTTAGTGCCCTTGAGATTTCTGAAATTTGCTGAACCCTATTTACACTGGAATTCCTACCTTCTATTAACTGTAAGTAGTCTATGATTAATAGGTCAATATCTTTTTCCATCTTTAGTTTTCTTGCTTTTGTTCTAATATCGATAGATGTTAGAAGAGATGTTTCGTCTATAAAGATGGGCGCATATTTGAGCTTATCTATAGCTTTAACCACGCTATTCCAGTCGTTGTTGTCAAAAAAACCTGTTCTAAGCTTTTTCATATCGACTTTTGATATAGAGGCAATCATTTTTAGAACGACTTGAATAGCAGATACTTCGAGTGTAAATATGGCTACCTTCTTGTCATAATCTAAAGCTGCATTCAAAGCTATGTTAATTGCGAGGCTTGTTTTTCCCATTCCAGGCCTTCCGGCAATTACTATTAAATCCCCATTTTGAAATCCATTTGTCATGTTATCTAAGTCTTTAAATCCAGAAGGTACGCCCGTTATGATTGTTTTTCTATTTTTTAAAGCTTCCAAATACTCTGTTATTTCATCAGACAATTCCCCTGTTGATTTATATCTTATAGATTTACTGCTTACAATTTCAAATAGCCTCTTTTCTGCCATATTTAAAACTTCTTCTATGTCTTCAGGTTCTTCGTAGCAAACTGTGGCTATTTCGTTTGACATGAATATTAGTTTTCTAAATATCGCCTTCTTTCTGATTATTTCAGCATAATATTTAGTGTTTGCCGGAGCTGGCAAGAACTCTGTTAGGCTTAGTATGTAATCCTGGGGAATCTTTTGCTCTAGCCCTTTTTCTTTTATGGCATTTGAAACGGTTATAAAGTCAATTGGTATGCCATCTGCGTATAACTCTTTTAAAATTCCAAAAATGATAGCATTTTTTTCATCAAAAAAGTCATCCTCGCTTATTATTTCTAATATTTCACCTATCTGGGAGTTATCTAAAAAGAGAGAACACAACAGTGCCCTCTCTGCCTCTATTGATTGTGGGTATACTCTTAAAGTATTATTGTTCATCTAAGGGAGAAACTTTTACTTTAACCGTAGCCTTTACATCTCTGTATATAGCTATTTCAACCGTGTGATTGCCAACTTCTCTAATACCACCCTCGGGTATTCTAATGCTCTTTTTGTCCAAATTTTCAGATTTTTCCTTTAACTGTTCATAAATTTCGTTTACTGTAATGGAGCCGAACAATTTACCTTTTTCACCTGCTCTTGCTTTAATTTCTATCTCTATACCATCCAGCGATTCTCTAATTTTGTTTGCCTCAGCAATTCTCTTTTCTATTTTCCTTAAAATAGCTTTTCTTTTTTCTTCAACCAATTTTAAGTTGCTTCTCGTAGCAGCTAGCGCAAAACCCTTTGGAATGAGAAAATTTTTGGCATACCCATCCTTTACTTCTTTTATATCTCCAGCATAGCCTAATTTTTCAACATCTTCTAAAAGAACAATTTTCATTGTTTCCCCCCCTAACTGTGCAATTTTCTGCTGACTGTAAATGGAAGAAGTGCCATGACCCTAGCCCTTTTTATGGCTTTAGTTAGCATTCTCTGGTGCTTGGCGCAAGTTGAGGTTGTTTTCCTTCCAACGATTTTATATCTTTCAGTAACATATCTAGATAAAATATCCACGTTTTTGTAATCTATCTCATCTATCTTATTTGCGCAAAAATAGCATACTTTTTTTCTTGGATATCTGAAGTATCTCTTTCTTTTTTTGTTATTGTTATCCAACATATAAACCTCCATTAAAACGGTATATCTTCATCTTCATCTGGTGTATCCACAATGCTCGAATCCTGAACCTTTTCTTTTGTGTTTAAGAATTGAAAGTTATTTAAAACCACTTCATGTTTACTTCTTCTATTGCCCGACGGGTCTTCCCAAGTTCTGTATCTAAGTCTACCCTCCAAGTATATAAGCGAGCCTTTTTTAAGATACTCAGCTATAACCTCAGCTTGCTTTCCAAAAGCTACCACATCTACAAACAAGGTTTCTGTCTTTCTATTGCCAGAATCATCTCTACCTATCGGTGTATTTACGGCTATTCCAAAGCTTACAATACCTAGTCCTGCAGGTGTGTATCTCAATTCCGGATTTCTCGTAAGATTACCGATTAACATGACCTTGTTGAGGTTAGCCATTTTCTTCCTTCTTTTCTGATATTTCAAACTTCTTTATGTCTTTTTTTAGCATGGAGATATTCATAAACCTTAAAACATCCTCTTTAATTCTCAGAAACCCTTCGATTTTTTTTGGTGTTTCAACTGCAGAACGATAATGCACTAAGATGTAGTACCCTTGCCTGAATTTTTTAATTGGGTAAGCTAAAGTGCGTTTTTGCCATACCTCGTTCTTTAAAATCTCTCCACCCTCAGCTTTTATTCTCTCAGCCACAGTATTCATGAATTCTTTAAGCTGCTCTTCGCTCATGTGTGGCTGAACCACGTAAAGCAATTCGTAATACCTCATCCATAAACCTCCTTTTGGACTTTTGGCCTTCTGCAAAAAAACAGAAGGCAAGGATATAACCTTGATATGATATACAAATAATTTCAAAAATCAACACTTATACTGCACTAGGTGTTGATGCTAAAGTGAAAAAATAGCTTTGAATGTTATGTTTTTCTAGCAGTTTTGCTATTTCGTTGATTGTTGATCCTGTAGTGAAGACATCGTCTATTATAGCAACGGCTTTTATGTCTTTTTTGAGGTTTAATGCTCTAAAAGCGTTTTTTAGGTTTGTTTTTCTTTCGTTCATGCTTAAGCCTACTTGGGAATTAGTCAGTTTAGTTTTTGCAATACAATCGAAGCAAATGGGCTTATCTATAAATTTACCGATTTTCTTGGCTATTAAAACAGCTTGGTTGAACCCTCTTTTTCTTAAGGAACGTGGGTGCATAGGAACAGGGATTAGGTAGTCTATATTGCCCCAAAAATCAATGTTTTTAATTTCGTTTTTAAAACAGTCTAAAAAGTCTATTAATCCGAATTTACCGTAGAATTTTATTAACTCTATAATTTTTGCCACTTTATTTTCTTTGTAATTAAAAAGCGAAAAGCCTTGTGTAAAGTATCTTTTTTCTTTTAAGCAAAAGCTACATAGACCTTCTTTTGAAGGAATAGGACTTGAACATCTACTACATCTGTTGAAATTTAAGTTTAAAGAAGATAAGCAATCCTCGCATATAAGAAACGTGCTTTTATTTCCACAAAGGACACATCTGTTTGGAAACAGAAGATATAAAAGTTCACTTGCCAGACTCAATTACCCTTCTACAAGATATACAATACTTTGCTGTTGGTTTAGATTTCATTCTTTCTATCTCTATTTCCTTGCCGCATCTTTTGCATTTCCCATAGGTGTTCTTCTCGATGTCATATAGAGATTCTTCTATCTCTTTTAGATGGTTCCTGTCTTTTTCTATTAAATCGTATAAAACCTGTCTTGAATAAACGGCGCTCGAAAAATCACCTTCGTCTCCTTTAAGTTGGAGAGAATTAACCTTTTCCAAGTTTTTCTTTATCCTCGAGTTTATCTCCTTCTTTAGGTTTAGCAATCTTTCTTTCAATTCTTCTATTGTGGCGGTATCCATAAACTTCCTCCACTGAAAAGACTACTTGAATAATCCTTATTTTTTGTTTTTTGTCAAGTTTTTTAGGTGGGTTTCTATAATTTGTAGCTCAAAGTCGTTTCGTGCTAAAAGGATATTTGCTTAACATTTCTTATAGCATGACTGATTATTGTCTGTCATTAAGTATTTTCTCAAATTCATCTTCAGGTAGGGGCTTTGAAAATAGATATCCTTGTATATAATCGCAGCCCAATGTTTTTAACAGTTCCAGCTGTTCTTTGGTTTCAACGCCCTCAGCTATAGTTTTCATATTGATGTCTTTAGAAAGGGATATTATCGTTTTAACAATGGCTTTTGTGTTGCTGTCTTTCATCATTTTTCTTACAAAGGATATGTCTATTTTTATGTAATCTATGGGAAGAGATGTTAGATATGAAAGAGAGGAGTAGCCCGTTCCAAAATCATCTATTGATATACGAAATCCGTTCCGTTTTATTGCGTTGAGTATATATTTTGAGTTTTCTATATTTTCTATAAACAACCTTTCTATAATCTCTATGTTTATTAGCTTTGGGTTTGCGTCTGTGGCTTTGATGTTCGATAAAAAGTTTTCTACAAAATCTTTTCTTGAAAAGCTTGTAGGGGATATGTTAATTGAAATGGGTACGGGTTTAATTCCTTTTTCTTCCCATTGCTTTTGCTTACTTGAAACCTCTCTAACAATCCAGTCTTCAACAGCACTTATCATTCCAGTTTCTTCCAAATAGGGTATGAATTCCATAGGAGGAATAAGTTTGCCATCTTTTTTCCATCTCAATAGGGCTTCTGCCCCTTCTATCTTGTGCGTTTTTGCGTTAAAGTATGGTTGGTAGTATAGAACAAACTCGTTATTTTTTAGAGCATCTGCCATAAAGTTTCTTAAGTTCATCCTTTTTTGAGCTTTTTCTCTTAAGTCTTCTTTGTAAAAACCAAGGCTTTCTTCTTTGTGCTTAGCATCCAATAGTGCAATTTCAGCCTTGTACATTAGTGTTTTAGGATCCCTTGCATCCTTGGGGTATATACTTATTCCTGCGTTAAACGAAAGCGAGATTGTTTTGTTATCCGCAGTATAGGGT
>WFYS01000078.1 GCA_015490005.1 Desulfurellaceae bacterium | reverse complement strand
GGGAAGTGTGCAAACGGGCGTTATAATGATGATAGCCTCATGGGTGAAGGATTTGGCAGGTAATAGTTTGACACTCGCAATAATTTTGATTATATGGGTAAGTGCTTTTGCTTCGGCTATTATTGATAATATTCCTTTTACTGCAACAATGTTGCCAGTTGTTGCATATCTTACAAGAACGATACCTGACGCTGGAAATACTCTGTGGTGGGCATTGTCTTTGGGGGCGTGTTTAGGTGGAAATGGAACTTTAATAGGTGCGAGTGCAAATGTTGTTACGGCAGGAATTTCTGAAAGAGCAGGTTATCCAATAACGTTCAAAGAATTTTTGAAAGTTGGAGTGCCGGCTACAGTTGTGTCAGTTGCAATAGGTATGATTTGGTTGCTGTTGGGAGGTTAGAATGGAATATAAGTTAGTTGTAGTAGCTAAAGGTTCTGAAGTTGCTAAAAAAGCTATTAAAAAGGCTTTAGAAATAGCTAAAAATGATGGTATAGATGAAATGCATCTTATCTTTGTGAATGATACTAGCTTTTACTCTAAAAGTGGATATGTTAATCTAGAAAGAGAGTTGGAGCAGGGTATTGAAAATATTAGCAGGGTTGTGCTTAGTAAGTTGGAAAAGATAGTATCAGATGAGGATGATGGCATTAAAGTTAGTAAGATTGAGCTTAAAGGAAAAACGGCTAAGGAAATTTTAAAGTTTGTAAAAACCAATAAAGTTAAGACTCTCATCATTCCAAAAGAAGAGAGGGGTCCTATTGAAAAGTCTCTCACTCATGGTGATATTGAACCTTTTTTTAATGAGATAAAACAAAATGTTGAAAATTTTATAGTTATTGAGTAAAAAAGATTGCTTAGGAGATGCTATGGATTTTTTTGTTTTGCTTAGATGTGTGAAACTAAAGTACGGGAGGTTCGCATGATAAATATAAATCATACGCTTTTTGTCCAGATGATAGATTTTCTCTTTCTACTATTTGTGCTTAATATTATTCTGTACAGACCTTTACTTTCGAAGATAAAAGAAAGAGTTAGAAAAATCGAAGAGTTGAAAGATATGGCTGAGAAATTAAGAGGAGAAGCTAAAGAAAATGAGGAAAAATACTTTGCAAAGATTAAAGAAGCCGAAGAAGAAGCCAAGAAAAATTATACTAATACAGTTTCAAAAGCCCTAAAGGAAAAAGAAGATAAAATATCTCAAGAACAGAGAAAAGTCATTGAGGAAATTAGAGAGTTTAGGGAAAGTATAAACAAACAGATTGAGTTGGAGTTGGATAGCTCTAAAGATTATAGTTTTGAGATTGCAAGTAAAATCTATAGGCAAATAGTAGAGTAGGGGGGTGGGAGGTATGTTGAAATATATATTAAGTGCGATATTTGTGCTCGTACCTATAGCTTCTTTTGCAGCTGAGAGTAGTGGAATTGATCCCCGTATGGGGTGGAGAGTTATAAATTTTATTGTTTTTGCTGGCATTCTCTATTATTTTTTAAGAAAACCTGTAGCTAACTTTTTTAGAACAAGGAAAGAAGATATAAAAAAGGAACTAGAAGAGGCTGAGAGACTTCGAGCAGAAGCCGAGAGGCTGTTAGAAGAAACAAAGGAGAAATTGGACAAATTAGAAATAGAAATAAAGAATATTTTGGATACTTTTGATTCTATGGCTAAGAATGAAAGAGAGCAGATTTTAAAAGAGGTTGAGATTGCCATAAAAAGAATTTTGAAATCTGCGGAAGAAGAAAAGGCTTTTATAATTTCAAAATCTAAAATGATCTTGCTTAGGAGGATAAGTAAAGAGGCTATAGATAATTTAAGAAGGAAATTTGAGAACCTATCTATTGAAGAACATAAAAAAATTAACGATAAATTCATAAGGAGTTTGCAGTAATGGTTGATAAAAAGCTATCCTTGAGATATGCTAAGGCCCTTTTGGGTCTATGTAATGACAAAGGGGTTGATTCAGACAAGGCTTTGGAAGGTTTAAAAGAAATTGACGCTTTTTTAGTGGATAATTCGGAGGTTTTTGAATATTTGTCGGCACATGTAATCCCTTATAAAAACAAAGATAAGGTTATATCCCATTTGTGTAGCGATGAGTTTCTATATGATTTTCTTAAATATCTTGTTCTAAAGGGTAGATTTAGGTTGTTTCATGAGATTGTTGAAACATTTGAGGAGCTATCTGATGAGGAAAAGGGCAGGGTAAAGGCTTCTGTTAAAAGTGCAATTGATTTGGATGAAGAAACGAAGAAAAAATTGAAAGAACAATTTAATAAAAAATTAAACAAGGATGTCCAATTTGAATTTACTACAGATTCAAGTTTAATCGCTGGGGTGGTTGTTCAGGTGAAAGATGTTGTTTACGATGGAAGCTTAAAGACTTATTTGTCTAGTCTTGAACATAAACTTATGAGACTTTCAATATAAGGATAAGGAGGAGAGTGTAAATGCAAATTAAAGCGAGCGAGGTTAGCGAGGTAATAAAGAAAGAGATTGAAAGCACCAAAGAATTTATCGATATAAGTGAAACTGGAACAGTTTTGAGTGTGGGAGATGGTATTGCAAGGGTTTATGGCCTTAGCAAGGTTATGGCAAACGAGCTTGTTCAGTTTGAATGTGGTGTTATGGGTATGGCCTTGAACTTGGAAGAAGACAATGTGGGTGTTGTTGTTCTTGGCGATGATAGAATGATAAAAGAAGGCGAAAGGGTAAAGAGAACAAAAAGAATATCCCAAGTTCCTGTAGGAGAGGCTTTGGTTGGTAGGGTTGTGAATGCTCTTGGTGAGCCTATAGATGGTAAAGGCCCTATCGAGAGTGAACATTACAGAAGAATAGAGATAAAGGCACCGGGCATTGTTCAAAGGCAGTCTGTTAAGGAACCTCTGCAAACCGGTATTAAAGCAATAGACGCAATGATTCCTATAGGAAGGGGCCAAAGGGAACTTATAATTGGTGATAGGCAGATTGGTAAGACACAGATTGCTTTAGATGCCATAATCAACCAAAAAGATACCGATGTTTACTGCATTTACGTTGCAATAGGTCAGAAAAGGTCTACGGTGGCAAGAATTTGGAAGAAACTTGAAGAGCTGGGTGCAATGGAATACACAACGATTGTCGCTGCAACTGCATCCGACCCTGCACCGCTTCAGTATATAGCTCCTTACGCTGGTGTTACTATGGGAGAATATTTTAGGGATAATGGAATGCATGCATTGATTATATACGACGATTTAACAAAACACGCCCAAGCTTACAGGCAGGTGTCTTTGTTGCTTAGAAGGCCACCAGGCAGGGAGGCTTACCCTGGAGACGTATTCTATTTACATTCAAGGTTACTTGAACGTGCAGCTAAACTATCTGATGAGATGGGTGGTGGCTCTTTGACCGCTTTGCCTATAATTGAAACTCAGGCAGGTGACGTTTCAGCTTACATACCGACTAATGTTATATCTATTACCGATGGTCAAATATATTTGGAAGGTGACCTCTTTTATGCAGGAATCAGGCCGGCTGTTAATGCAGGTATATCAGTTTCAAGAGTTGGAGGTGCAGCTCAAATTAAAGCTATGAAGCAGGTTGCCGGCATGTTAAGGCTTTCTCTAGCGCAATATAGGGAGCTTGCGGCTTTTGCCCAATTTGGCTCTGATTTGGATAAAGTCACTCAACAGCAATTAAATAGAGGCGCAAGGCTTACAGAAATCTTAAAGCAACCCCCATTTTCTCCATTACCAGTTGAGAAGCAAATATTGATAATTTACGCTGGTAATAATGGTTATTTGGATGATGTAACAATTGAAAATGTTAAAAAATTCGAAGAAGATTTGTATAAGTTTATGGAGGCTAAATTCCCAAATCTTTTGCCTGAAATAAAAGATAAGAAAAAAATTGATGATGAGCTAAAAGGGAAAATTGATAATGCTATACAAGAATTTAAAAAAGTCTTTAAAGCTTAGAAGGAGCATTAATTATGGCTCTTAGCATGAGAGATATCAAAAGAAAAATAGGTAGTATCCAAAAGACCCAACAGATAACTAAGGCCATGAAAATGGTTGCTGCTGCGAAATTAAGAAAAGCTCAAGAGGCAACTCTGACTTTTAGGCCTTTTAAGAATAAACTTGAACAGATGATTGCTTCTCTAGTAAGTTCTACATCACATCAAGATAACGATCTTTTGAGGTTTAGAGATGTTAAAAGTGTTGATTTGATAGTGATAACATCTGATAGGGGGTTGTGCGGGGCTTTTAACCATAATGTTCTTAAAGAAACAGAGCGTTTAATAAATACAAAGTTTTCTGAAAAAAAAGTTAATTTAATACTAATTGGGCGTTTTTCCAACAATTATTTTAAATTCAGAGGCGTTAAACCAAAAGAGTTTTATGAAGATGTTTTGAAGGATAATGTAGAATTTATTAATGCAAGCAAAATAATGGATAAAGTTATTGCTGATTTTTTAAATGGCGATTCGGATGAAGTTTATGTGGTGTTCAATAGGTTTGTTAATGTATTAGTCCAGAAGGTTACTGTTAAAAAGCTTTTGCCGATAATGATAGGTGATAAAGTTCCTAGCGAACATAATTTAGCAGAAAAATTTACGTTTGAACCTGACAAAGAAACGGTTTTAAAGGAATTGCTTCCGAAATTTGTAAAGATGGAATTATACGATGCTATGCTCGAATCCTTGGCAGGTGAGCATGCAGCTAGGATGACAGCTATGGACGCAGCGACAACTAATGCAGGTGAGATGATAAAGAATTTAACTCTTGAATTTAATAAGGCCAGACAAGCCACAATAACTAGGGAATTGGTAGAAATAACGACAAGTATAGAGGCTATGAAACAATAAAATAATAAGGGGAGTTAGCTTATGGCAGAAAAAGGAAAAATTGTTCAGGTAATAGGACCGGTTGTTGATGTGGAGTTCGTAGAGGGCGATTTACCGCCTATATATACTGCTTTAAAGGTAAAGAAGGAAGATATTGAAGGTGCTACAAGTGATTTAATTTTAGAGGTTCAACAGCATTTAGGGGAAAGAAGGGTTAGGACTGTTGCTATGGATTCAACAGATGGATTGGTTAGAGGCACAGAGGTTGAGAATACAGGCAATTATATTACAACGCCCGTAGGAGAGGGTGTTTTAGGAAGGATAATGAACGTAGTTGGTGAGCCTGTTGATGAATTAGGTCCTTTAAAATACGATGTTAGGTGGCCTATACACAGGGATGCTCCACTCCTTGAAGAACAGTCAACGACAAGTGAGATGTTTGAGACTGGTATCAAGGTCATAGATTTGCTTTGTCCGTATGCAAAAGGTGGTAAAACAGGGTTGTTTGGTGGTGCTGGAGTTGGAAAGACTGTTCTCATTATGGAATTGATTCATAACGTTGCAATGCATCACGGTGGATATTCGGTTTTCTGCGGAGTTGGTGAAAGGACAAGGGAGGGAAATGACCTGTGGAATGAGATGAAAGAGTCTGGAGTTTTAGATAAGGCTGCCCTGATATACGGTCAGATGAATGAGCCTCCAGGAGCAAGGGCAAGGGTTGGTCTAACTGGCCTCACCGTTGCTGAATACTTTAGAGATGAGAAAAACTTGGACGTTCTTGTGTTTATAGATAACATTTTTAGGTTTACGCAAGCCGGTTCTGAGGTTTCGGCATTGTTGGGTAGAATTCCGTCTGCCGTTGGTTATCAGCCGACGTTGGGAACGGATATGGGGGAATTGCAGGAAAGAATTACATCTACAAAGAAAGGTTCTATTACTTCTGTACAAGCAATCTATGTTCCTGCGGACGACCTAACAGATCCTGCTCCTGCAACAACGTTTTCTCACTTGGATGCTACCACAGTCCTTTCGAGAAAACTTACGGAGTTGGGAATTTATCCTGCTGTTGACCCTCTTGATTCAACTTCAAGAATTCTTGATCCAGCCGTTGTTGGTAATGAGCATTATGAAGTAGCAAGAAATGTTCAAGAAATACTACAGAGATACAAGGAACTACAGGATATTATTGCCATCTTGGGAATGGAAGAGCTAAGCGAAGAAGACAAGGTGATAGTTAATAGAGCAAGAAAAATACAGAGATTCCTATCTCAACCGTTCTTTGTAGCAGAACAATTTACGGGTATGAGTGGTAAATATGTGAATATCCAAGATACTATAAAGGGTTTCAAAGAAATAATAGATGGAAAATATGACGATATACCGGAGCAGGCTTTTTATATGGTTGGGACAATAGAAGAGGCTTTAGAGAAGGCAAAAACACTTGCTCAGTAGTAGGAGGTTATAGTGCCTGAGTTAAATGTTAGTTTTGTGACACCATCAAAAAAGGTGTTTGAAGGTAAGGTTGAATATATAAGCGCTCCGGGTGCATTAGGAGAATTTGGCGTTTTGCCGGGGCACGAGAGTTTTATGACTATACTTGATGTAGGACTGCTGGATATTCAACCGAAAGGTGAAGATAAATTTAAGATACTTATAGTTGGCGGATACTTTGAAGTTGATAATGACAATGTGTTTGTGATTGCCGATGAAGTTGTAACAAAAGAAGATGTGGATTTGGAAAAGGCGCAGAAAAATATAGAAAAATTCAAAAATGAGTTATCTTCGTTGTCTTTTGATGATGCAAATTACGAAAGAGTTAGAAGATTGCTTAAGAAATACGAGGGTATGTTGGAGTTAGCATCATGAGCAATTATTTTGGTTTCAGTCATATAGGCAGTATAGCTATAGCTGTTCTTGTAATTTTGGGAGTCATGTCGTTATACTCATGGAGTATTATGATTTATAAATGGTTACAACTTAGGTCAATATTCAATAAAAATCGAGTTTTCATAAAAAAATTTATAGAGACGAGTGATAAATCATCCCTTGATGCATTTGCAAAGGCCACAGAATCCATTGCAGGCAATATCTACTTACTCAGAAAGGAATCTTATGCATCGGCAAGGAGTTTTTTAGAAGTTGTAAGAAAAGACCTTGAGAGTGGTTTTCCTTGGCTTGCTTCTATAGGGGCCACTGCCCCTTTTGTAGGTTTATTTGGAACCGTTTGGGGCATTATAAATGCGTTTAATAGTATAGGTAATGTTCAAAGTGTTACTATAGCAACAGTTGCTCCGGGAATCTCTGAGGCCTTGGTTACTACAGCTGCTGGTATTTTTGTGGCTGTACCTGCTGTTATTGGCTACAATATACTTCACACGAGGCTATCCAATATGTCAGAAGAGCTGGAAGGGTTTTTAGAAGCTATTAAATGAGAAGAAATAATAAAAAATCATTTTCCGATATAAATATAACTCCCCTTGTTGATGTGATGCTAGTTCTTTTGGTTATTTTTATGGTAACAACGCCTATGCTTGTAAAAGGAATAAGAGTAAACCTTCCAAAAACTAAATCCGGTGTTACTAAAATAAAAAGCAAGAATATAATCATATCAATAGACAAAAACGGTAAATATTATCTTGATAAAGTTCCTATAGAACTATACGCGCTAAAGGATTTTTTGAAATCTCATAAAGGTAGAGGTGTTATTATTAAGGCCGACTCTATGGTGGATTACGGGGCGGTTATCAACTTGATTGATATGGTTAAGTCGGTAGGAATAAGTAAAGTAGGGCTCGCCACTCAACCTAAACGATGAAATTTTTGAGCTTCCTAATTTCACTCCTTCTTCATGCGTTATTTGTTTTGGTTTTTATTTTTATTGTTAGAACTTCAGCTTTAATTGTAAAAAAGGCGCAAGTTTACAATGTAAACTTGATAGTAGTTAAAGAAAATAATCAAAAGTCAAAAGTTGAGGTTAATATTAAGGCTAAACACAGAAATGAAACTAAACATAGAATAATTTCTAAAAAAGTTCCTAGGAAACATAAACCAAAAAATAAGCCTCATATTTTGAAAAAATCCTTAAAGATAAAGCAGAAGCCCAAAGAAAAGCCTAAAAAGCTTGCTGGTATTAAACCAGACATTAAAAAAAAGATAAGATTAATGAAAGAGAAAATAATGATACAAAGAATAAAACAAAACTTATTGAGGGAAAAAATTAGAGAGATAAAGGAACGAGTTTTAAGTGAGGAGGAAGCTAAAAGAAGTTTTTCTGAAAAACTTGCGAGGAGTTATATTGCCCTTATTGAGAGTCTTATTTATAAAAATTGGGGAGTAGCAAAGGATATTGTAAAAAATAACGTGTTTATCGCTAAAGTTGAGATAAAACTTGATTATAGGGGGAATTTGATTAAGCTATACATGGTTAAAAGTTCGCAGAATGCTTATTTTGATGGTACCGTTATGAACGCTATTAAGTCAAGTGAGCCATTTCCTCCTCCACCGAAAGAGATTTTGTCGGGAGGGGTTGTTGATTTTATAATTACGTTTGACAGTAGGGAAAAAGAATGAAAAAAGTTTTGTTTTTATTAATTTTTCTATTGATAACCAATGTTTCTTACTCATCAACATTTGAGATAACCATATCTAATCCACAATATAAACCAATTAAGGTGGGTCTGTGGGGTTTTGTAAAAAGTACTCCTGAAATTGTGTCAAAGAGGTTGATAAATACAATAAAAAGAGACTTAGATATGTCAGGCATATTCACTCCGGATCTTTCTCAACATTTTTCATACGAAGCAGGGGAAAATGTAATTAATGGGATAGCAAGACTAGACGGAATAGATTATGTGATTTACGGAAATGCTGTGTTGGAAGGTAAAAATGTCTATGTAAATATAAAAATAACCGATGTTTTAAGGAATGCTGTTGTTATAGACCGGACATTTTCGAGCAATATTTATTCGTTGAATTGGGTGGCAGATAAAATGGTAGATTTGCTTATAGGATACGTTACAGGGGTTTATGGGCCTTTTGAAAGCAAAATCGTATTTGCTTTAGGAAATGGCAAAACCAGTGATATTTACATCTGCGATTTTAATGGACAAAATATTGTTAGAATAACCAACTGGCATACTTTTAATATGCTCCCAAAGTGGGTTGATAGTGATGAAGTTACGTTTTTATCCTATAGATATGGTAAGCCGTCGGTGTTTCTGTTTAATGTGTTTAGCGGTAGGTTGACTAAATTATTTAATGCTTCCAACTTAAGCATAGCTGCTGTCAGATATATGAATAATTTTGCAATATCTTTTAATAGGTATGGAAGTACTAATATTTACGTTATAAATCAAAGGGGTAGGGTGCTAAGGAAACTTACAGATAATCCATACATTAACGTATCACCGTCTTTTACTCCTGATTTTTCTAAAATGGTTTTTGTATCTAATAGGGATGGTAATCCTCAAATTTATATAAAAAACTTAAATACAATGTCGAATGCAGAAAGATTGACCTTTCAAGGTAAATATAATTCTTCTCCGAGCATTTCGCCTGACGGTAAAAAGATAGCTTATATCTCTCTTGAAAATGGAGTTTCCTACTTAAAAATTATGAACTTAGATGGCTCAGATGACAAAATATTGATGGAGGGTTATAGTTTGGATTCTCCATGTTGGTCATACGATTCTCGTTACGTCGCTTTAACAGGAAGGATTGGCAATAAAAATATGATATATATAGTTAACTCTATCAATGGTCATGTCTCTGTTGCAATGGAAACGAAGTTGATATATAATGGGCTTAGTGTGAGTTCTAAATTGCGATGAGAAAGGAGGAAGCAATGAACAGACTGTTTAGTTTTGTTTTAATGTTTTTAATGGCCTTTTTTCTTTGGAATTGTTCATCTAATAGGTATGTGAAGAATACTAATAATAACTTAGAAACTCCTAGTACTGAAAATGTGTCTAACCCACAACCTTCGTCTGCAACATTGAAATATCCTAAGGTTAATGTATTGCAAGAAAACATGAGTTTATCAGAATTGAAGAAGCAATTTTCCCAAATAGCTCCAGATATTAATTTTAAATTTAATAGCTATAAAATACAGCCAATAAACGAATATGGTATAAACGAAAATCCTCAAGATATACTGAACAATATAGTAATTTTTCTAAAAAAACATCCAATTGTGAAACTTAGGATTGAGGGCAATTGTGATGAAAGAGGAACGATAGAATATAACTTGGCTTTGGGAGAAAAAAGGGCTATGGCAGCTAAGAACTATATTGTTTCAAAAGGCATTAGTCCAGACAGAATTTCTATAATATCTTATGGAAAGAGCAGACCACTTGACCCAGCACATAATGAGTACGCATGGGCTAAGAACAGAAGGGACCATTTTGTAATAGTAAAATAATTTGGAGGTGAGAAAATGATTAAGAAGACGGGTGCTATTATTTCAGCTATAGCGGCTACTGCATTTATAACGAGTGGGTGTATGTGTATGCATAAAAACTGTGTTAAAACTGCCCCAAAGCAGGTTAAGGTGGAAAAACCTGTTACAAGTAATGCTAAAGCTCAAACCGCATCTATTAATGAACAGCAGTTAAAATCTATATTTCAAGATATCCATTTCAATTTTGACAAATACAACCTAACCGACATAGACAAGTGGGGGATAAAGCAGAATGTGCCAGTAGTACTTGACAAAATAGTTCAATATATGAAAAAACACCCTTCAATAAAAGTTAGGATTGAAGGTAATTGTGATGAGAGGGGAACTGTGGAATATAACTTGGTTTTGGGTTGGAAAAGGGCTATGGCAGCTAAACAATATTTAGTATCAAAAGGCATTAGTCCAGACAGAATTTCTATAATATCTTATGGAAAGAGCAGACCACTTGACCCAGCACATAATGAGTACGCATGGGCTAAGAACAGAAGGGACCATTTCTCCGTATTGTCAAAATAGAGGGGTAAAAAATGAAAAAATTCTTTGCTCTAATTCTCATTATCTCGGTTATATGTATTTTTCACAATGTTTATGCTCAAGAAAACCCTTACGCTTTGGAAACAAAAGTTATACAAAATCAACAACAGATAAAACTTTTGCAACAGCAAGAGGCTCAGCTTTATCTAAAGATTGATAGCCTTTTGGTTAAGTACGGTGAGATGAAAGGTGAGCTTGACGATATACAGCATAGGTTAGATTCTATACAAAACCAAATTAATCAACTTTTACTTAGGAATACAACCGTTAATCCACCTTCTGCATCTAATTTACCTAATGAAAGCCCAAATGCTAAGAATAATAATCAGTTAAAACCAACTAACAGTCCAAATCAGAAAGTTGTACCTCAACCTTCTGCATCTACATCGAACAACAACAATAAACCTGCGATGTCTAAAGGTGGCAATGAAGTTAAAACTACTCCTACTATATCAGAGGATCAAAAAATTTTTAATGAGGCCTTGAACTTATTTAAGGCTAAAAAATACGATGACGCAATACTTGCCTTTAAAAAATTTAAGGATAAGTTTAAAACCTCAAAATTCATACCAGATGCTGTTTTTTATATTGCTGAATCTTATTATGCAAAAGGTCAATACGACAAAGCTATAATTAATTATGATTATCTCGTTAACACTTACCAAAAATGTGATAAAGTTCCAATGGCTACATTCAAGGAAGGATTAGCTTTTATTGGTATGGGTGATAAGATCGACGGTGATTATTTGTTACAAAAAGTGGTTAAACAATACCCCAATAGCCAAGCTTCTAAAATGGCTAAGGAATACCTTAAAAAGAAGAGGTAGATAGGATTTGCTAGAAAATATAAGCAGCCCTGAAGATTTAAGGGAGGTTTCTTTACAAGAATTAGATTCTCTAGCCAAAGAAATCAGAGATTTAATAATTAAAACGGTTTCCCAAAGGGGAGGGCATTTGGCTTCCTCTTTGGGTGCTGTAGAACTTACGCTAGCACTTCATTATGTTTTTAAAACCCCAAAAGATAAAATAGTATGGGATGTTGGTCATCAAACATACGCTCATAAAATTATTACAGGTAGAAAGGAAGTGTTTAACACCCTTAGAGAATTCAATGGTTTAAGCGGTTTTCCTAAAAGAGAGGAAAGCGAATACGATACGTTTAATGTAGGCCATGCAGGTACATCTATTTCCGCTGCGTTAGGTATGGCTTTAGCAAGGGATTTAGAAGATGGAGACGAAAAGGTTGTTGCGGTTATAGGTGATGGTTCTCTGTCTTGTGGCATTGCTTATGAAGGATTGGATAATGCTGGTTATATAGATACTGACTTAATTGTGGTTGTAAACGATAATAGCATGTCTATCTCTCCATCCTTAGGGTCTATCTCAGCTTATCTTTCCAAAAAAATGAGTGGGCCGATTTACAACAAATTGCGCGATGAAATAGAGAGGCTTATACTCAACTTGCCTCTACCAGAACAACCTACACTTAAATTAGCAAGGAAAATTGAAGAATCTTTGAAGTTTTTTTCTCCAGGTTTACTATTTGAGGAGCTTGGATTTAAATATTTTGGGCCTCTTAATGGTCATAAAATCCAAGATCTTGTAAAGGTTTTTGAGAATGTTAAAAATCTAAAGGGTCCTATTGTTGTCCATGTTATAACAAAGAAGGGTAAGGGGTATAAGCCCGCAGAAGATAATCCGTCTCTATTTCATGGTATTGGTAAGTTTGATGTAGAGACAGGAAAGCCAATTAAATCAGCGGCCAAACCAAGCTGTTCCTCTGTTTTTGGTGATAGAGTTTTGGAAATTATGAAAGAGAATGAGAAGGTTGTCGCTATTACTGCGGCTATGTTGATAGGAACTGGCTTGCAAAGGGCAAAGGAAGAATTCCCCGATAGGGTGTTTGATGTGGGAATAGCAGAACAACACGCTGTTACAATGGCTGGTGGTTTGGCTGTAAAGGGTTTTAAGCCCATTGTTGCGATATATTCAACGTTCTTGCAAAGGGCTTATGACCAGATCATACATGACATTGCACTACAGAATTTGCCTGTAGTTTTTGCCATTGATAGGGCAGGTATTGTTGGTGATGATGGAGAGACACATCAAGGTGTGTTTGATATATCCTACTTGAGACCTGTGCCAAATATGGTTATAACAGCGCCAAGAGACGGTAAAGAGTTGGAGATGTTGTTAGACTTCGCCGTTAATTACAACGAACACCCTGTAGCAATCAGGTATCCGAGGTGTGTGTGTCCTGACACGTTTAATCTGCCTTATCCAGAAGAAATTAAGGTTGGAAAGTGGCAGGTGTTGAAGCAATCAAATAATGATAGGGTTGCTATTTTGGCTATAGGTAACATGGTTTCTGTAGCCCTCGGGGTTTCGGATATTTTAGAGAAAAATTCCATAAACTCTACCGTTGTTGACTGCTTGTTTGTGAAACCGATGGATGAGGACATGCTAAATGAATTGTCAAATTACGACCTTGTTATAACGATTGAAGAAAATGTTAGATTTGGCGGTTTCGGAGAGGGTGTTCTGAGTTACTTGAATGATAAGGGCATCAAAGTGCCCGTAAAGATCTTTGCCCTTCCGGATATGTTTATTGAGCATGGCAGCCAGGAAATCTTGAGGGATAAATATTCTCTATCGCCGTCTAAAATTGCAAACGACATAATGGAAACTCTCCGCAACTTTAATTCTTGACACATAAGATTCAGTTTTTTAAACTATAAATCAATAAGGGCTCCGAGCCTATAAACCTAAAGCTGAATGCCATGGTTTATAGGCCGATAGGGTGTAAATGGAAACATTTACGCCTCCCGAAATTTGGAAAGGAGGACCCTAAAATGCATTGCTATCCTTTAACTTTCTTTTCCTTTTTAAGTTTTATAATGCTTGCATTTCTTAACAATATGTGCAAATCTGGCGGACCTCCCTTAAATTATCCCACCAGCATCGATTAATTTTAAATTTTAAATTTTAAACATTGACTTTCGTTAAAAATCAATAGGGAGGTTGTTGTGCCTTTAAAACCAAAGATGATGCTGATATTTTTGGTTTTTGAGTGCTTATTGGAATTGGTTTTCACGCAATTTTCTTCATTTGCTGGAGAGTTGTATATTAAAAAACCGTTTCGAGCAACTGTATACGGATGGCTTAGTTATGAAAATTCGCTTTCCAAAAAAACTGTAATAATGAGCAATACTTCCTATGTATCACCCAAAAATGCGATTTTAAGCTCCAAATGGAAGCAAAATTCAAGGACATTTGCAAGAATAGGTTTTAAGATATTTAACCCTTTGACAAAAACTAAAGCTAATATCACATTAGATTCTTGGCCACAAAATTTCAATTTGATGCTTGCTTTTGTTAGGCAAGATTTGGGAGATGGATTTTATGTTACAGTTGGCAAGGATTGGTC